>NZ_JBWPVO010000009.1:55428-169421 GCF_056590155.1 Isoptericola sp. GX10416 | reverse complement strand
GATTTGAACCCGCGAACGGGTTGCCCCGTTACCACCTTAGCAGGGTGGCGCACTAGACCAGACTATGCGACGTCTCCTCAGCGGCCAGGCATCAGCCTGTGCTGCGGCGCCCAGACTACCCGTCTCGAGGGCCGCGGAGCAAAAGCCCGGGCGGGCAGCGAGTCCCCGGGCCGGTGACGCGGCCCCTACCAGCGATGATCTCAGCGGAGGGCGGGGGATTCGAACCCCCGGTGCGGGGTTGCCGCACAACGGTTTTCAAGACCGTCACATTCGGCCGCTCTGTCAGCCCTCCCAGGCCCCGCAGTCTAACGGGGCGGGCACGCGTGCGACGACGGCCGGCCCGTGGGCGGGTGCCCACCGACCGGCCGCATCGGAGACGTGCAGCGATCAGCCCGGAGCGCCGCCCGACCGCAGCTGCCGCATGGCGAGCTGGACGAGAGAGATCAGCGTCTGCTTGGTGGCCGCCCGGGAGCGCGCGTCCGTGTAGAGCATCGGCACGTGCGCCGGGATCTGTAGCGCCTCACGGACGTCCTCGAGGCGGTGCTTGGCCACACCGTCGAAGCAGTTGACCCCGACCACGAACGGGATGCCCCGCTGCTCGAAGTAGTCGATCGCCGGGAAGCACTGCTCGAGCCGGTCGGTGTCCACCAGCACGACGGCACCGATCGCGCCACGCACCAGGTCGTCCCACATGAACAGGAAGCGGTCCTGGCCAGGCGTGCCGAACAGGTACAACCAGAGGTTCCCGGGCAGCGACACACGGCCGAAGTCCATGGCTACCGTCGTGGTCGTCTTGCGGTCCGTCACCCCGCCCGCGTCGTCGACGCCCACCGAGTGCTCCGTCATCGCAGCCTCGGTGTTGAGCGGCTCGACGTCCGAGATGGAGCCGATGAAGGTCGTCTTGCCGACGGCGAACCCGCCGGCGACGACGATCTTCGTGACGGTCGGCGCTGCCCCGGCATCCGTGGAGGGCGACGCCGCTGCCGCGGGAGCGGACTTCTGGACGGACTGCTGCTGCACCGAGTGCTGCTGCGCAGCCTGACCGGCCGATGCGGCCTGCGGGCTCACCGTCCCCTGAGAAGCGGCGACGTTCGAGGCGGCGCTCGCCTGCTGCTCGGGTGCCGACTGCGTGGGGGCCTGCGGGGCGTTGGACATCTGCTGCTTCTCCTGGGGTGCACCCGCCTCGGCGCGCGTCGATCCACCGAGCACGCTCTGACGCACCGGTGAGCTGGTCCGTGCTGCGCCGAAGGGTGACGGCGCACCGGCGGCAGGGGCGTTCAGCCCGCCCGCCGGTGACGAGACCGGCGCCCAGCTGGGGGCCCGACTGCCGGAACCCCCGGGCGCCGCGCTGTCAGAGGGTGGAAATGCCATTGAGAACACTCTCCAAGACGCTCAGGGAAAGCCCCGAGTGGTTGCTGCCGTGGCCCGTGTGGACATTCACCGGAGCCGACGTGTGCACAGTGATGTGGCCCTCCTCCTGCATGTCCGCCACGAGGATGCGGACGACCCCCAGGGGGAGCTTCAGGAGGGCCGAGAGCTCGGCGATCGACACGTACGTGTGCGCCGCGTGCTGCAGGATCGCGCGCTTCTCGGGGGTGAGCCCGAAGCTGCTGACCGCTCCTGGCATGACCTCGACCAGCGCCTCGAGCGGCAGGTCGGACATGGAGGACCGGACGCGGCCACCCGTGACCGCGTAGGGACGCACCGTGGAAGCCTCGTAGCCGTCTGCGGAGTGCGTGCCCAGGGAACCGAACGGTGCGTGCGACATCCTCTATCTCATCCAACCTGCGCTGAGCGCGTCGTGCCGTCGACGGGAAGACTGCCCCGCATCTCGGAGATGAGCTGCGGCGTGAGCGTGGCCTCGGTGCGCGACACCAGCAGGGCCATCTCGTAACCGATGAGGCCGATGTCGCAGTTCGCCTCGGCCACGACCGCGAGGACCGAACCGTTCGAGACGTTCATCAGGAAGAGGTAGCCGTTGTCCATCTCGATGATGGCCTGCCGGACGTTGCCACCACTGAGCTGGCGCGAGGCGCCACGGGTCAGGCTCGACATCCCCGACACGATCGCAGCGAGCTGGTCGCCGCTGGTGCGATCGAGATGGTCCGACATCGCCATGAGGAGACCGTCCGCAGAGACCACCAGGGTGTGGCGGCTGCCCGGGACGGTCCGGACGAAGTTGTCGAGAAGCCACCCGAAGTTGGTCGCTTCAGTACTGAGGGTCACGCTTCCTCCTCGTCAGGTGCGCTGAGTGCGCAGGTCACCGCTGCTGCGGAGACGATCCAGGGACATCATTCACGGTCAAGGGGTCATCCGTCGAGGCCTCGTCACCCGGTTGCCTCGGAACGTCCGCGAGCGGTTGCCGACTGGAAGGCCGACAGCCGCGCGCGCAGCTGCTCCGGATCACGTTCGATACGGGCTGAGAAGCGGTCCGCTGACACGGGCTGCCCAGCGTTCCTGCTCCGGCGGGTCAGGCCGTTCGTGGCCTCCGGTGCCACCGCGGTGGGCCGGTACGTCTGCTCCTCGTTGCTGGTCGTCACGTTCTCTTCCTGGAAGACGCCGCGCTGCATGAGCGTGGACATCTCCTCGTACAGGACGGCCGAGGCCATCCACTCGGACCGCGCCTCGACGGTGTCGGGCACGTAGTGGGGGTCGAGCGCGTCAGCCCTGGCGTCCCCGGTGGAACGCAGCGGCAGCACGGACTCGCCGTAGGACCTGGCCGCCGGGCGGCCGTCGTCCGGCGACGCCGCGAAGGCGGGCGCGGCAGCAGGGGGTGCGGGATCCTCGGACGGTGCCGGTTCGACCGGGCGAGGCGCGGGGAACGGGACGTCCTCGACGATCGGCGGCTGGTAGGCCACCGGTGCCGCGGCGGGACGCTCTGGAGCGAACGGCTCCGGCTCGGTGGCACGCGGTGCCGCGGCACCCGACCACCCGCCGTCTGCCCCCGGCGCCTGCTGCAGCGGGCGCTCCGGCGCGGAGCCCGCGGAGTCCTCGCTGACGGCGAGCGTCGGTGCCGTCAGCGGATCGACGCCCCGAGCGGAGCCGACGGGCTCAACCGAGGAACCGTTCGTGACCGAGCTCGCCGCCGCAGCGGCAGCCTCCTCGACGGCGGGCTTGCGGCCGAAGAGGCCACGCTTGCGCGAGCCCTGGGCGGACGCCGTCTCGCTACGCCGGCTCGGCAGGTCGGACATCAGGTCCTCGAACGCCGGCAGGGTGGTGAAGCCGGAGTCCTCGGAGGCCGCCGGCTCGTCGCGCGGGCGCTCCGGCGCGGGAACTGCCGCGACCGGTGCGGGCGCCGACCGCGCCGGCGGCGCGACGGGCGGCGACTGGACCGACGCCGGGCTCTCCGCGACCGGGCTGAACGCCACGGGCACGTCGGCAGGGTCGTCCGTCACGGCGTCGAGCTGGAGGGTGCCGTCACCGGAGGTCTCCTCCAGGCGCTCCATCGACCGGAAGCTCGAGAAGAGGCCGGTGCGCTGCTCCGGCTCGATCGGCGCCGGGGCCGGCTCGTCCTGCGGAAGGAGCGGCATCGCGCCCGAGTGGACGTTCGGCTCGTTCACGCCCCCGGCAGGGCGCTGGCGGCTCGGCAACGAGCTGCCCGACGTCGACACCTCGCGCGGCGGCGACCAGGAAGCGTCCTCGGCCTGCTGCGAGGCGGCCTCGTCCATGTGGGGCGTGGCGAGCGGGGGCAGCACGATCGACTCGGTCGGCGGGCCCTCGTCACCACGACGACGGCGCGGCATGCCGGTGGCGGTGGTGCCGTCCGTCAGGGCGTCGAGGTCGACGGGCTGGGCCGTCGGCGGCTCCGGCTGCGCCATCCCGAACGAAGACTGCGCGGGCTGCCGCTGGTCGGCCGGCTGGAGCCGGGCGGCGGGCATCGGCATCGCCGGCGCCGAGCGGCGGTCGACGGTGGCATCGTCCGGGTACTGACCCTCCGGTGCGTACGCCGGGGCGGCCGGGCTCGACGCCGCCCGCGGGTCGGCGGGGACGGTCTGCGGGACCGCTTCGGTCAGGCCGGTCCTCGCCTGCTCCGGGCCGGCCTGCGCCACCGCGTGCTGCGTCGCCGTCTCGAGCGGGTCCGTCGGCTGCGGCAGGGGAACCGCGTCGTCGGACAGGAAGAGCTCGTGCGGGAACGCGATGGTCACCGTCGTGCCCTTGCCACCCTGACCGGCGCTGAACTCGACGGTGGCCCGCAGGCGCACGGCGAGGCGGCCGACCACGAAGAGGCCGAGGCGCTGGGCGCCGACCGCGTCGGACGCGGTGGTCGAGGCGACCTTGTGGTTGGCGTCGGCGATCTCCTCGGCAGACATGCCGAGGCCGTGGTCGCGGACCGTCACGACGACACCGCGCTCGTCTCGCGCCGTAGAGACCTCCACGGGGGTGTGCGGCTCCGAGAACATGGTCGCGTTCTCGAGCAGCTCGGCGATCAGGTGAGCCGCGTTCAACGCGTTGTGGCCGAGCATCTGCGGGTCGGTGTGCAGGCTGAGCCGCACGCGGTCGTAGAGCTCGATCTCGGACGACGCCGTCCGGATGACGTCGGAGACGGGCATCGGGTGACGGACACGACGGCCGGAGTCGATGCCGGCGAGGACCAGCAGCGACTCGGCGTTCCGGCGCATCCGGGTGGCGAGGTGGTCGAGCCGGAAGAGGTTGGACAGTGTGCTCGCGTCCTCCTCCGAGCGCTCGAGCTCGTCGAGGAAGGCGAGCTGGCGGTTGAGCAGCACCTGGTCACGCCGGGCGACGTTGACGAACATCTCCGCGATCGAGCCACGGAGCGCCGCCTGTTCCCGGGCGACGTCCATCGTGGTCTCGTTGACCTGGTTGAACGCGTGCGCCAGGCGGCCGATCTCGTCGTCGGACTCGACCGGGATCTGCACCAGGTCGACGTCGGGCGACTGACCCGGGACCGCCATCTGCTCGACCATCTGCGGGAGGCGCTCACGCACGTCCGCCGTGGCGACGGTCAGGCGGCGCAGCGGGGACACGATGCGTCGGGCGATGACCAGCGCGATGACCAGCGACAGCAGCACGATGCCGAAGGTGGCGACGAGCGTACCGATCGCCTGGTTGCGGGCGTTCGACGACACGCTCTTCGCGTGGGTCACCGTCGCGTCGCGGACCTCGTCGCGCACCGGCTGCATCTCGTCGACCCAGGCCTGGGAGAGCTCGGACCAGGTCGCGGCGTTGCGCTGGTTGATGTTCGAGAAGTCGAGGAACTGCAGCTGGAACCGCAGGCCGTCCAGCTCGTCGGAGTAGCCGGGGAGCTCGATCCCCAGGCCCAGGCGGTCGACGCGGTCCTGCGCCGCCGCCCGCAGGTCGTCCGTGGTGTTCAGCGCGGTCACCATCTGGTTCATGAGGTCGCCGTTGCGATCGCCGTCGGTCGCCTCGGCACGTGCCGCGTCGGCGAGACCGAGCGCCACGATCGGCCGCTCGTAGGTGTTCGCCAGCATCGCCTGGTCCATCCCCACGTAGGCGTTCAGACGCTCGGCGAGTGCCGAGTCGGTCGAGGCTGCGGAGAGCGACCGGGGGATGTCCAGCGCCCGTTCGATGATCTCGCCGTACTGGGCGGTCGCGGACGCAGCGGTGATCTGCCCGGCGATGACGTCGGTCTGCAGGTCGTCGACGGCCCGGCGGTCCTCGAGCGTCGCGTTGATGGCGTCGCGCACGTTGGTGCTCAGCATGTCGGTGTCGAGCGCGGCCAGCGCCTCGTTGCGCGCGTCGATCGCCTCGTCCGTCTGCTCCTGCGCCTCGACGAGCTGGTCCATCGCGCCCTCGACGTCGTTCAGCGCGGCGACGGACAGCGCCCGCTCCGCCGCCATCGCGGTGCCCGCCCGGTCCTGCAGCTCGAGGCTGTCCACCAGGCCCGACGACTGGTTGGACTGGATCATGTCCTGCAGCGCGCCCCACGAGATGTACGTGGCGGCCAGAAGTAGGACGAAGATCGGCACGGCGAGTGTCGCAAGGATCTTCCCGCGAACGCCCAACCTGCGGAGCATGGGGACCTCTCTCCATCACTGATCGTTCGGAGCGTCGAAAGGCGTCCCGCCTCCGCTGTCTCCGGTGTTCATGCACCTGAGGGGGCTGCTCTGGTCACTCGACGCCGCGCGCGAGTAGCCTTCCTCCGTGTGCGAGCCGTCACGATATCGGGCGAACCCCCTGCAGGGAAACTCGCCACAACTGACATCAACCTACCCGAACCGGACACCGGGGAGGTACTGATCGACGTCGCTTCCAGTGGCGTCAACCGTGCTGACCTGCTACAACGCGCCGGAGTCTACCCGCCACCACCCGGTTCTCCCGAGTGGCCAGGTCTCGAGATATCGGGTACCGTCCGCCGGCTCGGACCGGGCGTGTCGTCCCGGCGTGTCGGCGACGAGGTGGTCGCGCTCCTCGCCGGCGGCGGCTACGCCGAGCAGGTCGTCGTCCCCGCGGCGCAGACTCTGCCGGTGCCCGACGGCGTCGATCTGCTCGACGCCGCCGCACTCCCGGAGGCGGTCTGCACGGCCTGGACCAACCTGGTGGACAGCGGCCGTCTGCGCAGCGGGGAGACGCTGCTGGTGCACGGCGGGTCCGGTGGCGTCGGCAGCGTCGCAGTCCAGCTCGGCGCCGCGCTGGGTGCCCGGGTCGTCGCCACCGCGGGCGGCCCCGAGCGCACCGCCCGCTGCCGCGAGCTCGGCGCGAGCGCCGTCGTCGACCACCGCTCCGAGGACGTCGTGGCCGCGGTCCGCGAGGCGACGGACGGCCGGGGGGCCGACGTCGTGCTGGACGTGCTCGGGGGTGGGGCGCTCGGCGACAACGTGCGCCTCCTCGCCCCGGGCGGGCGGCTCGTCGTCATCGGGCTGCAGCAGGGGCGGACTGGCGAGCTCGACCTCGCCCGGCTGATGGCAAGGCGCGCGACGGTGACCGGCACGACGCTGCGCTCGCGCAGCGTGGAGGAGAAGGCGGAGGTGGTCTCGGCCGTCGGCGAGCACGTCTGGCCGATGGTCGCGGACGGCCGGGTGCGGCCCGTGGTGCACGCCCGTCTGCCGCTGGACGAGGCCGAGGCCGCGCACGCCCTGCTCGACTCGGGCGAGGTCTTCGGCAAGGTGCTGCTCGTCCCCTGACGCCCTACTCCCGGCCGGCCGCCGTCATGACGATCGCGCCGGAGACGAGGGCCAGGCCGGCGATCTCCGGCCACGAGGGGATCTGCCGCAGGACGACGGCGCCGATCACCGTCGCCGTCGCCGGGAGCATCGCGAGCAGCACCGAGAAGGTGGCCGTGCCCACGCGGCGCAGCACCACCTGGTCGAGCACGTACGGCACGACGGAGGAGCACACCGCGACCACGAGCAGGAAGCCGAGCAGCGCGAGATCGGGCACGACGGCCGGTACCGAGGAGCCGAAGAACGGGGCGAACACCAGCGCGCCCACGAGCATGCCGACCGCGAGCCCGTCGATCCCGGCCCCGCCCCCGGCGACCCGCTTGCCCAGGACGATGTACCCGGCCCAGCACGCGGCCGCCGCGAGCACCGCCACGAGGCCGACGACGACGTCGGAGCGCGGCAGGTCGCCCTCCAGCGTCACGCCCGCGAGCAGGACGACGCCCGCGGCGGCGACGACGATCGCCCCGCGCTCGCGCCAGCCCCGACCCGTGACCGCCGCGACCGCGACGGGACCGGTGAACTCGATCGCGACGGCGACGCCGAGCGGAAGGTGGTCGATGCCCACGTAGAAGACGATGTTCATCGCCGCAAGGGCGGTGCCGAACAGCCCGGCCGCCACGACGTCGTGCCGGGTCCACCGGCGGCGCCAGGGACGGCGCCAGGCGAGCAGCACGACGGCGGCGAGGACGATGCGCCACCAGCTCACCGTGGGCGCGCCCAGCGAGTCGAACAGCCCGACGGCGACGGCGGCGCCGAGGTACAGCGTCAGCCCCGAGACGACGAAGATCGCCGGGGCCGGCACCCGGTCCAGCGGACCGCGGGCCGGTGACGGCGGCGGGCCGGGCGGGACGGGCGCGGTGGCGTCGGACACCTGGGGAGCGTACGCCCGGGCGTCGGACGGACGTCCACATGGCGAGGGATGTGGAGGAAACGCGACGAGAACCTGGACGCCGGGTGATCGTGTCGCTATGTTCGCCTGCGGTCGTCGCGCCCGTGGCGACCGGACCACGCACAAGGGATAGCTATGAGCTTCGGCACCGCCGTCAAGACCGTCTTCAGCAAGTACGCCACCTTCTCCGGCCGCGCCCGCCGCTCCGAGTACTGGTTCTGGGCGCTGTTCCAGGTCATCGTCTACGTCGTCGTGAGCTTCATCGCGGGCCCGATGATGGCTGCCGGCATCGACCTGCAGACCGGCGAGATCGGCGGCTCGTACTTCGGTGGCACGGCGCTGTTCGCCCTCGTCGGCCTCGCCTTCCTGCTCCCGAACCTCGCGGTGGTCGTGCGCCGGCTGCACGACCAGGACAAGCCCGGCCCGTTCATCTTCCTCGGCCTCATCCCGGGCGTCGGCGGGATCATCATCCTCGTCCTCATGCTTCTCGAGGGCACCCGCGGCCCGAACCAGTTCGGCCCGGACCCCAAGGCCGTCGCTCCGGCCCAGGTCTGAGCGAGAACGCAGGAGCCCCGCGACGTCGTCACTCCCCGAAGTGGAGCGCCCCCCTGGGGCGCGTGAACGCGACGTCGCGGGGCTCGCTCCCGCACACCCAGACGTGGGCTCAGCCCTTGACCGCCCCCGCGAGCATCCCTCGCACGAAGTACCGCTGCAGCGCGACGAACACGACCAGCGGCACGATCATCGAGATGAACGCGCCCGCCGTGAGCAGGTGCCAGTCCCCGCCGCGGGAGCCGGCCAGCTCGGCGACCGCCACCGTCATCGGCTGGAACGGGCGGGCCGCGAAAGTCAGGCCGACGAGCAGGTCGTTCCAGACCCATAGGAACTGGAAGATCCCGAACGAGGCGATCGCCGGCACGAGCAGCGGGAAGAGCACCCGGAAGAAGATCTTCACGTGCCCCGCGCCGTCGACCCGGGCCGCCTCGACGAGCGAGGGCGGGATGTCCTTCATGAAGTTGTGCAGCAGGAAGATCGCCAGCGGCAGCGCGAAGATCGAGTGGGAGAACCACACGGTCCAGAACGAGCCGTTGATGCCCCACTGCACGTAGTCGCTGAGCAGCGGCACGAGCGCCACCTGGAGCGGCACCACCTGCAGCGAGAACACGGCGACGAACAGAAAGTTGCGGCCGCGGAACGGGATCCACGCGAACGCGTACGCCGCCAGCAGCGCCAGCGTGATCGGGATGACCACGGCCGGGATCGTGATCACGAACGAATTGACGAAGAACGTCGCCAGGTCGGAGCTGTTGCCGTACAGCGCCTCGTTGTAGTTGTCGACCGTGAACTCGGCCTCGCCGCTGAAGAGGTCTCCGAAGACGGTCCACCATCCGCTGTTGCGGATCACCGTCTCCGGGCGGAACGACGTGACGAGCAGACCGATCGAGGGGACGGTCCACAGGATCGCGATGAGGATCGCGATGCCCGAGGCCCAGGGCGAGCTGAGCCGCCCCTTGACCGCGATCGCGCGCTTCTCGGCGCGTGACATCTTGCGTGGCTTCTCCGGCGCGGTCTCCTCGCCGACGGCGTGCGACGGGAGCGGTGTCGGGGTGCTGGTCATCGGATCTCCTCCGCCATCCGCATCTGACGCACGTTGTACGCGATGATCGGGATCACCAGGACGAACAGCACCACAGCCAGCGCCGCGGCGAGGCCCTGGTTGTTCTGCCGGAACGCCTGCGTGTAGAACTCGTTCGCCACGACCTGGGTGCCGAACTGGCCACCGGTCATGGTGCGGACGATGTCGAACGCCTTGAGCGTCGCCATGGCGATGGTGGTCAGCACCACGACGAGCGCGGGCCGGATGCTCGGCACGGTGATGTAGCGGAACATTTGCGCCCCGTGCAGACCGTCCAGCCGGGCCGCCTCGGTGATGTCGTCCGGAATGGCCTTGATCGCCGCGGACAGCACCGTCATGGCGAAACCGGTCTGGATCCAGATCATCACGACGATGAGGAACCCGGTGTTCCACGGCTGGCCGATGAGGAACTGCTGCGGTGGCATCCCCAGCCACACGAGGATCTGGTTCAGCAGGCCGATCTGCTGGATCTCGCCCTGGTCGGGACGGAACTCGTAGACGAAGCCCCAGATGATCGAGGCGCCGACCATCGAGATCGCCATCGGGACGAACACCAACGCCTTGGCGAACTTCTCGAAGCGCGTGCGGTCGACCAGCACGGCGTAGACGAGGCCGATGACGGTGCTGAGCAGCGGCGCCAGGATCACCCACGCCGCGGTGACCAGCAGCACCTTCTGGAACTGCGGCTCGGTGAAGGCACGCACGTAGTTGTCGACCCCCACGAACTCCGTGCTGTTGCGGTTGAAGAACGAGTTCCAGAGCGTGATCCCGGCCGGGCGCAGCAGTCCGTAGGCCAGAAAACCGAGCGGTAGCCCGACGAACCCGAGCGCGACCACCCACGTGGGGACGCGCTTCGGCCGGTCGACGGCGAAGAGCACCAGGCTCATCACCGCGACGAAGAGCACGATGGCCACAGCCATGACGGCGAACTTCTCACCCGGGGTCCCGGGTGTCAGCAACCAGTCCACACCAGTTCCTTCCTCCTCACGTACGGCGGACCGGGCCCGCCGGCGTCACCGCCGACGGGCCCGGTCCGCTCGCCGTCACTCCGGCCAGCTGTTCTCGATGCGGTCGACGACGTCCTGCGTGGACGCGCCGGTCAGCCAGTCGACGATGCCGGTCCAGAACGTCCCGGCACCGACGTCTCCGGGCATGAGGTCGGAGGCGTCGAAGGCCACCACGGCGGCCTCGTCGGAGAGGACCTCGGCCGCGAGCTGGTCGAACTCCGTCTGCAGGTTCGCCGGGTCGAGACCGGTGTTCGCGCTGACCCAGCCGCCCTCGGGCGTGGCCAGGGCCTTCTCGTTGGCCCAGTCCGCGCTGGCCAGGTACGTCTGGAAGGCCTGGACCTCCGGACGGTCGTCGAAGGCCGCGACGAACTCGCCGCCGCCGAGGACCGGCTTGACGTCGGTCTGGTCGGTCGGCAGGTAGAAGGCGAACACGTCGCCGCTCTCGCTCACCTCGGTGCCGGACGGCCACTGCGTCTGGTAGAAGTTCGCGGCGCGGTGCATCCAGCAGTTGCCGTCGAGGATCGGGAAGCCGGCGTCCGTCCACGCGGTGGTGGCGATCGAGTCGACGCCGCCCAGGCCCGCGTTGACGTAGTCCGGGTTCTTGAGGATCTCGCCCGTGGCCTCCCACGCCTCGACGATCTGCGGGTCGTTGAACGGGATCTCGTGGTTGTACCACTGCTCGTAGACGTCGGGGCCGGCCGTGCGGAGCACGACGTCCTCGATCCAGTCGGTGCCCGGCCAGCCGGTCGCGTCGCCGGACTCCACGCCGGCGCACCACGGCAGGGCCTCCTGCTCGCCGGCGATGGTCTCGGTGAGGTCCATCATCTCGGTCCACGTCTGCGGGACCTCGTACCCGGCCTCGGAGAACATGGTCGGCGAGTACCAGACGAAGGACTTGGCGTTGGCGCCGAGCGGGGCCGCGTAGAACGTGCCGTCGACGGTGCCGTACTCCTTCCAGGTCTCGGAGAAGAACTCGTCGACGTTCGCCACGGTGGCGTCCGGCGCCGGGAGGATGGCGTCGGGGTAGTCGCTGACGATGGTGTTCAGCAGGCCGGGCTGCGGCAGGTACGCGATGTCGGGCGCGTTGCCGGCCTGGACGCGGACGAGGAGCTGCGCCTCGAACTCGCGGGAGCCCTCGTACTCGACGGTGACGCCGGTGCACTCCTCGAACGCGTCGTAGGAGTCCTCCTGCGTCTGCTGCTCGGGCTCGACGATCGAGGTGTACACGCTCACCGAGGTGCCCTCGAGGTCGCCGAACTCGTCGTAGGCGGCGCAGTCGATCGACGACTCGGTCGCCGCACCGCCGTCCGCCGTCTCCTCCGCGACGCCGCCCTCACCGTCGGGATCGCTGCACGCGGCCAGGAGGAGCGCAAGGCTCGCACCCCCCGCGACCGCTGCCAGGCCACGGCGTCGTGCTGCCGTCGTCCTTGTGGTCATGTCCAACCCTCCACTGCGTCGTGTGGTGCCGCCGGCATGGTCCGCCGTCGGACTGCGTGGGTCGTTTTGTCCCGGCTTCGGCACTCCCGACCCCTTTGTAAAGTTGACCGCAAGTTTGCAGGTCCTGCAACCGAGACGGCGGCACGTCCCGGTTACGATGCGGTGACGATCCGACCCCGCCCCCGGTCGTGACACCCTTGGCGTCGGATGTCACGAGCACCGACGGACCAGACCGGAAGGACCACCACATGATCGAGCTGAGGACGCCGCGGGAGATCGAGGAGATGCGCCCCGCGGGTCGCTTCGTCGCGGAGACCCTGCAGGCGGTCCGCGAGGCCGCGCGGCCGGGCGTCAACCTGCTCGAGCTCGACGAGCTCGCGCACCGCCGCATCAAGGAGCGCGGCGCCGAGTCGTGCTACATCGACTACCACCCCTCCTTCGGCGCGAGCCCGTTCGGCAAGGTCATCTGCACGTCGGTGAACGACGCCGTGCTCCATGGTCTCCCCCACGACTACTTCCTGCGCGACGGAGACCTGCTGAGCATCGACTTCGCCGTCGCCGTCGACGGCTGGGTCTCCGACTCCGCCCTGTCGTTCGTCGTCGGCGAGCCGTCGTCGGACGAGCGCGCGACGGCGGACGCCAAGCTCATCCGCACCACTGAGGTCGCGCTCGACGCGGGCATCGCCGCCGCCCTGCCCGGGAAGAAGATCGGCGACATCTCGGCCGCCATCGCGCAGGTCGCACGCGAGGCCGGGTACCGGATCAACACCGACTTCGGCGGGCACGGCGTGGGCCGCACGATGCACGGCGACCCGCACGTGCCCAACGACGGTCGCGCCGGCCGCGGGTTCCCCCTGCGGCCTGGCCTGGTCATCGCCATCGAGCCCTGGTTCCTCGAGACCACCGACGAGATCTACACGGACGACGACGGCTGGACGCTGCGCTCGGTCGACGGTTCGCGCGGTGCCCACAGCGAGCACACCATCGCGATCACGCAGGACGGCCCCGTCGTCCTCACCGCGCGCGACTGACGGACGCCGCCGGGCGGGCGGGCGGGCAGCTCCGGAGGGCTCAGAGCAGGGTCTTCAGGAGCTGCGCCGCGCCGTCCTCGTGGACCGGCCCGGTGACCTCGTCCGCCGCCGCCTTCACGACCTCGTCCGCGTGGCCCATGGCGACGCCCCGCGCCGCCCACCGCAGCATCTCCAGGTCGTTGCGCCCGTCGCCCATCGCGACCGTGCGGTGCGGCTGGACGTGCGTGCGCCGCCGCACCTGCTCGAGCGCGGTCGCCTTGGACACGCCCAGGGGCGCCAGGTCCATCCAGGCGCTCCAACCCACGGCGTACGTGACGTCGTCCAGACCGAGGTGCTCCACCAGCTCGTGGAACCGCTCGGACGTCGACTCGGGGCTGCGCACGATGACACGCGTGACCTCGCTCGACCAGAGGTCCTCGAGGGGGACCACGACGTGCTCCCCCTCCAGCTCACCCTCGGGGAAGCGGTCGGTCATGCGGAAGCCGACACCGAGGTCCTCGACGGCGTAGCGGGCGTCCGGGAGCTGGTCCCGCAGCAGGCTCAGCGCCGGCTCCGGGTCGAACGTGACGACGTCCTCCGCGACCCAGCCCTCCGGCAGCTCCGGGTCCAGGCGCACCGTCACCGCACCGTTGGAGCACACCATCCAGCCCGTGTCGATGCCCAGGTGCGCCGCGATCGGCAGCATCGAGATCAGGGCGCGCCCCGAGGCGAGCACCACCTCGTGGCCTGCCGCGTGGACCGCCGTGACGGCGTCGTGCACCGCGGGGGCCATCTCGCCGTCGTAGGACAGCAGCGTGCCGTCGATGTCGAGCGCCACGAGCATCCGGTCCGGCGCGGGGGTCGTCGCCATCTCAGCGCACCGGCTCGAGGACCTCGAGCCCGCCCAGATAGGGGCGCAGGCCCTCAGGGACCCGCACCGAGCCGTCCGCCTGCTGGTGGTTCTCCAGGATCGCCACGATCCACCGCGTGGTGCCGAGCGTGCCGTTGAGCGTCGCGACGGTCCGGGTGCCGCCCTCGGTCCGCTCGCGCACGTTCATCCGACGGGCCTGGAACGTGGTGCAGTTCGACGTGGAGGTGAGCTCGAGGAACCGCTCCTGGGTGGGCAGCCACGCCTCGCAGTCGAACTTGCGCGCCGCGCTCGAGCCCAGGTCGCCCGCCGCCGTGTCGATCACCCGGTACGGCAGCTCGACCGCCGCGAGCATCGCCTCCTCCCAGGCGAGCAGGCGCTGGTGCTCGGCCGCGGCGTCGTCGACCGGGCAGTAGCTGAACATCTCCACCTTGTGGAACTGGTGGACACGGATGATGCCGCGCACGTCCTTGCCGTGGGAGCCGGCCTCGCGCCGGTAGCAGGCGCTCCACCCGGCGTAGCGCCGGGGGCCGTCCGACAGGTCGAGGATCTCGTCGCCATGGTAGCCCGCGAGCGCCACCTCCGAGGTGCCGACCAGGTAGAGGTCGTCGCGCTCGAGCCGGTAGATCTCGTCGGCGTGCTCCCCGAGGAACCCGGTGCCGCGCATCGTGTCCGGTGTGACGAGCGTCGGGGTGATCATCGGCGTGAAGCCGGCCGCCAGGGCCCGGTCCATCGCCGCGTTGAGGATCGCGAGCTCGAGGCGCGCGCCGACACCGGTCAGGAAGTAGAAGCGCGAGCCGGAGACCTTCGCACCGCGGGCGGTGTCGATGGCGCCGAGGCTCTCGCCGAGGTCCAGGTGGTCGCGGGGCGTGAAACCCTCCGCGGCGAAGTCGCGCGGCGTGCCGACGGTCTTGAGCGTGACGAAGTTCTCCTCGCCGCCCGCCGGAGCGCCGTCGACCAGGTTGGGGATCCGGTAGAGCAGCTCGTCGAGCTCCGCCTCGGCCGCGTTCGCCGCGCCCTGGTGCTCCTTGACCTGCCCGGCGAGCTCCTTGCTGCGCCCGATCAGCGCTGCCTTCTCCTCGCCGGTGGCCTGCGCCACCCGCTTGCCCATCGACTTCTGCTCGGCGCGCAGCGACTCGAACTGCGCCAGGGAGGATCGGCGCCGGTCGTCGGCGGCCAGCGCCGCGTCGACCAGGGAGAGGTCCGCGCCGCGGGCCTGCTGGCTCGCGCGGACGGCGTCGGGATTGTCGCGCAGGAGTCGGATGTCGATCACGCCCGCCAGCCTAACGGTCGGCCACGCGCGCCACCTCGCGCGCTCGGGCCCTGGTTCGTCCTATGTTGCCCTCATGCCTTGGGAGCTCACCGTCGGGATCGTCGCCCTCGTCATCGGCGTCGCCGCGCTCACCACAGCGCTGGTGGGGATGCGTCGCGTCCGGCAGCGCGCCGCTGGTCGCCCGACGGCGCAGGCGCAGCCCGGCGCCCCCCGCGCGCGGCCGCAGATCGCCGTCGTCGTCAACCCCTCGAAGGAGAACACCGACCGGATCGTGGACACGGCGCGGCGGGTCTGCGCGGAGGCCGCGCTGCCCGCGCCGCTCTTCTACGACACCACCGTCGACGACCCCGGCACCGGACAGGCGCGCGCCGCGCTGGCCGAGGGCGTGGACGTGGTGGTCGCCGCCGGCGGCGACGGCACGGTGCGGGCGGTCGCCGAAGGGCTCTCCGGTTCCGACACCCCCATGGGGATCATCCCGGCGGGCACGGGCAACCTGCTGGCCCGCAACCTCGACATCCCGCTGGCCGACGTGGGCGAGGCGATGGCGATCGTCATCGGGGGCCGGGACCGCCGCATCGACGTCGGCCGCGCGCGCATCACGCCCGTGCCCGACGACGGCCCGGCTCCGGGCGACGTCGAGCCCGAGGCCGTCGCCTCCGAGGAGGTGGCGCCCGAGGGGCCCGGCGACGAGCAGGTCGCGCACATCTTCCTCGTCATCGCCGGGCTCGGCTTCGACGCCGCGATGGTGGCGGACGCGGACGACCAGCTCAAGGCACGGATGGGCTGGGTCGCGTACTTCCTCGCCGGTGCACGGCACCTGCACGGGCGCCGGATGCGGGCGCAGATCACCATCGACGACGAGACGCCCGTGTCCGCCCGGCTGCGCAGCGTCCTGGTCGGCAACACCGGCCGGCTGCCCGGCGGCATCACGCTGCTGCCCGACGCGGTGATGGACGACGGCGTCCTCGACGTCGCCGCGATCGACACCCGCGGCGGTCTGGCCGGGTGGGCGCAGCTCTTCGGCGAGGTGGTCGCGCAGGGCATGGGCGTGCAGAACGAGGCGAAGCTCAAGATCGGCCGCATCGACCACGTGCGCGCACGCCACATCCGCATCGACGTCGAGGGCGGGGAGCAGGCGCAGGTCGACGGCGACGTGCTCGGCCGGGCCAGCTGCATGGAGTCGTGGGTGGAGCCGGGAGCGCTGGTGGTCCGGGCGCCCGCATAGGCTGACGGGGTGCGTCCCCTGGTCCGTCCCCTCACCGTCGTCGCCGCTCTGCTGGCCGCGCTCGTCCTGAGCCTGCTGCCCGCGACGGCGCACGCCGACGACGTCGACCGGCCGACCCAGACGCCGCTCGTCCTGGCGGGCGTGGCAGGCCTGCAGTGGTCGGACGTGGACGCCGCACGCACCCCGAACCTGTGGCGGCTCGTGGGCGGCGGATCGGTCGCCTCGGTGTCCGTGCGCACGCTGACGCCCACCTGCCCGCTCGACGCCTGGCTCTCGATGTCGGCGGGCAGCCGTGTCTCCGCCGCGGTGGACGAGGACGCGCTGCCGGAGTCCGGGACCGACGAGGAGGACGAGGACGGTCTCGCCACGGTCGGCGACCCGGCCGCCGCCGTCGGCTGCTCGGACCCGCCCCTGCTCCCCGCGGCGGCCGAGCCGGCACCCGTCACGGTGCCCGGCTGGAACAGCCTGGTCGACCAGGACACCACGGGCGCGACGGCGGACCCTGGCGCGCTCGGCGACCTCGCCGCGGCGGCGGGGGTGTGCACGACGGCGGCAGGCCCGGGCGGGGCGGTCGCCCTCGCGGACAGCACGGGTGACGTCCCGCGGTACGTCACCGGTGCCGGGGACCTCACGCCGGACGACGTCGCCGCCTGCCCGGTCACCGTCGTCGACCTGGAGGAGCTCCCCGACGCCGCGACGGAGCGCGCCGAGGCGCTCAGCGTGCTCGACGACACGATCGGCTCGCTGAGCACCCTGCTGCCCGGCGGCGGCCGGCTCGTCGTCGCCGGTGTCTCCGACACCCCGAACGGCCCGGCCGACCTCCAGGTGGTGGTGGACTGGACCGCTCCGGGCGGGACCGCCACCTGGCTGAGCTCCACCTCGGCCCGGTGGCCCGGCGTCGTGGTCAGCGCCGACCTCGCGGCCACGCTCGCCGACGCCATCACGGCGAGCGGCACCGCACCGCCCGCCGAGACCGACCCCGGGGACGACGGCGACGGCGACGCCTCCGCGCAGGAGGCCGCCGCGTTCACCGGCTCGCCCCTGGAACGGGGCGACGACCGGCGGCTGTCGGTGAGCCGGACGGTCGAGAACCGGCAGTACCTCGGCGTGCTCACCGAGGCGCTGCCGCTCATGACGCCCGTGCTCGTCGGCATCCTGGCGCTCGCCGACGTCCTCGTCGTGGCGGGGCTGCTGGTCGCGCGCCGCCGCACCGCGAGCACGACGCGCGCGCCAGGCACGGTGCCCCGCCGCCTGGCGATCGCCGTCCTGGCCGTCGCGGTCTCCCTGCCGGTGGCCGCGACGCTGGCCACCCTGACCCGCTGGTGGGTGGGGACCAACCCGGTGACGCTGCTCGCGGCGGCCGTCAGCGCGGTCGCCCTGACCGTCACCCTCGTGGCCTGGGCACTGCGCCGCCTCGCCCGGCCCGGCCCCTGGCGTCTGCCGACCGCACTCGCCGCGGTCACCTGGCTCGTCCTGACCGTGGACGGTCTGACCGGCACCACGTTGCAGCAGGGCTCGCTGCTCGGCCCCGCCCCGTCGCTGGGCGCCCGGTTCTACGGCTTCTCGAACTCGGTGTTCGCCGTCTACTCCGTCGCCGGCCTGGTCCTCGCGGCCGGGCTGGCCGCCCTGCTGCGCGACGCCGGGGTGCGCCGCCGCACCCGCGTCCTGCTGGTCGCCGCCGTCGGCCTGGTGACCACCGCCGTCGACGGCCTGCCCCCGTTCGGCGCCGACCTCGGCGGCATCCTCGCCCTCCTGCCGGCGTTCGCCGTGCTCGTGGCAGGCGTCGCCGGGTGGCAGCTGACCTGGCGACGCGTCCTCGTGGTCGGGGGTGCCACGGTCGCGGCCGTCGCCCTCGTCTCCGTCGTCGACTGGGCGCTGCCCGGCCCGGGCACCCACCTCGGCGGGTTCGTCCAGTCCGTGCTCGACGGCGACGCGTTCGACGTGCTCGCCGGCAAGGCGGCCGGAGCGTGGGCGACCGTCGCGAACCCTGCCGGGGCGTTCGCCGTCGTCGTGTGCGCCGTCGTCGGCTGGGCCGTGCTCGATCCCGAGCGGGCGCGGCTGGGCGGCGTGGCCGCCGCCTACCGGGCCGACCCCCTGCTGCGTCGCGCCGTCCTCGCCCTGGTGACCGTCGCCGTCGTCGGCACCGTCCTGAACGACTCCGGGATCGTGGTGGCGGTGTACGTGCTGCTCGCGTCCGCACCGCTCCTGGTCGTCGGGCCGCTCGAGCACGCCGACGCCCTCGCCACGACGGCCGCGCCTCCGGACGGCCCGGGAGCACCCCGACCCGGCCCGCTGCTGGCCCGCACCCCCGCGGTCGCCGTCGGTGTGACCGCCGGCCTCCTCGTGGCGCTGCTGCTCGGCGCGGCGGCCGTGCCCGCCCGTGGCCTGGCGGGCGCCGGGGACGTGGCCGGGCCCGGGGTGCAGGTGCTCGACGAAGAACCCGTCGTCATCATCGGCACCGAGGGCCTGCGCTGGCAGGACGTCGAGCCGTCGTCGACGCCCACGCTGTGGGGCCTCCTGCGCGACGGCGCGAGCGCCACCGGTGTCACGGCCGCCGTGACCGGGGCCTCGGGCGACTGCACCGCTGCGGGATGGCTCGGCCTGAGCTCCGGGCGCAGCCCCGTCACCGGCGAGGCGGTCGACGGCGTGTGGACGTGCGCCCCGTGGGAGGTCGCCGGCGGCCGTGCACCCGCCGCCGACGGCTCCGCGCAGGTCGAGGGCTGGCAGGACCTGGCCGACCTGCAGTCCCGGTCCGAGTTCCTGCCCCGGCTCGGCGTGCTCGGCGAGATGCTGGCCGACGGCGGCACCTGCGCCACCGCCGTCGAACCCGGCGCGGCGCTCGCCCTGGCCGGCACCGACGGGACCGTCGAGCGGTACCGCACCCTCGAGGCGGCGCTCGCCGACCCCGAGGAAGCGTTCGCCTGCCCCGTGACGATGGTCGACGCCGGTTCCGCGCCGTACCACCCCAGCGGGACCGGCAGCGCGTCCCGTCCCGTGCCGGACGACGCCACCTCCGGGGGCGACGAGCGGGCCGCCGCGCTGCGGACCGTCGACGCGAACGTGCGGCGCGTGCTCGCCGTCGTGCCCGACGAGACCACCGTCATGGTGCTCGACGTCGGCAACCCGGCACCCGGGCGGCCGTCGCTGGGCGTCGGCGTGGTGCAGACCGACACCGACACCGCGCCCGCCTACCTGACGACCTCGTCGACCCGCTGGCTCGGCGTGGTGCGGCTGCTGGACGTGCCCGTCACGCTGGTCGACGCCTACGACCTGACCCGGCCCGCCGACTTCTCCGGCGCGCCCCTCACCCTCGCCGACGACCGCCCCAGCACCACCACCGCGACCGTCCGCGAGCTCGACTCCCTCACCGCCCGGGACCACGAGCTGCGCACCACCACCGGCACGATCACCGGCATCCCGGCGATCCTCGCCCTCGTGGCGCTCGCCCTGGTGGTCCTCTGGCTCCCCCGTCTGCGCCGCCAGGCACCTCGCGCCGCACGCGCCTGGTCGCGCACGCTGGACGTCGCGCTCCTCGCCCTCGCCTCCGTGCCCGCCGCGACGTTCCTCATGACCACCTGGGGCTGGTGGCGCGGCGAGAACATCACGCCAGGGCTGTGGCTGTCCCTCGGCGCCAGCACGGCGCTCGTCGCGCTCGTCGCCGCACTCTGCCCGCGCCGACCGGTGTGGGTCGGCCCCACCGTGCTGGCCACCGTCACGTTCGCCGTGCTGACGCTGGACGCGCTGCTCGGCACACCGCTGCACCGCGGGAGCCCCCTGGGCGCCGCACCGACGCTCGGCGGGCGGTTCTACGGGTTCGGCAACCCGACGTACTCCGTCTACGCGGTGGCCGCGGTCGTCTGTTCCGCCGGTCTGGGGACCGTGCTCGCCCGCCGCCTCGGCCGGGCGGCAGGCGGTGTGGTCGCCTCCGTGGTGGGCGCGGTGGCGCTCGCGGTGACCGTGCTGCCCACGCTCGGGGCCGACGTCGGGGGCGGGCTCGTGCTGCTGCCCGTCATGGTCGTCGTCGTCCTCGCCGTCGTCGGGGCGCGGATCACCTGGCAACGCCTGCTGGTCGCCGGTGGGGCCGGCGTGCTGCTCGTGGCAGGCATCGGGATCCTCGACTGGCTGCGCCCGGTCGCCGAGCGGTCGCACCTCGGCTCGTTCGTGCAGTCGATGATCGACGGCACCGGCCTCGAGACGATCGGTCGCAAGGCCGGGTACGCCTACCGGTCGTTGTCCGGCGGGTTCGACGCCTGGCTGGCGCTCGCCGTCGTCGTGCTGACCGTCCTGGCGCTGTGGGGGCCGCGACGGTGGCGTCCGGACTGGCTCGCCCGGTCCGAACGGGCGTGGCCGCTGCTGCGGCCCGTCCTCGTCGCGCTGCTGATCGCCGGCGTCGGCGGCGCGGTCGCGAACGACTACGGGATCCGCGTCGTGTCGCTCATGCTGTTCGCCGCGGTGCCGCTCGTCGCCCTCGTCGCGCTCCGCACCGACGACGCCGAACCGGCGGACTGACGGTCAGCCGCGCGTGCGGGTGCCCATCCGGCCGATCCTGTCGACGACCCGCCGCACCTGCCGTGCGCTCACGGCCGCCATGACGTCGCGGTACTGACCGGCACGGTGGAGCTGGCCGGCCAGGTCGTTCGACGACGGCCGGTGCCGCAGGTCGCAGGGCACCTCGACGGCGACGTAGCCCGCCCGCAGCAGGTCGATCGTCATCCCGGTCTCGACCCCCCAGCCGTGCGCCAGCGGGGTGGCGGCCTCGAACGCGTCCCGCGTCAGGCAGCGCATCCCGGACAGCGGCTGGGTCGGGCTCCAGCCGGTGAGCCGGTGGATGGCGCGCCGTGCGGCACCGACCACGATGCCGCGTCCGCCGGCGCCCTTCTGCGTGGGCAGCAGCGCGATGGCGAGGTCGGCGACGCCCTCGCGCACCGGGCTGACGAGCGGGGCGGTGTTGACGGCGGTGTCGCCCAGGTCGCCGTCGATGAAGAGCAGCAGCCGCGGTGCCCGGCCGTCGGCGTCCCGCATGGCGACGACGGCGGCCCCCGTCTCCATCGCGGCGGCCTTGCCCCGGTTGTGGGAGTGCCGCACGACCACTGCTCCGGCGTCGCGCGCGACGTGCTGGGTGTCGTCCTCGGACCCGTCGTCCACCACGAGCACGAGGTCGACGTGCGGGATGGCCCGGGCGGACCGGACGGTCGCCGCGATCCGCTCGGACTCGTCCTTCGCGGGGATCACGACCGCGACGCGCTGGACGCTCCGGCCGCCACGGGCGGTGGGCGGCCGTGGTGTCTTGGCCACGGGCATGCTCGGTCGGCGTGCCCCCGGGTTCACCGCCGTCTCGCCGGGCATCGGCTCACGGCTCGTCCGTGTTGCCCCTTGGTCCGCGTTCACAGCTCCCTGCCTGTGCGGCCGTCACAGCCACGATCGTCGATGTGATCCTCGGCGCGACACGCCGGGATCGGAAGTGCAAAGAACTTCCCTCAGAATCCTACTCCCACGGTAGGGCGGGATCCTGCCCGCCGCAGGGAGAGGTCGGGGGTCACCGGGTGAAGTTTCTGTGCGGGTCAGCGCAGGGTCACCTGGCGGGAGATGATGCCCGCCCGGGCGCGCCGCTCGTTCGGGTCCAGCGGTGCGTCGACGGCGAGCGCCGCCTCGAACCGGGTCGACAGGTCCTGGATCGGCTCCGTCAGCTCGTCCGCCTCGGTGCCGCGAGGCAGCTCCCACACCGGCACCACGAGGCCGCAGGCGCGGAACATCCCCAGGAACTTGCCGCCGGCCAGGCCGGAGTCCCGCTTCGCGTGGAGGCGGGCGATGGCGTCGACCACACGGTCCTCGTCCTCGGTGCGCGCCCACCGCACGAACTCGCGGCTCATGCGGCACCAGTACGCGGAGTCCACACCCTCGACCTTGACCGTGGGGACGGTCTGCTCGGCGGCCTCCTCGAGACCCTCCTTGATCTCGGCGGTCATCTCCGCCGAGGAGTCCATCCAGTAGTCGTAGCCCTCGTGGACCGTGACCTCGAACGGCACCGAGGAGTCCAGCACGTCCTGCAGGCGCGGGGTGTCCGCGGTGACGTCGAGCTGCTCGGGCAGGACTCCCGTGCCCGGCTCGGCCTCGATCGCCGCGAGCAGCGCACCCGCCAGCGAGCGGCTGATGTCGTCGGAGCTGAGCACACCCTGCACGGCGAGCAGGACGGTGCCGTCCTCGCGGTGCAGCGCGGCCCAGCCGCCCGGCAGCACGGTGGCGACGACGACGTCGCGGCCGCCGTGCGCGTCGACGGTGCGGGCCGGCGCGGTCGCCGAGGGCACGATCTCCCGCATCGAGACCCAGTCGGCCTCCCCCGGGAGCCCTTCGAACGGACGCAGCACGAATTCAGCGGTCTTGGCCATGCGCCGATCCTAACGGCGTGCGGCCGCTCGCGGGCACACCGCACCGTTACCCGTCGGGGAGCTGTCAGGGCCGGTCCGCGTCGTAGCGCGCTCGCGCGGCGTCGACATCCGCCATGTGGTGCTCCGCCCACTCCTTGAGGAGGGTGATGCGCTCGCGCAGCGAGTCACCCAGCGGGGTCAGGGCGTAGTCGACCCGCACGGGGACCGACGGCGTGACCTCGCGCGTGACGAGCCCGTCGCGCTCCAGCGAGCGGAGCGTCTGCGTGAGCATCTTCTGGCTGACCCCGGCGATGCGGGCGGCCAGCTCGGAGTACCGCAGCGGGCCGTCGCGCAGCGCGGCGAGGACGAGGGTGACCCACTTGTCGGAGATCCGGTCCAGCAGCCGGCGGCTGGGACAGCTCGCGAGGTAGGCGTCGTACGCCTCCTTGGCCCGCTGCTTCCGTTGGACGGCGGTCGTGGTGGCCATGGAACCTCCCGTGAGTTACCTGCGGGTGCCTACCGTACTTTGAGGTGCCTTCTTCCTCTCGGAGAGCGCCTCGGCGAGGCTGAGGTCGTCACTCACCCCCACCGCGAGAGGAACCTTCACGATGCGTGCACTCGTCGCCCGTACCGGCAACAACACCCCCGTCCTCCAGGAGACGTCCCCGGAGCCCCTGGCGCCCGACGAGATCCGGGTCGCCGTCCGCGCGGCCGCCGTCAACCCTGCCGACGGTTGGGTCGCGAGCGGCGCCGCCCGGTCCCTGCTCGACCTGCCCGACGTCGTCGGCCTCGGCTACGACCTCGTCGGCACGGTGACCGACGTCGGTGCCGCGGTGACGGACCTGACCGTCGGTGACGTCGTCGCCGCCCTGCACGAGGACCGCACCGCACCCGTCCGCGCCCATGCGGACGTCGCCACCGTGCCCGCCGCCGCGGCCGCCGTCGTCCCGGCCGGCCTCGACCCGGCCGGGGCCGCCTCGGTCCCGCTCAACGCGCTCACCGCGGCACAGGGGCTCGACCTGCTCGGCCCCGCCGAGGGGCGCACCCTGCTCGTCACCGGAGCCGCCGGTGGCGTCGGCGGGTACGCCGTCGCGCTCGCCGCACGGAGCGGCTGGCGCGTGACCGGCCTCGCCCGGGCGGCCGACGAGGACTTCCTCCGCCGGGCGGGGGCCGCCGACACCGTCACCGACGTGCCGGGACCGGACTTCGACGCCGTCTTCGACGCCGCCGCGCTGCAGGAGGGCGCGATCGTCGCCGCACGCGACGGGGGTGCCTTCGTCGGCGTGCTCCCGCCCGCCCCGGTCGCGCCCGAGCGCGGCATCTCCGTCGCGGCGGTGAACGTGCGGGCCGACGGCGAGCGCCTGGCCGAGCTGCTCGGGCTCAGCCGCGACGGGGTCCTCGAGGTGCGCGTGGCGGGCGAGGTGTCGCTCGACCAGGCGGCGGCCGCGTACGACCGGCGGACGGCGGGCGGCCAGCGGGGGCGGTGGCTCCTCGTGCCCTGACGGCACACGCCCTAGGCTGCCGACCATGGAGTGGCTCGCCGCGACGCTGCCCGTCGCCGACCTCGCCCGCACCGCGCTCGAGGAGCTGCGTGCCGCCGCCCGCCGCGCCGGGGTCGCCGGGCCGCTCGTGGACGCCCCGCTCGATCCTGCACGTGTCGCCGCCGCCTTCGCCTCGGACCGCCTCCTGCGGATCGACGGCGAGCCCTGGGCCGGGTTCGCCCCGCACTCCGGGTTCTTCCGCACCGCCGACGGCTGGGTCCGCACCCACGCCAACTACCCGCACCACCGCGCGCGGCTGCTGCACCTCCTGGACCTGCCCGACGGCGCCCCGCGGGACGACCTCGCCGCCCGCCTCGCACAGCGCTCCGCCCAGGACGTCGAGGACGCGGCGGCCGATGCGGGGGCCATCGCCGTCCGGGTGCGGTCGGAGCGCGAGTGGCGAGCGAGCGCACCCGGCCGGGCCGCCGCCGTCGGCCCCCTCGTGGCCACGACCCCCCGGGCGGACGCCCGGCCGGCCCGGGCCGCCACGCCCTTCGCCGGCGCGCGCGTGCTGGACCTGACGCGGGTGATCGCCGGCCCGGTCGGCACCCGCACGCTGGCGCTGCTCGGCGCCGAAGTGCTACGGGTCGACCCGCCGGAGCCGGCCGAGATCCCCGCCCAGCACCTCGATACCGGGCAGGGTAAGCGGTCCACGCTGCTCGACCTGCGCCGCCGGGACGACCACGCGCGCGCCCAGGAGCTGCTGGACCGCGCCGACGTGCTGGTCACCGGCTACCGGCCGGGCGCCATCGAGGCCCACGGCCTGCGCCTGCCGCCCGGCGCGGTGCACGCTCGTGTCTCGGCGTGGGGCGCCGGCGGCCCGTGGGCGGGACGGCGCGGGTTCGACTCGATCGTGCAGGCGGCCAGCGGTGTCGCGCTGCTCGAGTCGGCCGACGGCGTCACCCCGGGCGCGCTCCCCGCGCAGGCCCTCGACCACGCCACCGGGTACCTGCTCGCCGCCGGGGTCGTCGACGCCCTCGCCGGGCGGGCCCGGGACGGCCGCGGCCGGGACGTGACGGTCGCGCTCGCCCGCACGGCCGCCTGGCTCCTGGACACGCCCGGCCGGGAGCCGGGCCATCCCCCGGCCACGCTCCCGCCGTCGGGCACCACGGTGACCCACGGCCGCGTGCGATCCGCGCGCCCGGCGCTGCCGGTCGACGACTACCCGGCGCCGGCCCGGCCCTGGGGCGGCGACGCGCCGCGCTGGTGAGCCGGGCGGCGCCGCCCGTCAGGTCAGGCGAGCGCCTTGGCCTTGAGCGCCTCGAACTCCTGCGGGGTGATGGTCCCGTCGTCGAGCAGCCGCTTCGCCGACGCGATGTGCTCGGCGGGCGAGCCGGCGACCGTCTTGATGTAGTCGTCGGTGGCGGCCTTGGCGTCCTTCGCCGCCGCCGTGCTGCGCTCGGCCATGCCGCGCCCGCGGGCGATCAGGTAGACCAGCGCGGTGATCATCGGCGCGAAGATCAGCAGGACGACCCACAGCGCCTTCCACCAACCGCTCAGCCGGTGGTCCCGGAACAGGTCCGTGATGATCTGGAACAAGACGATGAGGTACGCCATGAAGAGGAAGATCCAGAGAAGCAGCCAGACATAGCTCCAGAAATCGTCCATCGTGCGTGTCCTTCCGGTCCGCGAGGATGATCAGAAGCCGCATCCACGACCTCTGTCACATCACGCTAGCCACGGAGTGACGGAACGGCGCGACATAGCCCGACAAAAACTCAATCGGGGGCGGTTCGATCGACGGCCGGAACGCTGCGCAGCGCGCTCTCCGCGCCCGTGACGACGGCGGCCTCCGCCGCCCGCGCCTCGGCCAGGGCCGTCGCGCGGGCCGCGACGATGCGGCCGTGCAGCGCGGCGTGCACCCGCCGGCGCGCCGACCGGGCGATCTCGTCCCGGTCCGACGCCGTGGGCTGCTGCCCGTGGGGCGCCAGCTCGTCGGCCAGCCGCTCGACCGCGGTCTCCACCACTGCCGCGACCTCCCGCTCCGCCTCGTCGAGCAGCGCGACGACGGCCGCGTCCGCGGCGCGACCCAGTCGAGTCTCCTCGAACCGCGCCGCGGCCCGGGCCACCAGCGCCCCGGCCTCGTCGACGACGGCGCGCTCGGTCGCCGGGGCGTGCGCCATCAGCGACGCCAGGTCGTACAGCAGCACGCCCTCGACGTCCGCGGCCGCAGGCTCCACGTCGCGGTGCAGCGCGAGGTCGAGGATCACGAGGGCGTCGGGCTCCGGCTCGTCGCCCGCTCGGGCGGCGGCGCGCTCCCGCGCCCGCGCCACCGAGGCGGCGTCGAGGACGTAGGCCAACGAGGCCTCCGCGTCGTCCGGCGCCGCGCCGGACCGCCCGCTGCGCGCGCCCGAGCAAGACACCACGACGTCGGCGTCCCCCAGGGCCTCGACGAGCGCCTCGGGCTCGACGCCGACGGCACCCGTGCCGTGCGACGCCGCGAACGCCTCCGCACGGCCGGAGCGGGAGTACACCCGGATGTCGTCGCAGCCGCGGGCCCGCAGCGCCGCCACCGTGGCGCCCGCGTACGCGCCGGTGCCGATGATGACGGCGCGGGCCACCGGGTACGGACGCATCGACCGGCCGGCCAGGTCGAGCGCGACCGACACGAGGGACCGCCCGGCCCCGCCCAGCGACGTCGAGCGTCCCACCTGCTTGGAGGTGCGCGACGCCGTCTGGAAGAGCAGCTCGAGCGTCTTGGAGGTGGTTCCGTCGGCCCGCGACTCCGCGAGCGCGCGCTTCACCTGCCCCGCGATCTCCCGCTCGCCGACCACCATCGAGTCCAGGCCCGCGGCCACCGTGAACAGGTGCTCGGCGACCTCGGGGCCCGTGCGGACCGTGAACGAGCCCGCGGCGACGTCCGTGGACACCCCCGAGGACTCGGCCACGAGCTCCGCGACGTGGCGTGTGGCGTGGCGGACCGTGTCGCCGTCGAGCGGAGCGTCGACGTCCAGGTAGAGCTCGAACCGGTTGCACGTCGAGATGACCACCGTGCCCTGCACGGGCCGGCACGTGCCCACGACCGTCCGCCCCACGGACATCGAGCCGGTGGACAGTCGCTCGAGGGCGTCGAGGTCCAGCTCGTGGTGGGAGGCGGTGAGAGAGAGGAGTACCACAGTGCCCCCACTTTATGATCTGTGCTCCCTCAAGGCAGAATTGTTGACCGTGACATCCCCCACGGTGAACGTCAGCGACCTGCCCGCCTCCCACCCCCTCGTCGACGGGCGTACGGCACAGTCCTCGCTGGTCAGCGCGCTGCGAGGTGATCGACCGGCGCGGACGCCCGTGTGGTTCATGCGGCAGGCCGGCCGCTCCCTGCCCGAGTACCGCGAGGTGCGACAGGGTGTCGGGATGCTGGAGTCCTGCCTCCGGCCCGACCTCGCGGCCGAGATCACGCTGCAGCCGGTCCGCCGCCACGGCGTCGACGCCGCGATCTTCTTCAGCGACATCGTCGTGCCCCTCAAGCTGGCCGGCGTGGACGTCGAGATCGTCTCCGGCGTCGGGCCGGTCATGGACCGCCCCTACCGGACGGCCGCCGACATCGATGAGCTCGTCGCCCGCGACCTCGACGACGCCGCGCTCGCACCGATCGCGCAGGCGGTGGAGCGCACCGTCGCCGGATTGTCCGACGGCGACGCCTCGACACCGCTCATCGGGTTCGGCGGCGCACCGTTCACCCTCGCCGCCTACCTCGTCGAGGGCCGGCCCAGCCGCGACCACCTCGCCGCCCGCACCCTCATGCACGCCGACCCCGAGACATGGCGCCGGCTGACCGAGTGGACCGCCGACCTGACCGGACGGTTCCTGCGCACCCAGGTGCTGGCCGGCGCGAGCGCCGTGCAGCTCTTCGACTCGTGGGCCGGCTCCCTGTCGCTCGCCGACTACACGACGCACGTGGCGCCGTCGTCCACCCGTGCCCTGCGGCAGGTGGCGACATTCGGCGCGCCCGGCATCCACTTCGGCACCGGCACCGCGCACCTGCTGCCCGCGATGCGCGACGTGCTGCGCGGCGCCGGGTTCGCCCACGCCACCGTGGGTGTCGACTACCGCACGCCCCTGGACGAGGCCGTCGCGCTGCTCGGCGGCGACGTGCCGGTGCAGGGCAACATCGACCCCGCCCTGCTCGCAGCGCCGTGGGAGGTGCTGGAGGCGCACGTCCGTGACGTCGTCGCGCGGGGCACCACGGCCCGCGCGCACGTGGTGAACCTCGGCCACGGGGTGCCGCCGACCACCGACCCGACGGTGCTCACGCGCGTCGTCGAGCTCGTCCACTCGCTGTGAGCCAGCAGGTCGACGCCGTCGTCGTCGGCGGCGGCATCGGTGGGCTCGTCGCCGCGCGCACGCTCATCGAGCGCGGGCTGCGCACCGTGGTGCTCGAGGCGTCGACCCGGCTCGGCGGGCCCGTGCGCGGCGGCGCGTTCGAGTCGTTGCCGCGCGTCCCCGTCGACCTCGGTGCCGAAGCCTTCGCCGCCCGGGGCACCGCCGTCGGCGAGCTCGCGCAGGAGCTGGGGCTCGACGTCGTCGAACCCGCACCCCTGTCCGCCTGGGGGTACGCCGCCGGCCGCGCGTTCCCCCTGCCGCGGGCGGGCGTGCTCGGCATCCCCGCCGAACCGTGGGCCGCCGACGTGCGCCGCGCCATCGGCTGGCCCGGCGTGCTGCGCGCCTCCCTCGACCGGGTGCTGCCCCGGTCCGTCGGCGCCGACGCGGACGACCTCGGCTCCCTGGTGCGCGCCCGCCTCGGCGCCCGGGCCACCGACCGGCTCGTCGCCCCGGTCGCCACCGGCGTGCACTCGGCCCCGCTCGACCGGCTCTCGGTACGGTCCGTGGCCCCCGGCCTGATGGACCGGTTCACCGTCGAGGGCTCCCTCACGCGCGCCGTCGGCGCGCTGCGGGCCACCGCGCCCGCCGGCTCGGCCGTCCGCGGCATCGACGGCGGGATGCACGCCGTCGTCGAGGCGCTCGCCGGGCAGATCGCCGCGAGCGCCGAGATCTGGACCGACACCCCGGTCACCGACGCGACCGGCCCCATCCACACCGCGCTGCGGCTCGGCCAGGAGGTCGTGGGCATCGAGCAGGCCGACGACGGCGGCTGGGTCGTGCGCTCGCGCGCCACCGCCGCGGGGGTCGCCGGCGGCCGCGGGTCGCTGCACACCGTCACGGCACCGCGCCTCGTGGTCACCACGCCTGCCGTCGGGCCGCTGCTCGCACCGTGGACCGACGTCGTCCCCACCCCGGAGGCGGGCGCCGACGTGCGGCTCGCGACGCTGCTGGTCGACGCCCCCTCGCTGGACGCCGCCCCGCGCGGGTCCGGGATGCTCGTCGCGCCCGGAGCCGCCGACGTGCGCGCCAAGGCCCTGACGCACTCGACCGCCAAGTGGCCGTGGCTGGCCGCGCGCGTGCGGGCCGCCGCCGGTGAGGGGATGCACGTGGTGCGGCTCTCCTACGGGCGTATCGGCAGCGAGACCGTGCCCCCCACCGCCGACGAGGCAGCCCAGGACGCCTCCGTGCTGCTCGGCGTGCCGCTGACCGGCCGTGTCCGAGACCACCTGCTGCAACGCTGGGACGGCGCCCTGCCCCCGCCGACCCCCGCCTACCGGGCCGACGTCACCGCGCTGAGCGCCGCCGTCGGGCAGGTGCCGGGGCTCGCCGTGACGGGCGGCTGGGTCGCCGGCACCGGGCTGGCCGCGATCGTGGCGCACGCCCAGGCGGCGGTCAACGGGCTGTAGCCGCACGGATCTCCGCGCACGAGGCGACGAGCCGACCCTCCGGACATATGTCTACCATCCCGAGGTAGACTTCTACCATGAGTCTCAACATCAAGAACGAGCGGACGCACGCGCTGGTGCGTCGGCTCGCCGAGCTGACCGGCGCGTCGCAGACGAGCGCCGTCGAGGAGGCGGTGCAGCGGCGGCTGGACGAGCTGCTCGCGGAACGGGACGACGAGGCCGGCGAGCGCGCCGCGCGCCAGGAGCGGGTCGACCGGCTGCTCGGCGACCTGCGGGCCGAGCTCACCGAGACGGACCGAGCAGCGCTGCGCGGGTCGGACGCCGACCTCTACGACGACGCAGGGATGCCCGCATGATCGTCGACACGTCAGCGGTGGTCGCCGTGTTCCTGAGCGAGCGCGAGGCGGACCAGATCGTCGATCTCCTGATCGACCGCCCGGCGGCCATGTCCGCGGCCACCCTCGCCGAGCTCGGGATCGTCGTCGGCCGGCTCGCTCCCCAGCACGCCCGGCGGCTCGACGCGCTGCTGGCCGAGTGGCAGGTCGAGGTCGCCCCCTTCACCGCCGCCCAGGCGAGGATCGCCCGGGACGCCTATCGGGACTTCGGCAAGGGCACCGGTCACCCGGCGCGCCTGAACCTGGGCGACTGCTTCACGTACGCCCTGGCGGCCGAACGCCGCGACGAGCTGCTGTACGTCGGGGACGACTTCACGCACACCGGGGTGCGGTCGGCCCTGTGAGGGACTACCGGACGCCGCGGGCCAGGTAGACGGTGTTGCTGGACTCGCCCCCCGTGATCGGGTTGGGGAATGCGACCGGGTGCGCGGAGTGCTCGGCGAACACCCGGCCCAGCATCGACCTGAAAGCCGCCTCCGGCGGGTCGTCCGACCAGAGGGCGAACACACCGCCGTCGGTCAGGTGCCGAGCCATCGCCCGCAGCCCGTCCGCGTCGTAGAACGCTGCATGGCTGGGGTGCAGGACGTGCTGCGGGCTGTGGTCGATGTCCAGCAGGATCGCGTCGTACCGGACCTGGGGCTCGCCACGGATTCTCCGGAAGAAGTCGCCCTGGACCAGCCGGCAGCGCGGGTCGGTGGCGAGGCCCGCGGCGTCCGGCAGCAGCTCGCGGCGGTGCCAGTCCAGGACGGGCTCCGAGAACTCGATGACGGTCAGGTCGGCGACCCGGGGGTCGGCCAGCGCGGCGAGCGCGGTGTAGCCGAGCCCGAGGCCGCCGACCAGCACGCGCAGGTCGGCGGGCGCGTCGGCAGCCGGGAGCATCGCGAGCGCCAGGGTGGCGAGCTCGCGCTCCGCCACCGTGAAGAGGCTGGACATGAGGTACTCGTCCCCCAGCCGCACCTCGTACACGTCCTGCTTCGCCGCCGGGTCGTAGCGTCGGCGCAGGCTGATCTCCCCCATCGGCGTGATCTGGAAGTCGAGCTCTTCGAAGCGCACAGGCATGGGGCTCAGGGTCTCACGCGGCGACGCTCCGCCCCCGGGAGTGCCACGGAGGGCTCACCCGGGGGCGGAGCGCGAGACGTCAGTCGTCGAGGTCGACGGTGCGCGTGATCCGTTCGCCCGTCGAGGACTTCGCCACCACCTTCACGCGGTCGTCGTCCGCGCGGAACTTCTTGCCGAGCGTGACGTTGCCGTACTTGTTCGCCTTCTTCGTGGTCGAGCCGACCTTCTTACCGTCGCGGTAGAACGTCGCCGTCCAGCGGGCGTTCTTCTTCGGACCGTTGATGCGGATCTGCGCCTTGGCCCGGTCGTCGCCGACCTCGGCGACCGAGTACCCGTACCGGCTGCCCTTCGAACCCTTGCCGCTGCGGCACTCGAGGTCGTCGTCGAGCTCGATCGTGCGGGCGGCACGCTGACCGCTCTTCGAGACGGCGACGAACCGGAACCGGTCGTCGTCGTCACCACGCAGCGTCTTGGCCACGGAGATGTTGCCCTTGCTGTTCGCGCGCTTGGTGGTCCGGTAGGCCTTGTTGCCGTTGCGGTACACCGTGACGGTCCACCGCTGACCGGACTTCTTGGCGTCGACCGACATGGCTGCCCGCATCCGGTCGTCGTCGCGCTCCGCGAGCGTCACCCGGTACTGCGCGTTCTTCGAGGCGTACCCCGTGCAGCTGACCCGGTCGTCGTCGGCCTGCGCCGCTCCCGCTCCGATGCCGACGCTCGCCAGCGCCAGACCCAGTGCCGCGATCGTTCCTACGATTCTGCTCTTCATCTCAGGTGCTCCTGGTGAGAGGGCCGCGGGCGCGGGATGCGCTGTGCGGCGACGTGCCTCGCACGTCAGGAACGCTCCATGAGGGAACGGTGGCAGCACCGTGAGAGACGTCTCATGATCCCGGACGGGTGTCGATGACCAGGCGGAACCACTAGAACACACGTTCGATGACTGGTAGGATCGAGGCATGACAGCGAGGTCGGGTGCCGCGCCACCCGGGACAGCAACCGGTACGGCACCCGCCGCCCGGCCGCGAGCCACCGGCGAGGATGCGACGCTCGCGCGCCTGGACGCCCTGCTGTCGGATCTGAGCGCGGCGCAGGCCGAGATCAATGCTCTGGAGGGTCGGCGAGCCGCGCTGCTCGCCGACATCGCCGACCTGTCCGAGCACGCCGAGAGGGCTGTGCTCGACGCCGACGACCCGCACCTGCGGCGCACCTCATCCGCCCGACGACGCGAGCTCGCCCGGCGGGCGGTCGTCGCGGAGGTCGGGACCACGCTGCACCTGGGCGAGCACGCCGCCGCGAATCTGTGCGACCACGCGCAGACCCTGCGCCGCAAGGCTCCACGGTCGCTCGCCGCGCTCGCCGCCGGGCGGTGTTCCTGGGCGCACGCGGCCCGCGTGGCGCGCCACCTCGCCGATCTCGAGCCGGCCGACGCCCGACGCGTCGAGGCCTCGGTGGCCCCCGTCCTGGCCACGGGCACGCCCGCCCAGGTGGACGCCCGTGCACGGCGTGCCCGCGAGAACATCCATCCCGAGCCGGTCGAGGTCCGGGCCGCCAAGGCGTCAGAACATCGCGCGGTCTACCTCGACGACGGCCGTGACGGCATGGCCTGGCTCACGGCGCACCTGCCGGCGACGCACGCGCACGCGGCGTACGACCGGCTGACCCGCACGGCGACGGCGCTCCACGCCGAGACCGACAGCCTGACCGTCTCGCAGGGTCGCGCGGACGCCCTGGCGGCCCTGCTGCTCGACGACGGCACCCTGGACCAGAGCGCGGTGCCCGCCCTGCCTGCCTCCGCAGCGCCGCGTCCTCCCGCCCAGGACCCGGCCCTCACGCGCCCTGTGCCGAGCATCGCGGCGATCGCGCGGAACATCCGCCCGCAGGTGACGGTGACCGTGCCGGTCCTCACTCTGCTGGGCGTCTCCGACATCCCGGCAGACCTGGACGGTCACGTGCCCATCGCGCCGGACACGGCCCGTGAGCTCGCCGCTCTCGCTCCCTCGCTGCGGCGGGTGCTGACCCACCCCGAGTCGGGCATCCCGCTCTCCGTCGGTCGGGAGAGCTACACCGCCCCGTCGGCACTCAAGGCCGAGCTCGCACGGCGCGACGCCACCTGCCGCTTCCCGGGGTGCACCGTGCCCGCGGTCCGGTCCGACCTCGACCACTCCACGGCGTGGGCCGACGGCGGAACCACCGGCGCGGACAACCTGGCCCACCTGTGCCGCCACCACCACGTGCTCAAGCACCAGGCCGGCTGGACGGTGCGGCACAGACCGCCACCCGGCAGTCGGCCTGGGACACCGGGCAGCAGCCCGACCACGCCCACACCTGCATCCGCATCCGCATCCGCATCCGCCCACAGCCTCGGCCTCAACGGGCACCTCGAGTGGACCTCGCCCACCGGCCGGCGCCACACGACCTGCCCGGACGGTGGCGTCGTCGCCACCCGGCACGGTTCGGTGCCGCGCGGAACCCTGCCCACCACCGCGGACCTCCCGCCCTTCTGACCGGGCACCGCGTTCCAGCTCACCGGGCGTCCCCGTGCTCCCTGCCCTCCGCGCTCCCGCCGCACCGCGCACATGCGTGACAATGGAGCGGTGACCACCTCCGCATCCGCCCCCCTGCGTCTCGGCACCCGCGGCAGCGCGCTGGCGACCACCCAGTCCGGGATCGTCGCGCGCCGGCTGGAGGAGCTCCTCGACCGCCCGGTCGAGCTCGTCCGCATCAAGACCGAGGGGGACGTCAAGACCGGTTCCCTCGCCTCCCTCGGCGGCACCGGTGTGTTCGTCACCGCGCTGCGCGACGCGCTCGGCACCGGGCGGTGCGACGTCGCCGTCCACTCGCTCAAGGACCTGCCGACCACGCCCGCGCCCGGCCTGACATACGTCACCCCGGAGCGCGAGGACCCGCGGGACGCCCTGTGCGCGCGCGACGGACGCACGCTCGACACGCTGCCGCGCAACGGTCGCGTCGGGACCGGCTCGCCGCGCCGCGCCGCGCAGCTCCAGGCCGCCCGGCCCGACCTGGAGATCGTCGACATCCGCGGCAACGTCGAGACCCGGCTCGCCCGCGCGCTGGGCCCCGAGCCCGACCTCGACGCCGTGGTGCTCGCCTTCGCCGGGCTCACCCGCCTGCACCGCACCGAGGTGGTCAGCGAGGTGCTCGACCCGCTCGTCGTCGCCCCCGCCCCGGGTCAGGGCGCGCTCGCCGTGGAGGCGCGCAGCACCGACCTGGCGCCGGACGACGGCGTCGCTCCCGCGCTCGCCGAGGCCTTCGCCGCGCTCGACCATCGCCCCACGCGGGTCGCGGTCACCGCCGAGCGCGGCGTCCTGGCCCGCCTCGAGGCCGGCTGCGCCGCACCGATCGGCGCCTGGGCGCGGCTGGAGGAGGGAGCGCTGGTGCTGTCCGCCGTCGTCGCCTCCCTCGACGGCACGGAGCAGCTCAAGCACACCGCCCGCGTCGAGATCTCCCCGACGACGGCGGTCGCCGCGGCCGACGAGGCCGCCTACGCCCTCGGCGTCCGTGTCGCCGAGCGCCTGCTGTCCGACGGCGCGGCCCGCCTCGCCCCGCTCTCACCCGCCGAGCCCGCCCCGCCGCAGCCCGCGCGGACCCCCACCGGGACGGACGACCCGGAGGGGGCGTGACCGACCTGACCGGGCGCTCCGTCCTGCTGCCCCGCTCCCCCGCACGCGCCGCCGGGCTGGCCGACCTCCTGCGCCGTCAGGGCGCCGCGGTGACGGTCGCCCCCGTGATCGAGCGAGCACCGGCCGACGACGGCGCGGCGCTCGCGACGGCGGTCGCCGACGTCGTCGCTGGCCGGTACGCCTGGGTCGTGATCACCAGCGTCAACGCCGTCGGCGCGCTCACGGCGGCGCAGGGCCACCCCCGGGGTGACGCCGGCGTGACGCTCGCCGACGCTCCCGTGCGGTGGGCCGCCGTCGGACCCGCCACGGTGCGCGCCCTGGCTGACGCCGGGATCATCACCGACCTCGTGCCCGACGACGAGGCATCGGCCGACGGCCTCGTGGCCGCCTTCCCGGCGGCGCCCGGCCCCGGTTCCCGGGTGCTGCTGCCCCTCGGGGACCTGGCGCGACCCACGCTGCGGGACGGGCTGACGGCCCTCGGGTGGACCCCGCGCGTCGTCACCGCCTACCGCACCGTCCGCAGCGAGCTGCCCGCCGACGTCGCGGGTGCCCGCTATGACATCGTGGTCGTGACCTCCGGCTCCGTGGCCCGCGAGATCGCCCAGCAGTACGGCACCGGGACCCCCGTGGTGGCGATCGGCCGGCCCAGCGCCGAGGCCGCGCGCGACGCCGGGCTGAGGGTCGCCGCCGTCGCCGACCACCCCACCGACGCGGCGCTCGCCGCCGCCGTCACCACCGCCTGCGAAGGAGAACCATGAGCACCTCGGGGATCGTCTACCGGCCACGACGGCTGCGCGCCACGCCCCGCGTGCGGCGCCTCGTCGCCGAGCACCGGCTGCACGCGGCCGACCTGGTGCTGCCGCTCTTCGTCAAGGAGGGCATCACCGAGCCGGTGCCGATCAGCTCCATGCCCGGCCAGGTGCAGCACACCGAGGACACCCTGCGCGACGCCGTCGCGGCGGCCGCGCGGGCAGGGCTCGGCGGGGTGATGCTGTTCGGCATCCCGGCCGTGCGCGACGCCCGCGGCACCCAGGCGGAGGCGCCGGACGGCATCCTGCAGCGTGGCCTCCGGATCGCGCGCGAGGGGGTCGCCGCCGTCGAGCAGGACGGGCGGCCCGGCCCGGTCGTCATGGCGGACACCTGCCTGGACGAGTTCACCGACCACGGGCACTGCGGCGTCCTCACGGACGGCCCCGACGGCACGGCCGTGGTGGACAACGACGCGACGCTCGAGCGGTACGCGACGATGGCCGTCGCGCAGGCGAAGGCCGGCGCGGACGTCGTCTCGCCGTCGGGCATGATGGACGGCCAGGTCGCGGTGATCCGCGACGCGCTCGACGACGCCGGGTTCGAGCACGTGGCGATCCTCGCCTACAGCGCCAAGTACGCCAGCCCGTTCTACGGGCCGTTCCGCGAGGCCGTCGACTCAGCGCTGCAGGGCGACCGGCGGACTTATCAGATGGACGCCGCCAACGCCCGCGAAGGGCTGCGCGAGGCGGACCTCGACCTCGCCGAGGGCGCCGACGTCGTCATGGTCAAGCCCGCCGGCTCCTACCTCGACGTGCTGCGCGGCGTCGCCGACCGGTCCGACGTGCCGGTGGCCGCCTACCAGGTGTCCGGCGAGTACGCGATGATCGAGGCCGCGGCCGCCAACGGCTGGATCGACCGACGAGCGTCCGTCCTGGAGTCGGTGCTGGGCATCAAGCGCGCCGGCGCGGACATCATCCTCACCTACTGGGCCCTGGAGATTGCGGAGTGGATCAAGTGACCGGAACCGACAACCACGAGGCATTCCTGCGCGCCCAGGCCGCGATCCCGGGCGGGGTGAACTCTCCGGTCCGGGCGTACGGCTCCGTCGGCGGCGACCCCCGCTTCCTCGCGAGCGCCCGCGGCGCGTACGTGACCGACGTCGCGGGACGCGAGTACGTGGACCTGGTGGGGTCGTGGGGCCCGGCGCTGCTGGGCCACGCCCACCCCGAGGTGGTCGCCGCCGTGCAGGAGGCCGCCGCTCGCGGGCTGTCGTTCGGGGCGCCCACGGTCGCCGAGGTCGAGCTCGCCGAGGAGGTCCGACGGCGGGTCCCGGCCGCCGAGCGGGTCCGCCTGGTCTCCACGGGGACCGAGGCGACGATGACGGCGATCCGCCTCGCCCGCGGCGTCACCGGGCGACCGCTCGTCATCAAGTTCGCCGGGTGCTACCACGGGCACGTCGACTCCCTGCTCGCCGAGGCCGGCTCCGGCGTCGCGACCCTGTCGATGCCCGGGTCCGCCGGGGTCACCGAGGCCTCCGCCGCCGAGACGCTCGTGCTGCCGTACAACGACCTGGACGCCGTCGAGGCGGCGTTCGCCGCGCACGGGGCGCGCATCGCCGCGGTGATCACGGAGGCCGCGCCCGCCAACATGGGCGTGGTGCCGCCGTCGGACGGGTTCAACGCCGGGCTGCGGCGGATCACCGCCGAGCACGGGGCGCTGCTCATCCTGGACGAGGTGCTGACCGGGTTCCGGGTGTCCGAGGCCGGGTACTGGGGCTTCGAGAACGCGGGCCGGGACGCCGGCGACGTCTGGACGCCGGACCTGTTCACCTTCGGCAAGGTCGTCGGTGGCGGGATGCCCGTGGCGGCGCTCGGCGGCCCGGCCGCGATCATGGATCGGCTCGCGCCGACCGGCCCCGTCTACCAGGCAGGCACGCTGTCCGGGAACCCGGTGGCCGTGGCTGCGGGCCTGACCACGCTGCGCCTCGCCGACGACGCCGTCTACGCCCGCGTGGCCGAGGTGGCCTCCGCCGTCTCCGGCGCCCTCGGCGAGGCGCTCGACGCCGAGGGGGTGCCGCACCGGATCCAGAGCGTCGGCTCGCTGTTCTCGGTGTTCTTCGGGGAGGCCGCCGCCCGCGACGGTGTGCGGAGCTTCGCGGACGCCCAGGGCCAGGACGTGTTCCGGCACAAGCCGTTCTTCCACGCGATGCTGGACGCCGGGGTCAACCTGCCGCCGTCCGTGTTCGAGGCCTGGTTCTGCTCGGCCGCGCACGACGACGCCGCGGTGGAGCGGATCCTCGAGGCCCTGCCCGCGGGGGCGCGGGCGGCGGCAGCGGCGCGGCCCTAGGCCGTCCCGGCGAGCGAGCGTCTGCCTTTCGGGGGCCGCTGATCTGCGGTTGAATGCCCGGGACACGCCCGGCATCCGGAAGGTGACCTCAGATGAACAAGGCAGAGCTCGTGGCAGCCGTCGCGCAGCGCACGGACAGCAGCCCGGCCGACGCGCGTCGGCACGTCGACGCCGTGATCGAGTCCATCGTCGAGGGCGTCTCGGCCGGTGAGCGCGTGTCGCTGATCGGCTTCGGCACGTTCGACAGCACCGCGCGTGCTGCCCGGACCGCCCGCAACCCGCGCACCGGTGCCACGGTCGACGTGCCCGCCGCCGTCGTCCCCCGCTTCCGCGTCGGCGCGGGGTTCAAGGCGAAGGTCGCGGGGGCCGACGGCGCGAGGCCGGCCGGCAAGGCCGCTGCGGAGTCGCCGACCGGGACCACGAAGAAGAAGGCGGCTGCTCCGGCCGAGGAGCCGGCGACGCCCGCGAAGGACGGGTCGAAGGACGGCAAGAAGAAGTCGTCGAAGAAGGACAAGAGCTCGAAGAAGGACTCGAAGAAGAAGTCCAAGAAGGGCAAGAAGTCCAAGAAGAAGTGAGGTGGCGCGCGTCAGCGTCGGCCGTCTCACCCTCCGTCCCCACCCTCTTGACAATGTACCCCCCAGGGGTATGTTGGACCTATGACCGAGACCGTAGAGCACGTCGACGCGTCAGCCGGCCCGCACGACGGGCCGCACGGCTACGCCTCCGACAAGGCCGCCTACCTCAAGCGCATGCGCCGCATCGAGGGCCAGGTCCGCGGTATCGCGCGCATGATCGACGAGGACGTCTACTGCATCGACATCCTCACGCAGGTCTCCGCCGTGACGAAGGCCCTGCAGTCGGTCAGTCTCGCGCTGGTCGAGGACCACCTCGGCCACTGCGTCGTCGACGCGGCCCGCGAGTCCGACGATGCCGGCGCCGCCAAGATCAAGGAGGCGTCCGCAGCGATCGGCCGCCTCGTCCGCAGCTGACCCACCCACCACCGACCGAGGGAGCACCCATGAGCACCGTCACCACGCTGGGCGTCACCGGCATGACCTGCGGCAACTGTGTCGCGCACGTGACCAGCGAGCTCGAGTCCGTCGAGGGCGTCGAGCACGTGAGCATCGTGCTCGACAACGGCGGAGAGTCCGAGGCCACCGTGTTCTCCGACGAGCCGCTCGACGAGCGGGCCCTGCGGGGCGCCGTCGACGAGGCCGGCTACGAGGTCGCGTCGCTCACCGTGCAGCCGAACGCCCTGCGCGAGCAGCACGCCGAGCAGGCACCGAGCCGCCAGCAGGCCCACGACGCCGCCGCGCGCCATTTCGGCACCGACGCGTAGCCACCGCACCTTCCCCCGCGGACCGCCTGCCGACCCACGGGACCGACGCTCCGCCGTCGGCCCCGTGCAGGCACTCCGCGCCGCGCCGGGCATGCCCGGCGCCCCGACCCCGACGGCCGCCACCCCGGCCCGTCGCCGGTGACCTCCGCCGCACCGCACCATCCAGGAGTCACCCATGAGCACCCCCCACAGCACCACCCACGACACCCCCACCCCCACCCCGCAGGCCGAGGTGGACCTCGCCATCCAGGGCATGACGTGCGCCTCGTGCGTCGCCCGGGTCGAGAAGAAGCTCACCCGGCTGCCCGGCGTCGAGGCCACCGTGAACCTGCCGCTCGAGAGCGCGCACGTGCGCCGGCCGGACGGCGTCACCGACGCCGACCTCCTGCAGGCCGTCTCCGCCGCCGGATACACCGCCACGGTCACCGGCTCGCGACCGGTGGCCCCCGCGCCCGACGGCGCCACCCCGGCCGCGTCCGACGAGCATGCCGAGCACAGCGAGCACTCCGGCGGCCACGTGCACACCGAGTACCGCGGCGACGACCTGCGCCGCCGGCTGCGCGTCGCCGCCGTCCTCACCGTGCCCGTCGTGCTGCTGTCGATGGTCCCCGCCTGGCAGTTCGCCGGCTGGCAGTGGGTGGTCGCCGCCCTCGCCCTGCCGGTCGTGACCTGGGCCGCCTGGCCGTTCCACACCGCGGCCGCCCGGGCCGCCCGCCACGGCTCCTCGACCATGGACACGCTCGTCTCGATCGGCGTCGCGGCCGCGACCCTCTGGTCGCTGTGGGCGCTCCTGATCGGAGGCGCCGGCGAGATCGGCATGACGATGCAGGTCACCCTGCTGCCGTCGCGCGAGCACGCGGCCACGCCCGAGCTCTACCTCGAGGTCGCCGCCGTCGTGACCACGTTCCTCCTGGCCGGCCGGTATGCCGAGCACCGGTCCAAGCGCCGTGCGGGCGACGCGCTGCGCTCGCTGCTGGAGCTCGGCGCCAAGGAGGCCGAGCGGGTCGTCACCGGCCCGGACGGGCACCCGGTCACGCGCCAGGACGGCGCGCACGTCACGGAGCACGTGGCCGTCGCCGCGCTGCGTACCGGCGACCTGTTCACCGTCCGCCCGGGCGAGAAGGTCGCCACCGACGGCGAGGTCGTCGAGGGCACGTCCGCCGTCGACACGTCGCTCCTGACGGGCGAGCCGGTACCGCTGGACGTGGGACCGGGCGACGCCGTCACGGGTGCCACGGTGAACACGTCGGGCCACCTGCTGGTGCGCGCCACGCGCGTCGGCGAGGAGACCACGCTGGCCCAGATCGGGCGGCTCGTGTCCCGCGCGCAGACGGGCAAGGCTCCGGTCCAGCGGCTCGCGGACCGCATCTCCGCGGTGTTCGTGCCGATCGTGCTGGTCCTGGCCGTGCTCACCCTGGGCGGCTGGCTGCTCGCGGGCGCCGGCGCCCAGCTCGCGTTCACCGCCGCCGTCGCGGTGCTGATCATCGCCTGCCCCTGCGCGCTCGGCCTCGCGACCCCGACGGCGCTGCTCGTCGGCACCGGCCGTGGCGCACAGCTCGGCGTGCTCATCAAGGGCCCGGAGATCCTGGAGTCCACCCGCCGCGTCGACACGGTGGTGCTCGACAAGACCGGCACGGTGACGCAGGGCGCGATGGCGCTCGAGCACGTGGAGCCGGCCGAGGGAGTCTCGGCGGGCGAGGCGCTCCGGTACGCCGCCGTCGTCGAGGCCCGCAGCGAGCACCCGATCGCCCAGGCGGTCGCGGCGGCGCCAGAGCACTCGGCGACGGCCGTCGACGGGGCCGCCCGGGGCACCGGGGCCGACGGCGTCACCATCGGCGCGCTGCAGGTGTTCGACTTCCGCTCCACCCCCGGCGGTGGCGTGGAGGCCGTGGTCCGCACGGCCCACTCCGGGCTCGGCGCCGGGGGCACCGGGCTCGGTGCCCGGCGGGTCACGGTCGGTCGCCTGACCTGGCTCGACGACGCGGGCGTGCGCGTGCCGGACGAGGTTCGTGACGCCGTCGGGCGGGCCGAGGCCACCGGGGCGACCGCCGTCGTCGTCGCGTGGGACGGCACCGCGCGGGCGACGCTCGTGCTGCGCGACCCCGTGAAGCCGACCTCCGCGGAGGCCGTCCGCGAGCTGCGCGACCTGGGTCTGCGCCCGGTGCTGCTCACCGGCGACTCCGAGGGCGCGGCGCGGGCTGCGGCCGCCGAGGTCGGCATCGACGCGGTGATCGCCCGCGTGCTGCCGCAGGACAAGGCCACGACGATCGCCCGGCTGCAGGGCGAGGGACGGACGGTCGCGATGGTCGGCGACGGCGTGAACGACGCCGCCGCGCTGGCCACGGCGGACCTCGGGCTCGCGATGGGCACCGGCACGGACGTGGCGATGCAGGCGAGCGACATCACCCTGGTGCGGGGCGACCTGCGGGCTGCCGCCACGGCGGTGCGCCTCTCCCGCGCGACCCTGCGCGTCATCAAGCAGAACCTGTTCTGGGCGTTCGCGTACAACGTGGCGGCGATCCCGCTCGCCGCGGCAGGTCTGCTCAACCCGATGATCGCGGGTGCGGCGATGGCGGCGTCGTCGGTCATCGTGGTGTCGAACTCGCTGCGCCTGCGTCGCGCGGGCTGAGCCGCCGCTCGAGCGCGTTGTGGGCGCGAATTCTGGCCTGTTTCACCCCGCTTTGGGTGGATTTGGCGGCACAGAATTCGCGCCCACAACGCTCGGGGTTCAGCGGAAGCGGCGGCCCTCGTCACGGCGGTACGCCCACGCGGCCAGCGCGCCGAAGACGAGCGTCCAGCCGATAAGCACCGGCCAGGCCCACGGGTTGGCCTCGATGCCGGTGAGCGCCTCGACCATCAGGTCGCGGCCGGCGCGCGTGGGGGTCGCCTGCGAGAGGGTGTCCAGCCACGCGGGGAACATCATCGGCGGCAGGAACAGCCCGCCCGCGAACGCCAACGGGAACAGGATCACCTGCACGATCGGCAGCGCCGCCTTGGCCGTGAGCGAGTAGCCGATACCCATCCCCAGCAGGACGAACGGCACCGACGTCAGCAGGATCATCCCGATCCCGACCGCCAGCTCCGACGCGGTGACCGCGGCGTCCGTGAACAGCCAGGCCACGACGATGAGCGGGACCAGGCCGAACAGCGCGAAGATCGCCCCGTTGCCCACCCGTGCCACCATGCGCGGCATCGGGCCGGCCGGCAGGGAGCGCACGAACGGGTCGAACGGCAGCGCGCGGTCCTCGGCGACCCCGAGCCCGTACGTGAACAGGCTCGCGGAGCACACGCCGAACATGGCCAGCCCCGCCACCGCCATCGTCGCGAACGCCGGGTTGCCCGCCACCTCGGCCTGGGGCACCACGAAGAACGCCATGGCCAGCGCCGGGAACAGCGCGTTGCCGATCACCGCCATCGGGATCCGTACCGTCTCGAGGAACTGGAACCGCAGGTGCAGCCAGGCCAGGCGGGCCGGGCTCACGGTCTGCGCCGGGCCCGACGGCGGGGCGCCAGGTCGGGTGGTGGGGTGCGTGGTGGTCATCGGGTCGCTCCTTCCAGGGGGGCCGGCACGGCGGTGTCGACCATCTCCGCGAACGCTTCCTCGAGGCTGGCGCCCCGGATCTCGAGGTCGCGGAAGTCGACGTCGGCACGCACCAGGTCGCGGACGAGGGCGTCCGCGTCGGGGGTGAACAGCGACTGCCGGGTGCCGCCGTCGGACGACGCCCCGTCGAACCGCTCGACGCGCACGACCCCCGGCCAGGCGGAGAGGTCGTCGGCGCAGGTGAGCACCACGCGTCGCAGCGAGACCTGCTGCAGGATCGCCTCGAGCGAGTCGTCGGCGCGCACGACGCCGCGGTCGATGACCACGACGCGCTCGGCGAGCGCCTGGACCTCCTCGAGGTAGTGGCTGGTCAGCAGCACCGTGCCACCGCCGGCGTGGTACCGGCGGATGGCGTCCCACAGCGCCTGGCGCGCGCTGACGTCGAGGCCCGTGGTGGGCTCGTCGAGCAGGACGACGCGCGGCCGCCCGACCAGCGACAGCGCGACGGCGAGCCGCCGCTTCTGCCCGCCGGACAGCGCCCCGGTCTGCTTGCGGGACATCTCGGTGAGGCCGAACTGGTCGAGCAGCTCACCGGTGGGCACGGGGTCCGGGAAGTGCCCGCCGACGAAGTCGACGACCTCCCCCACGCGCAGGGTCGCCGGCAGGCCGGTCTCCTGCGGGGTGATCCCCAGCCCGATCCGGCTCGCCGCGTCGCGCGGGTCTCCACCCAGGAGGCGGACGGTCCCGCGGTCGGGCCTGCGCTGCCCGCTGATCAGCGACAGCAGCGTGGACTTGCCGGCGCCGTTGGGGCCGAGCAGCCCCACGAGCTCGCCGGGGCCGACGTCGAGGGAGACGTCGTCGAGCGCGACCACGTCCCCGAATCGGCGGGTGACGCCGTCGACGGTGATGACGGTCATGATCCTGTTCCCTTCAGCAGTGCGGTGAGGGTGGTCGTGTAGTCCTCGAAGGCGCGGCGGCCTTCGGTGGTCAGTGCGAGATAGGTGACGGGCTTGCGGCCGGCGTGCCCCTTGACGACCCGGACGTAGCCGGCGTCCTCGAGCTTGCGCACGTGGGTCGAGAGGTTCCCCGCGGTCATGTCGAGGAGCTGTTGCAGCCGGGGGAAGACGATCTCGTCGTCCCGCGGCAGCGCCGCGAGGGTGGAGACGACCCGCAGGCGTGCGGGGGCGTGGATGACGGTGTCGAGCTCAGTCATCGTCGGCACCCGGCCCGACGGCGGCGGTGGCGCCGGGCACCCGGCCGCGGCGCCGTCGTCGGGCCACGAGCACCACCTCGATGCCGCACATGACGAAGAACCCGCCGCCGCCGGCGAGCGCCATGACGAGGTAGGTGGCGGGCATCCCGGCCGCGGTGGCGACGCCGCCCGTGAGCAGGATCCACAGGCCGAGCACGTAGAGGCGGTTGTCGCAGAAGAACGTGCCGCCGGCGAGGTACATCAGGCCGACGATCACGCAGGCGAGCGCGTTGGCGACGAGGCCGATGACCTCGTCCGAGGCCCCCGCGTCGGCGATGCCGCCGATGATGAACGGGTACGTCACGAACGCGAGGCACCAGGACCAGCCGTACATGGTGCCGGCGCGGGTGCCGGGTCCGCGGGTGCCGGCGCCCCGGACGACGCTGTGCACGATGGTGATCGTCATCGCGACGGCCAGCAGGGCGAAGAAGACCGCGAACGCGATGCCGTCGGGCGCGCTGCCGTTCGACCGGGTGCTCGTCCACAGCACGAGGTACCCGACGAGCCACGCGACGCCCCAGACGAGGTACAGCAGCCTCCCGTCGGGCTCGGTCGCGGCGCGAGCGCGCTGCTGGGACTCCTCGATGAGCCGCAGGGACTCGGCGGGGTCGAGCGGCGGACGCCCGGGGGCGTCGTCGTCGTGCTCGGGGCTGGTCATCTCGGCACCTTTCAGGTCTTGCGAAGTAGTTTGTGTTGCAAACCTGTTTGTAGGGTCGCATACGTGCGGAGGCAGCACAACCCCCTGCGGCCGACGGAGGACTCGCCTACCGTGCGAGACACCGCCCTTCGGCCGAGGCAGAGGAGATCCCATGGAGCTGCCGCTCCTGTACGCGACGATCGGCGTGGCGAGCGTCCTCCTGGCACTCCTGAGCAGACGCCTGCGCTTCCTGCCCGTCACCGAAGCGATGGTCGGGCTGCTCCTCGGTGTCGCGCTCGGCCAGGCCGGCGTCCTGGGCGGCTCCGGTGCCCTCGGCTGGGACGACGCGCAGCGCGACACGCTCCTGCTCGAGTCGTCACGCCTGCTGCTGGCCGCCTCCGTCATGGCCGCTGCGCTGCGCTTCCCGGCCGACCAGCTCCGGTCCCTGGTGCGCCCCGTGGTCTGGCTGCTGGTCGTCGTCATGCCCGTCGCGGCGCTGGTCTCAGGCGCCCTCGCACTGGCCCTCGGGCTCCCGCTGGCGCTGGCCGCCGTCGTCGGAGCCTGCCTGAGCCCCACCGACCCCGTGCTCGCCGCCTCCGTGGTCACCGGCGACGTCGCGGAGAAGTCCCTGCCGAGCCGGGTGCGCGCCCTGCTCACCGCCGAGAGCGGCATCAACGACGGCCTCGCACTCCCCCTGGTAGCCGTCACGATCTCCCTCGCCCTCACCCCGCGCGAGACCGGCCACGAGCTGCTGCTCCTCACCTGGGAGGTGCTGGGCGCCGTCGCGATCGGCGTCGTCCTCGGGCTCGCCGCCGCCGCGGGCCGCCGGATCGCGACGCGCGAGCACGACCTCGACAGCGGGCCCACGCTCATGCTCACGCTCCTGCTCGCCCTGGCGACCCTCGGCGTCGCCCAGCTCGCCGGGACCGACGACGTGCTGGCCGTCTTCGGGGCCGGCGTCGCCTACGGGGCACGCACCGACCGGACGATCCGAGAAGAGCAGGACATGATCGACGAGGCCGTGAACCGGTACGCCGTCGTCCCGTTCTTCGTGCTCGTCGGCGCAGCGCTGCCGTGGGCGGACTGGGCCGCGCTGGGACCCGTCGTCGTCCTCGTGACCGTCGGGGTCCTGCTCGTGCGCCGCCTGCCGGCGGTGCTGCTGTCCGCGCCCGTGCTCGGCCTGACCCGCCGCGACGCCGCGTTCGCCGGCTGGTTCGGCCCGATGGGGGTCTCCGCGGTCTTCTACCTCACGTACGCGCGGGACCAGGGCGTGACCGACCCGCGCGTCTTCGCCCTCGGGATGCTCGCGGTCGCGGCCAGCACCGTGGTGCACGGGATGACGGCGGCCCCGCTCGCCCGGATCCACCCGCGTCCGGCGAGCTCCTCGGGCTCCGACCCGGCACCCTGACCACGCCCGTCGGCCCACCACCGCACCGTGGGTAGGCCTACCCTGGACGCCGTGCACGACTCCGCCTCCGCACCGCCCGACCGATGGATGGCCCCCGCGCCCGCCGCACCGGCGCGCACGGTGCGCGACCGCCGTCGGACCGGCGCCGAGATCTGGATCGTGCTCGGGCTGAGCCTCGGCCAGAGCGGCGTCTACGCGCTGGTGAACATCGTCGCGCGGCTCACCGCGGAGACGTCGCTGGCGGAGCAGTCCGCCACCCTCAACGCGTCCCGCTCGCCCCGGCCCTGGCTCGACCTGACCTACCAGCTCCTCGGCGTCGCGTTCGCCCTCGTCCCCGTCGCCCTGGCGATCTACCTGCTCAGCGCCCGAGGGCCCGGCACGCTGCGGCGCATCGGGCTCGACGCCGCCCGGCCCGGCCGCGACACCACCTGGGGCTTCGCACTGGCCGCGGCCATCGGGCTGCCCGGCCTCGCCTTCTACGCCCTGGGGCGCCTCCTCGGGATCACCGTGAGCGTCCAGGCCAGCGCCCTGGACGCGCACTGGTGGACCGTGCCGGTGCTGATCCTCGCCGCCCTGCAGAACGGGCTGCTCGAGGAGGTCGTCGCGGTGGCCTACCTCGCCGAGCGCACCACCGACCTCGGATGGACGCGCCTCAAGATCGTCGTCGTCAGCTCGCTGCTGCGCGGGTCCTACCACCTGTACCAGGGGATCGGACCGTTCCTCGGCAACGTCGTCATGGGCGTCGTCTTCGCCTGGTTCTACACCTCCCGGTGGGGCCGGCACCGCGTGCTGCCCCTCGTCGTCGCGCACACCGTGCTCGACGTCGTCGCGTTCGTGGGCTACGCGCTGGTGCCGGCCGAGTGGCGGGCGGCGCTCGGCATCACCTGACGGGTGCCGCCGTGAGCTCCTCCCACGCCTGCCGCCGCTCCGCCTGGGCCACCGGGTCCGGCACCGGCAGCGACGCGAGCAACCGCCGGGTGTAGTCCTCGCGCGGCGCACCGAGCACCTCGGCGCCCGTCCCCTCCTCGACGAGCCGACCGCGGTACAGCACCGCGATCCGGTCCGCGAGGAGGTCCACCACCGCCAGGTCGTGCGACACGAACAGGCACGCGAAGCCGAGCTCGGCCTGCAGCTCGGTGAACAACGCCAGCACCTTGGCCTGGACCGAGACGTCGAGGGCCGACGTCGGCTCGTCCGCGACCAGCAGCTCCGGGTCGAGAGCCAGGCCCCGGGCGAGGGACGCCCGCTGACGCTGCCCGCCGGACAGCTCGTGCGGGAACCGGTCGCCGTACGAGCGGGGCAGCTGCACCGCCTCGAGCAGCTCGTCGACCCGCTTGCGCGCCGCCTCCGGCGTCCGGGCACGCCCGTGCACCACCAGCGGTTCTGCCACGCACTCCGCGATGGTCAGCAGCGGGTTGAACGAGGTGGCCGGGTCCTGGAACACGAACCCCAGCCGGGGGCGCATCGTCCGCAGGCTCCGCCCGCGCGCACCGTTCATCTGCGCGCCGAGCACCTCGAGCGACCCGCCGCTCACCGGCGTCAGGCCGGCGATCGCGCGCGCGATCGTCGTCTTGCCCGAGCCGGACTCGCCCACCAGGCCCAGCACCTCGCCCGGCCGGATGGTGAACGAGACGTCGTCCACCGCCGTGAACGACGGCTGCCGCAGGCGGCCCGGGTAGGTGATGGTCAGGCCGTCCGCGCGGACGACCGGCTCGGCGTCGTGCCACCCCTGCGGACGCTCCTCGAGGCGGGCCTCTGCGCGAGCCACACCCTCGCCGATCCGCGGGACCGCACCGAGCAGCGCCCTGGTGTACTCGGCCTGCGGGTCGGCGAAGAGGTCCTTGACCGGGGCGCTCTCCACGACCTCACCCTGGTACATCACCGCGACGCGGTCCGCCAGGTCCGCGACCACGCCCATGTTGTGCGTGATGAGGACGATCGCCGTGCCCGTGTCGTCCCGCAGCCGCCGCAGCAGCTCGAGGATCTCGGCCTGCACCGTGACGTCGAGGGCCGTGGTCGGCTCGTCCGCCACGATCAGGCCCGGGTTCAGCACCAGCGCCATCGCGATGACGATGCGCTGCTTCTGCCCGCCCGAGAACTGGTGCGGGTAGTGGTCCACCCGCTCCTCGGGGTCCGGGATGCCGACCGTGCCCAGCACCTCGATCGCGCGGCGACGCGCCTCCTTCTTCGAGACCTTGCCGTGGGCGCGCAGCCCTTCCGCGATCTGCCGGCCCACCGTGTAGACCGGGTTCAGGACGCTCGACGGCTCCTGGAAGACCATCGCGACGTCCCGGCCGCGCACCTCGCGGAGCTTCGCGCCCGACACCGACACGACGTCGGTGGTGCTGCCGTCCCGCCCGGTCAGCACCACGGCGCCCCGGATCGTGGCCGTGGCGGGCAGCAGGCCGAGGATGGCCTTCGCCGTCACGGTCTTGCCCGAGCCGGACTCCCCCACGACGGCCAGGACCTCGCCCGGGCGCACCTCGAGGCTCACGCCGTCGACGGCGCGCACCGGCCCGGCGTCGGTGGCGAACGAGATCGCCAGGTCGTTGATCGATGCGACGGCGCTCACGCGACGTCTCCCTTCTGCTGGTCGTCCGCGAGGACGGACGTGGCCGCGACCTTCCCGGAGACCTGCTTCGACCGGGACCGCGAGCGCAGCCGCGGGTCGGCGAGGTCGTTGAGCGACTCGCCGACCAGCGTCATCCCCATGGCGGCGATGACGATCGCCAGCCCCGGGAACAGCGCGGTCCACCAGATGCCCGACGTGACGTCGGCGACGGCCCGCTGCAGGTCGTAGCCCCACTCGGCGGCCGCCGTCGGCTCGATCCCGAAGCCCAGGAAGCCGAGCCCGGCGAGCGTGAGGATCGCCTCGGAGGCGTTGAGGGTCACGATGAGGGGCAGCGTGCGGATCGAGTTGCGCAGCACGTGGCGCGTCATGATCCGCCAGTGCCCGGTGCCGAGCACGCGCGCCGAGTCGACGAACGCCTCGCCCTTGACCCGGACCACCTCGGCCCGCACCACGCGGAAGTACTGCGGCACGAACACCACGGTGATGGACAGCGCCGCGGCGAAGATGCCGCCCCACATGCTCGACTGCCCGCCCGAGATGACGATGGCGAGCAGGATGGCGAGCAGCAGGGACGGGAACGCGTAGACGGCGTCCGCCACGAGCACGAGCATCCGGTCGAGCCAGCCCCCGAAGTACCCGGACAGCAGCCCGAGGACCACCCCGACCACGATCGAGGACAGCACCGCCACGACGACGACGAACAGCGCCGTCTGCGCACCCCACACCACCCGGGACAGCACGTCGTAGCCGCCCACGGTGGTGCCGAACCAGTGCTCGGCGCTGGGCGGCTGCTGCGCACCGAACATGCCGTCCGGGCCGCGCAGCTGCGCCCACGTGTACGGCGCGATCCACCGTGCACCGGCCGCCAGCAGGACGAAGGCCCCCATGAGGACCAGTCCGGCGACCAGCATGCCGCGCTGCAGCCCGACGCTCTGGCGCAGCTGGTGCACCACGGGCAGCCGCTTGAACCACGCACCGCGACCGCGCAGGTGCTCCGGCGCGGCACCAGCGGTGCCGACGCTCGTGATCTCCGGCGCAGTCATCAGTACCTCACTCTCGGGTCCACGAGGACCGCGATCATGTCGACCAGGAAGTTCGTCACGGCCACCACCACGGCCATCACCACGACGATCCCCTGCACGGCGACGAAGTCACGCGCCTGCAGGTACTGCGCGAGCTGGAAGCCCAGCCCGCGCCACTCGAACGTGGTCTCGGTGAGGACCGCGCCGACCAGCAGCATGGCGATCTGCATGCCGGCCACGGTGATGATCGGGATGAGGGCCGGCCGCCAGGCGTGACCCGTGACGAGGCGGCGCTCGCTGATGCCCCGCGAGCGGGCCGCCGTCACGTAGTCGGTGCCGAGGGTGCCGATCATGTTGGTGCGGACGAGCCGGAGGAAGATCCCGGCGGTCAGCAGCCCGAGCGCGAGCGCCGGCAGGGCGGCGTGGGAGAGCACGTCGAGGACGACCTCGGGGTCCCCGGTGCGCAGCGCGTCGATCAGCACGAACCCGGAGTCGGCGCCGGCCTTGCGCATCTCGATCTCGCCGCCGGTCGACACGCGGCCCGCCACGGGGAACCACCCGAGCCAGACCGAGAAGACGAGCTTGAGCAGCAGGCCCGCGAAGAACACGGGCGTGGCGTACGCCAGGATCGCGAGCACCCGCAGGACGGCGTCCGGGACGCGGTCACGGAAGTAGCCGCTCAGCATGCCGAACGGGACGCCCAGCAGTGCGGCGACGAGCACCGCGTAGACGCTGAGCTCGAGCGTCGCCGCGCCGTAGGTGGTGAGCACCTCGGTCACGGGCCGGCTGTCGCTGAGGGTCGTGCCGAGGTCGCCGGTGAAGATCCCGGAAAGGTAGTCCCAGTACTGCACGATGATCGGCCGGTCGTACCCGGCGGCGTGGATGCGTTCGGCGAGCTGGTCCGGGGTGAGACGACCGCCGAGGGCGGCCGTGATCGGGTCACCGGTGGCGCGCATGAGCACGAACACGGTGGTGACCAGGATGAAGACGGTGGGGATGATCAGCAGGAAGCGCACCAGGACGTACCGTCCCAGTGCGCCTCCCGCTGCAGGTGTTGCAGCCACGGGCGATGTACCGGCCCGTCAGCCCTTGGCCAGCGCGGCGTAGCGGAACTTGAACGACGGGTCGAGCGTGTCCTCGGCACCCGTGACGTCGGCGCCGACGACGGCGACCTGAGCACCCTGGAGGTAGGGCACCGTGGACAGGTCCTGCGCCACGGTGTCCTGGATCTCCTCGATGATGGCGGTGCGCTCGGCCGGGTCGGTGGCGACGCCCTGCTCCAGGATGAGGTCGTCGACCGCGGGGTTCGAGTAGTGGTTGCTGAGGAAGTTCTCCGTCTGGAAGAACGGCGTCAGGTAGTTGTCGGCGTCCGAGTAGTCCGGGAACCAGCCGAGCTGGTACGCGGGGTAGACGTCGGAGGAGCGGTCCTCGCTGTACTGGACCCACTCGGTGGTCTGCAGGTCGACCGTGAACAGGCCGGACTCCTCGAGCTGGTCCTTGATGAGGGCGTACTCGTCACCGGACGACGGCCCGTAGTGGTCGTTCGAGTACTGCAGGCTCAGGCCGACGGGCGTCTCGACGCCCGCGTCGTTCAGTGCCTGCTCCGCGGCGGCCGCGTCCGGGCCGCCCTGCCCGTCGCCGTAGAGCTCCTTGAGGGACTCGGTCGCGCCGGTCAGGCCCGCCGGGACGTAGGAGTACAGCGGGGTGTAGGTGCCCTTGTAGACCTGCTCCGAGATCGCGTCGCGGTCGATCAGGTGCGCGACGGCCTGGCGCACGGCGAGCGCCTTGTCCTCGTCGGCCTCCGGCTGCTCGGCACCGTACGGCTGCGTGTCGAAGTTGAAGACGATGTAGCGGATCTCGCCGCCCGGCCCCTCGACGACCTTGACGTTGTCGTCGCCCTGGAGGTCCTCGACGTCGGTGGAGGACAGCGAGCGGAACGCCACGTCGACCGAACCCTGCTGCACCTCGAGCTTGAGGTTCGAGGAGTCGGCGAAGTACGAGACGTTCACCTCGGCCGTCTCGGCCGGGCCGAGCAGGCCCTGGTAGCCCTCGTACGCCTCGTAGGTGATGAGCTCGTTGAAGTTGTAGCTGGTGATCGCGTATTGGCCCGCGAAGGCGTTGCCGTCGACGATCTCCTGGTCGGGCGTCAGCTCGTCGGCGGAGAAGACGTCCTCGTCGACGATCGGGCCGGCCGGGGAGGACAGGATCTGCGGGAAGGTCTGGTCGTTCTCGCTCTTGAGGTGGAAGACGACGGTGGTGTCGTCCACGACCTCGGTGCTGTCCAGGTTGTACAGCAGCGAGGAGGGGCCGTTCTCCGCGGCGATGGCGACCATGCGGTCGAAGCTGAACTTCACGTCCGAGGCGGTCAGGTCGTTGCCGTTGGCCCACTTGAGACCGGGCTTCAGCGTCACCGTGTACTCGGTGGGCTCGGTGAACTCGGCCGACTCGGCGATGTCGGGCTCGACGTCCGGGCTGCCGTACGGCGTGTTCATCAGGAACGGGTAGACCTGGTTCATCACGGCGAACGACCCGTTGTCGTACGAACCGGCGGGGTCGATCGTCGTGACCTTGTCGGTGGTGCCGACGGTCAGCGCACCGCCGGCGTCGCCGCCCTCGTCGCCGCTCTCGCCGTCGCCACCGCCGCTGCACGCCGCGAGCAGGACCGCGACGCTCGCCGCGCCTGCGACGGCGGACAGGCCGCGTCGGTTGCCTCGAATGGACCTCATGGTTGATCTCCTCTGGATGCGGCCGCGGATCGTCGCGGGCACGGAGTTGTCTAGCAGCCGCCTGTGTCGGGCAGGTCACGTCGGTGTGACGCCATACGACCCGCCCCGCAACGCTGCGGATGTTGTGCGCGGCACACTACCCCTCGGACACGGCATATTTCGACCAGCCCTCGGCGACCCGCCCACCTAGACTCGCGAGCATGTCCCGCGCGCGTGAGGAGGCCCCGACGGGGCCCGCTGCCCCGCGCTCCGTCGTGCACGAGGTCGGGTCCCTCGCCCCCGAGGAGGCCTCGAACCCCCCGACGGGCGCCTTGCGCGCGCTGTTCGTCGGCGGGGGCCCACCCGACCACGACGCCGGCCTGGTGCGCGTGGTCGACAACCCCGAGCAGCGCGTGCGCAACCCTTCCGACCTGCTCGGGCTGGTCCTCAGCGCGCTGGGCGTCACGCTGGTCCTGGTGCTGTCGGTGGTCGCGCACGGCACCACCGAGGGCGTCACCCAGGACGTGCGCGCGTTCAACACGCTCCTCGGCGAGCTGCTCTTCATCCCGGTCCAGCTCCTCGAAGGGCTCGTCACGCTGATCGTGCCGGTCGCGGCGCTGCTCGAGCTCGGCATGCGGCGGCTCGGGCGGCAGGTCGTCGAGTCGATCGTCGCCGCGGGCCTGGGTCTGGTCCTCGGCGTGCTGGCCATGCTGGCGCTCGCCTGGCTGGGCAGCGACGAGCTCGTCCGCACCCTGTCGGTGTTCCGCGACGGCGCCTGGACGATCACGATCCCGGGCTACGTGTCCGCCATCGCAGGGCTGCTGACGACCGCCGGGCCGCGCACCCGCCGTCGGACGGTGCGCTGGTCCTGGAACGTGCTCTACCTCGCGCTCGTCGTCGCGCTGATCACCGGGCAGGCCGCGCTGCCGGGCGTGCTCGTGGCACTGCTGCTCGGCCGGCTCGCCGGGCAGGCGGTCCAGTACGCCTCCGGGGTCCGCTCGGAGCGGGCCTACGGCGGCGAGCTCGTCACCGCCGTCCGGCACGCCGGCTTCCGGCCCACCGCGCTGGTCCGCGTCCGGGGCGTGTCCGCACAGGTGGACGACGACGGCACGGACGGTCCCGGCACCGGTACGGGCAGCGCGCTGCCCGACGACACGGTCACCCACGTCGACGCCGCCGGTGAGGTCACCGGGCGCACCACCCTGCGGGCCATGATCCGTCACCGCGGCCGGGCCGGCGCTCGCGGCAGCCGGGGCGAGCAGGTGGACCAGCCGGACATCCCGTCGTCGGGCACCCTCGCGGACCCCGCCACCATGGCGCTGACCCGGGCCGGCGACACCCGCGTGTACGCGATGTTCACGCCTGACGGCGACCGGCGCGACGTCGTCGTCCTCGACGGGGACCGGCACGTGGTCGGGGTGCTGACACGGGCCTGGCGGGCGCTGCGGCTGCGCGGGCTCGAGGGGCGCGCGCAGGTGTCGCTCAAGGCGGTCGCCGAGCGCACCGCGCTCCTCACCTATGCCGCGACCGCGGCCGGCGTCCGCACTCCGCACCTGCTCGGCGTCGGCGAGGCCGCCGACTCGATCGTGCTGGTGAACGAGCACGCCGAGGGCGCCGTCTCGTGGCGGGACCTGCCCGACGACGCGCTCGACGGGGACGACGGGGACGAGATCCTCGCGGCCGCCTGGGAACAGCTGTGCCGCGCGCACGCCGCGGGACTGACGCACCACGCGCTGACGCAGGACGTGCTGCTCGTCGGGCGCGACGACGACGGCACCCCGCGGGTCTGGCTCACCGGCTGGGAGCAGGGCGAGATCGCCTCCACCACGCTCGGCCGGCGCCTCGACCTCACCCAGATGCTGGCGCTGCTCGCGCTCAAGGTCGGCCCGGACCGAGCGGTCGCGTCCGCGGTGCGGGCGCTCCCGGACGCCGACGTGACCGCCGTCGGCCCGCTGCTGCAGTCCGTCGCGCTGCCCGCACCCACCCGGGTGGCCGTGCGCCAGCGCAAGGGCCTGCTCGACGCGCTGCGCGACGCGCTCGTGGAACGGCTCCCGCAGGTCGACGTCCAGCCGCAGAACATCACCCGGTTCGGCGCGCGCACCGTCATCATGCTGACCCTGTTCATCGTGGTGATCACCGCGCTGGTCACCACGATGAACCTGGACGAGATCACCGAGGCGGTGAGCCAGGCCAACCCGTGGTGGATCGTCGTGGCGTTCACGCTGGGGGCGATCACCTGGTTCGGGGCCGCGCTGACGTTCGTGGCGTTCTCGCCGAAGCGGCTGCCGGTGTGGCGCGCCACCCTGACCCAGATGGCCGGATCGTTCGTCGCGCTCGCGGCCCCCGCCGGGATCGGTCCCGCGGCGCTCAACCTGCGCATGCTGAACCGCCGCGGCGTCGCGATGCCGATGGCGGTCGCGACCGTGGCCCTGGTGCAGGCCTCGCAGTTCGTGGTGACGGTCCTGCTGCTCGTGGTGCTGTCGATCTTCACGGGCTCGGGCGGCCTCATCGAGCTGCCGTCCATCACCGTGCTGCTCGCGATCGCCGGCGTCGCCGCCGTCGTCATCGCGACGTTGCTGGTCCCGGCGGTGCGCCGCTGGGTGTGGGAGAAGACGCGCCCCACCCTCGAGCAGGTGTGGCCGCGACTGTCGCAGATGCTCGGCCAGCCCGGTCGGCTCGCGCTGGGGATCGGCGGCAACGTGATCATGTCGCTGGGGTACGTGCTCGCCTTCGACGCGTCGCTGACGGCGTTCGGGCAGTCGCTCCACCTCATCGACGTCGCGGTGATCTACCTGGTCGGCAACGCCCTCGGCGCGCTCGTCCCGACGCCCGGCGGCCTGGGCGGAGTCGAGGCCGCGCTCACCGCCGGCCTCACCGCCGCCGGCATCCCGGCGTCGATCGCGCTGTCCACCACGATCCTGTTCCGGCTCGTCACCTACTGGGGCCGGGTGCCGTTCGGCTGGGTCGCCATGCGCTTCCTGGAGCGCAAGGGCGACCTGTGACGCGCGAGGGCCCGCCGTCCGCGGCAGAGCGGACGGCGGGCCCTCGAGGTGCTGACCGAGGTCAGCGGGACGTCACTTGGCGACGGCCTTCTTCAGCAGCGAACCGGCGCTGATCTTGACGCCGTAGCCCGCGGGGATCTGGATCTCCTCGCCCGTGCGGGGGTTGCGGCCGGTGCGGGCGGCACGCTCGACGCGCTCCACCGACAGCAGACCGGTGACCTTGACGGCCTCACCCTTGCCGAGCGACTCGATGAGCACCTCCTGGAGGGCGTTGAGCGCAGCCTCGGCGTCCGACTTGGTCAGGTCGGCCTTGGCGGCGATGGCCGAGGCGAGCTCGGACTTGTTCAGCGACATGTGAATCCCCTTCTCCGGATCACGACGTACGAGACCCGCACGTCGTCACGTTCTCGGTCGGTCCGGCGCGAACCGGTGGACCGGGAACACACTAAGGAACATCCGCACGTTCCTGCGACTTTTGCGCCCTTCGGCGTGGCTCGCAGGCCGCACGGACGGCTGGTTCAGACCTGCGGACCGTCCCGCGGGCCGGGCTCGACGGACTCGTGCAGGCGTCGGCGCGACCGGGTGACGAGCACGGCCGCCGTACCGATCAGGACCACCAGGACGGCACCGTAGACGAGCGGCATCGCGCTGCCCGAGCCAGCCTCGTCGGCGGCCGCGTCCGCCCCGCCTGCCGCCGGCTCCGACACCTCGGGGGTGGGCTCGGCAGTGGGCTCGGCCACCGGCTCGTCGCTGGGCTCGTCGGCGGGCTCGTCGCTCGGCTCGTCGGCGGGCTCGGCCGGCGCCGCGACGGTGTAGGAGAACTCGCCCTCGATGGGGTGGCCGTCCGCGGAGACGGCGCGCCACTGCACCACGTGCTCGCCGCCCTCGTCGGACGGGTCGAACGTCGCGGTGACGGTCTCGCCGTCGACGGCGACCTCCGCGTCGACCTCGCCCGACGGCGTGCTGACGCGCACCTGGGTGCCGTCCGGGATGATCACGGCGCTGTAGGTCAGCGTGAGGGTGTCGACCGGCGCGTCGAGCTCGTCGCCGTCCGCCGGGTCCGACGACACCAGGCGGTCGTGCGCGCTCGCCGGTGAAGCCGCCAGGATGCCCACCGCCGCGCCCCCGACCGCCGTCAGCAGCATCGCGAGGGCCACGATCGCCGCGACGACGCGGCCACGGTTCTTGCGCACCGGCGTCCAGGCGGGCCCGGAGTCGTTCGACGAGCGTGGGCCGGAGGGTCGAGGAGCGGGGTCGGAGCCCGCTGGTTTCTGCGCCACGGTGCGACCATATCCGGGCCGCGCCGCCCCCGGCGAACACGGAGGCACGACGTCGGGCACACTCGGAGGGTGGACTTCCGCAACGCCTACGCCCACGGCTTCGCCCGTGTCGCCGCCTGCACCGTGCCCGTGACGGTCGCCGACCCCGCCGCCAACGCGGCCGTGATCCTCGCCGAGGCGCGGGCCTGCCACGACGAGGGTGTCGCCGTGGCGGTCTTCCCGGAGCTGTCGGTGTCGGGCTACGCGCTGGACGACCTCCACCTGGCCGACACGCTGCTGGAGGCCGTGGCCGACGCGCTGGCACTGATCGTCGCCGCGAGCGCCGACCTGCGCCCGCTGCTCGTGGTGGGCGCGCCGGTGGAGGTCGACGGGCGCGTGCTGAACTGCGCCGTCGTCGTCCAGGGCGGCCGGGTGCTCGGCGTCGCGCCCAAGTCGTACCTGCCCACCTACCGCGAGTTCTACGAGTCGCGGTGGTTCGCGGCCGGGGCGGACCACCGCGGCGGCACCGTGCGGCTGCCGTTCGCCGACGACGACGTCCCGTTCGGCCCGGACCTGCTGTTCCGCGCCGCGGACGTCGCCGGCCTGACGGTGCACGTCGAGGTGTGCGAGGACATGTGGGTGCCCGTGCCGCCGTCCGCCGAGGCGGCCCTGGCCGGCGCCACGGTCCTGCTCAACCTGTCCGCCAGCCCCATCACGATCGCCCGCGCCGAGGACCGGCGGCTCATGGTCCGCTCGGCGTCGTCGCGGTGCCTGGCCGCGTACGTGTACGCCGCCGCGGCGCAGGGCGAGTCCACCACGGACCTGTCGTGGGACGGGCAGACGATGGTCTACGAGGCCGGCGACCTGCTGGCCGAGACCGAACGGTTCCCGGACGGGCCGCGGCGCGCCGTCGCGGACGTCGACCTCGACCGGCTGCGCCAGGACCGCCTGCGGCAGGGGACGTTCGACGACAACCGGCGAGGCCTGGGCGAGCGCGTCCAGGGCTTCCGCACCGTCGAGTGGGAGGTGGGTCCGCCGTCGGGCGACCTGGGCCTGCGGCGCAAGGTGGACCGTTTCCCGTTCGTGCCCGACGACGCCGCGCGCCTCGCGCTCGACTGCTACGAGGCGTACAATATCCAGGTCACGGGACTGGAGAAGCGGTTGCAGGCCATCGGGCGGCCGAAGATGATCGTCGGCGTCTCCGGCGGCCTGGACTCCACGCACGCCCTCGTCGTCGCCGCCAGGGCGATGGACCGGCTGGGCCGGCCCCGCACCGACGTGCACGCGATCACGATGCCGGGGTTCGCGACGTCGTCCGCGACGAAGGACCGCGCGACCCGGCTGGCACGCTCCCTCGGCGTGGGGTTCGAGGAGCTGGACATCCGGCCCGCGGCGACGCAGATGCTGCGCGACCTCGGCCACCCGGCGGGCGACGGCGAGCCGGTGTACGACGTGACGTTCGAGAACGTCCAGGCCGGGCTGCGCACCGACTACCTGTTCCGGATCGCGAACCACCGCGGCGGGATCGTGCTGGGCACGGGTGACCTGTCCGAGCTGGCGCTCGGCTGGTGCACGTACGGCGTGGGCGACCAGATGTCGCACTACGCGGTGAACACCGGGGTGCCGAAGACGCTGATCCAGCACCTCATCCGCTGGGTGGCCGACTCCGGCGACTTCCCCGCCGAGGTGGGTGACGTGCTGCGCGAGGTCGTGGTGCAGGAGATCAGCCCCGAGCTGGTCCCGGTCGGTGAGGGCGAGACGCCGCAGTCCACCGAGGCGATGGTGGGACCGTACGCGCTGCAGGACCTCACGCTGTACTGGACGCTGCGGCACGGCCTGCGACCGTCCAAGATCGCGTTCCTGGCCTGGCACGCGTGGCGCGACGCGTCCGTCGGCGACTGGCCGCCGAACTACCCGCACGACGAGCGCTCCGCCTACGACCTCGCGGACGTCCGGAGGTGGATGCTCGTGTTCTTCCGGCGGTTCTTCGCCTCGCAGTTCAAGCGCACCGCCCTGCCGAACGGACCGAAGGTCTCCCCGGGCGGCACGATGTCACCGCGCGGGGACTGGCGGATGCCCTCGGACGCGTCGCCCGCGGCATGGCTGCGCGAGATCGAGGAGAACGTCCCCGAGGCGTGACCTCGGAGCGGGCAGGATGGGGCGATGACCTCCACCACACGGCCCGGCTCCCTTGGCACCACCCGCAGCTCCGTCGCCCTCACCAACGCCTACGTGGTCCCGGTGGTCGGCGACCCGGTCGACGGCGGCACCGTGCTCGTCACCGACGGCACCATCACCGCCGTCGGCGCGGACGTCACCGTGCCCGACGGCGTGCGCACCCTCGACGTGGGCGGCCGCTGGGTGCTGCCCGGGTTCGTCGAGTCGCACGGCCACCTCGGCGTGCACGAGGAGTCCGAGGGCTGGGCCGGCGACGACACCAACGAGATGACCCACCCCGACGGTGCCGCGCTGCGTGCCCTCGACGCGATCAACATCGAGGACGAGGGATTCCGTGACGCGCTCGGGGGCGGGGTGACGTCCGTGGTCGTCAAGCCCGGCTCCGGCAACCCCATCGGTGGGCAGACCGTCGCGATCAAGACGTGGGGCGGGCGCACCGTCGACGAGCAGCTCCTCGCCGAGGCCGTCTCGGTGAAGTCCGCCCTCGGCGAGAACCCCAAGCGCGTGTACGGCGACCAGAAGAAGCTCCCGTCCACCCGGCTCGGGGTCGCCGCCGTCATCCGCCAGGCCTTCGTCGCGGCGCAGCACTATGCCGCCGCCCGCACCGCCGCCGAGACCAAGGGGGAACCGTTCGCCCGCGACCTCGCGAAGGAGGCGCTGGCCCGCGTGCTCGACGGCGAGCTCGTCTGGGACCAGCACGTGCACCGTGCCGACGACATCGCGACCGCCCTGCGGCTCGCCGACGAGTTCGGCTACCGCCTGGTCATCAATCACGGCACGGACGGCGCCGCGGTCGCCGACGTCCTGGCCGAGCGGGACGTCCCCGTCATCTTCGGCCCGATGTTCACCACGCGCACCAAGGTCGAGCTGCGCAACCGGGCGATCGCCGGCCTCGCCCGGCTGGCGGAGGCCGGCGTGCGGGTCGCCATCACCACGGACCACCCGGTGGTTCCGATCAACTTCCTGGTGCACCAGGCCTCGCTGGCCGTCAAGGAGGGGCTCGACCGGCAGGTGGCGCTCGAGGCGCTCACCGTCAACCCGGCGGCGTTCCTCGGCCTGGACGAGCGCGTCGGGTCGCTGCGCCCCGGCCTGGATGGCGACGTCGTCGTCTGGTCCGGCGATCCCCTGGACGTGACGTCCCGCGCCGAGCACGTCTTCGTGACCGGCACGGAGGTCTACACCTGGGACGCGGCGGCCGACGGCGGGAGGGGCGCGGGGCAGGTCGTCGAACGTGGCGCGCGGTTCGCCACGACGTGACCCTCGGCACAGTCGGGCACCGATTGTTGCCTGCCGGGGGTCCCGCGTAGTCGAATCCCTCCATGCGCTCACTCGCCGCCGCCGCCGCGGCCGTCACTGCCGCCCTGCTGCTCTCCTCGTGCGCCGGGCTGGCCGCCGACGGACCGGTCGCCGAGAACTCCCCCAGCGCGGAGGTCGCCGCGGAAGCCGCCGCGGGGCCCGAGAGCGTCGACCCTCTGACCACGTGCCGCAGCTTCTACGTCGGCGGCAAGCTGTCGATCAGCAAGCGCATCAAGCGGTGGGGCTCGGAGGTCGCCTACCCGGCGACCGCCGAGAACACCGTGGAGCTCACCACCATCCACGACCGCCTGGGCGGCCAGATCAGCGATGCCGAGCCCGGGCCGGCCATGCTCCTGAAGAGCGTCCAGAAGCCGTTCGGCGTCTCGCTCGACGGTGGGTCGGCGGACCCGGCGGACGTGGTCGAGGCCACCGAGGTCGTCGAGCGGATGTGCGTCGACGCCGGCTACCGGCCGTGAGCCCCTCGGGCGTCTGACCCGCGGGTCCGGGTGCGTGCGGGTGCGGGTCAGCGACCCTCGAGGAACTCCACCATCAGCGGCCCCGCCGTCGTCGACCCGTACTCGCCGTCCTCCACGAACACCGCCACCGCGAGGTCGTCCGCGACCGCCAGCATCCACACGTGCTGGCGCGACCCGTCGCCGTACTGCGCCGTACCGGTCTTGGCCCCCACGACGTCCTCGATGTCGGCCAGCACCGACGCGCTGCCGTCCGTGACCACGCCACCCATGAGCTCGAGCAGGTCGGCCGCCTCCGCCTCGGTCAGCCCGTCGCCCGCCGGCGCCTCCTCCTCGGACGTCTCCTCGGCGGCCTCCTCCGACGCCGTCGGCTCCCCGGCGGTGTCCACCTCGGTGCCGTCGGCGCCCGTCACCGACCGGACGATCCTCGGCTCGACCCGCTCCCCCGCGGCGACGCTCGCCGCCACGGTCGCCATGCCCAGCGGCGAGGCCAGCACCTCCCCCTGGCCGATGGCGGACTCCGCGTGCCCCGTCTGCGACGCCTCGTCCGGCACCGCACCGGTGAACACCGGCGCCTGGTCGAACCTCGTCGACGTGCCGAGACCCAGGTCCGCGCCCGCGGTCGCGAGATCGGCCTGCGTGACCTCCTCGGCCGACCCGATGAAGGCCGTGTTGCAGGAGTGCGCGAACGCCGTCGCGAACGGGACCTTGCCCGAGGCCGACGACGGGTAGCCCGGCACGTTCGAGTAGGTGCGGCCGTCCACGGTGATCTCCTCCGGGCACCGCACGGAGTCCGCCGGGGAGGTGCCGTTGCGCAGCAGCGCGAGCGCCGTGGCCACCTTGAACGTGGAGCCCGGCGGGTACTGGCCCAGCGTCGCCGTCGACCACCCCTCGCTGCCCGGGCCGCTCGCCGCGGCGAGCACGTCACCGGTGGAGGGCCGGATCGCGACGATCGCGCTGGCCGGCTCGACGCCGTTCAGGGTGCTCTCCGCGAGCATCTGCAGGTCGGGGTCGAGCGTGGTTGCGACGTCGGCGCCCGCCGTGGGCTCGACCCGGAAGAGCTCGCGGGCCTCCTCGCCGTCCTCGGCGTCACCCTCCGACGGCACGACGCTCACCACCAGACCCTCGGCCCCGCGGAGCTCCTCGTCGTAGTCCCGCTGCAGCCCGGACAGCCCGACGACGTCGCCCGCGGCGATCGCGCCGTCGGACTCCTCGACGATCTCGGCCGTCGCCTCGCCCGACCGTCCGAGGATCGGCAGCGCGAACGACGACGTGGGCGCGAGCTCCATCGTGTCCTCGACGACGTTGACGCCCTCGATGTCCCGGGCGTCCTGCACCGAGAAGTCGATGCCGGGGTCCTCCTGGCGGACCGTGATCGCCTCCACGAACGCCTTGTCGCCCGCGGCCTCCACCCGCGCCACGTAGTCGTCGGGCTCGCGCCAGATCAGCTCGCCCAGGCGGCGGGCCTGCGAGCTCCACTGCCCCGCACCGATGCGCGTCTTGTCGATGCCGACGCGCCAGACGTCCCGCTCGGTCACGAGCGGCTCACCGTCGATGTCCAGGATGTCGCCGCGCTCGGCCGGCACCTCCTCGACCGCGATCCGCTCACCCGCGCCCAGTCCCGGCACCACGAGGTCGGTGTCCCACTGCGCCTCCCAGGCGCCCGGTCCCTCGGATCCCTCGGGCGGCTCGACCCAGGCCAGCTCGGTCGTGGTCGTGTACTCCCAGGTCCGGTCGCCGTCGAGCGGCCAGGACCACGCCAGGGTGACCTCGGCAGCGGGCGGGGCGTCGTCGGACTCCTCCACCTCGGTGACCTCCGCGACCGTCACGGCGGGTTCGCCGCCGGCCGCCTCGGCGACCTCGACGAGCGGCTCCGTCACCTCGAGCAGGTGCGCCTGCGGGTCTGCCGACGTGTCCGTCGCGAGCGGCACGTCCGTCAGGTCGAGCCCGGCGAGCGCCGCGGCGAGCGTGCCGGCCGCGTCGGACGCCGGAGGTCGGTCCGCGCCGGTGCAGGCCACCAGCGCGATCACGACGGCAGGAGTCAGGAGGGCGGTCACGGTGATCGATGTCCGACGGCGCACGCACGGAGAGTAGCGCGGCACGGCGGTGCGGGGGGGGATCGTGCCGACGGGCGGGTCGTGACGTCCCGGGTGAAATGTCCCGGATTCCGGCGCGTCCGAACACCGGGCGACCGAGGGACGATACGGTCGTCGGTGGCCAGTGCCGGAGCACGACAGCGGAACGACATCGAGGACACGCATGGGATTCATCAAGGCCTTCGCCGGCGCTCTCGGCGGCACGTTCGCCGACCAGTGGAAGGACTTCCTGGTCCCGCCGCGCGGCCTGGCGCCGACAGCGGCCATCTTCCCCGCCGTCGCCCAGGGCCGTAACGCCGGGCGCGGATCCAACACCCAGGCCTCCGAGCACATCATCACCAACGGTTCGCGCATCGTCGTGCCCGAGGGCTACGCGCTCGTGACGTTCCAGGACGGCGGCCTCACCGGGTTCGTCGGTGAGCCGGGCGGGTACGTCTACACGTCCGAGGACCAGAACTCCGCCTCGGTGTTCGCCGGGGACGGCCTGCTCTCCTCGACGGTGAAGACCTCGTGGGAGCGTTTCAAGTTCGGCGGGCAGCCCGGGTCGCAGCAGCTCGCGTTCTACGTGAACCTCAAGGAGATCCCGAACAACCGGTTCGGCACCCAGTCCGAGATCTACTGGGACGACGCCTACCTGCGGGCCCAGGTCGGAGCGATCACCCGTGGCAGCTACACGCTGCGGATCGTGGACCCGATCCTGCTCATCAAGAACTTCGTGCCGCTGACCTACCTGGGCCACGACGCCAAGGTCTTCGACTTCAGCGACCTGGACAACGACGCCGCCAGCCAGCTCTTCAACGAGCTCGTCGGATCGTTGGCCGCGGCGTTCTCGCACTACACGAACGACCCCGGCAAGGGGAACCGCATCGCGCGCATCCAGGGCGACGCGGTCGGCTTCGCGCAGTCGCTGAGCCACGCCGTCGAGGAGGGCTACAGCTGGACCTCCGACCGCGGGCTGAGCATCGTCAAGGTCGCGCTGCAGGCGATCGAGTACGACGAGGACACGCGCAAGCTGCTCTCCGACGTCAAGAAGGCCGACGCCCTGGGCGGCGCACGGGGCAACTCGTTCATGCAGCAGGCCGCCGCCCGCGGGTTCCAGGCCGCCGGGGAAAACCCGGACGGCGGGGCGGCCGGCATGGCCTTCCTCGGCATGGGCATGAACGCCGCGGGAGGCGCCATGGGCGGTCTCCAGCAGCCGACCGAACCGGGCTTCCAGCAGCCGAGCGCGCAGCAGGCTCCGCCGGCGCCCCCCGCGCCGCCCACGGAGGACCCGATGGCGCAGCTCACCAAGTTCAAGGAGATGCTCGACGCAGGCCTCATCACCCAGGAGGACTACGACGCGGCCAAGAAGAAGGCGCTCGGTCTCTGACGGATGGCGGACATGACCGAACCCGCGACGGAGCGGCGGGACGAGAGCGACGACCGGCAGGCGGACGGTACCCCGCAGGTCCTGCGGACCGACGCTGACGCGGCCTCCGGGCTCAGCAAGTGCCCACGGTGCGGGGCGACCCAGATCGCCCTCAACATCGGCTCGGGGATGCTGCGCTGCAGCTTCTGCCGGGACGAGTGGTCGACGCCCAACGCGAACGAGGCGTTCGCCCTCGACCAGGGCGTCGACCAGCTCACGGGCGTCACCATGGGCTCCGGCTCGGCGGACATCGTGCCGTCCGCCGAGGTGGTGCTGACGTTCAAGTGCGGCGCGTGCGGTGCGGAGATCGTCATCGACACAGCGAGCAGCACCCAGGCGCGCTGCCACTGGTGCCGCAACAAGCTGTCGATGAACGAGCAGGTGCCCAACGGCGCCGTGCCGGACATGGTGCTGCCCTTCAGCCTGCCGAAGGAGCGCGCCGTCGAGCAGATCGCACAGTTCGTGCGCAAGCGGCGGTTCTTCGCGCACCCGCGGTTCCGTGAGGAGTTCAACCCGGAGAACGTGCTGGGCGCCTACCTGCCGTACATGGTCGTGGACGTCAACGCCCACGCGTCGTTCACCGGCCAGGGCGAGCACCAGACCCGTCGCTACTCCGTGAAGGTGAGCGACGACCGCTCCGAGACGCGCTACGACGCCGACCTGTACGACGTCGGCCGGGACTTCGACGTCGAGATCCACGACCTCGCCGTCGTCTCGTCGCGGGAGCGCCTCGACCAGCGGTCCAGCACCTCGAACAACGTCATCAACGCGATCCGGCCGTTCGACCTCGAGAACGCGGTGACCTACGACTCGAACTACCTCGCGGGGTTCACCTCGGAGCGTCGCGACACCAACGTCGCCGACCTGGCGCCGATCGTGGACGCGCAGTCGACGGACGTCGCCCGGCACGCCGCCCACAGCACCCTCGGCTTCTACGACCGCGGCGTGCGGTGGGACCACGAGCAGCTCACCGTGAAAGGTCAGCGCTGGGTGTCGGCCTACCTGCCGGTCTGGCTCTACAGCTATCACCAGGAGAAGAAGGACGGCCGGTCGATGGTGCACTACGTCGCGGTCAACGGCCGCACCGGCTCCGTGATGGGCAGCGTGCCGATCAACTATCCGCGCCTGCTCCTGACGTCCGCGGCGGTCGAGGTCGCCGGGATCGTGGTCGGCACGATCATCCTCGCGCTGGGGGCGATCCTGTGACCCGCCTCGCCGAGGTGACGGTCCTCGCCTCCACCGACTCCGGCGACTGGTCGAGCGTCGGCCTGCTGTTCTTCGCCGCCGGCTTCGTGTTCTACGCCGTCATGTACCTGCGGTACCGCAACACCGACAAGCGCTACCAGCACGAGTCGCGCACGCGGACCGTCACGAACGACATGCGGGCCCGCGACGAGAAGGTCCGGTCGCTCAAGGGCTTGAAGAACTCGCGGATGCGGGGGGCGAACCACCGGTCGGTGAAGGGCGCGCTGAACTCCGGGGGCGGCGCGGCGAAGCTGATGTCCGCGCTCGGCCGGCACGGCACGGGCAGGTAGATCGCTCGGGTCCGGTACTACCTCGCCGTACTACCTCGGGGTGAGGGCGGGGGCGAGGCGGCTCACGGCCTCGGTGAGCGTCTCAGCCGACGCCGCCAGGTTCAGCCGCAGCATGCCCTCGCCCCCGGAACCGAAGTGCCGGCCGTCCCCGAGAGCCACCCGCGCGGTGCGCAGCACGTGGTGGTGCGGGTCGGCGCCCTCGGGCACCGCGTCCCGCACGTCCAGCCACATCAGGTAGGTGCCGTCCGCCGGCCGGACCTGCACCGCCGGCGCCTGCTCGGCCAGCAGCCCCGTCACCAGCTCCCGGTTGCGCACGATCCCCGCCCGCAGCGCGTCGAGCCATTCGTCACCGTCGGTGTACGCCGCGGCGTGCGCGATCACCGCGAGGTGGTTGACGGCGTGCCCGGCGATCTCGGGGATGCGCCGCAGGTCGTCCGCCGCCGCGGTGCCGCCCACCGCTGTCGCGGCCCGCAGCCCCGCGAGGTTGAAAGCCTTCGACGCCGAGTGCACGGCGATCGCCCTCTCGCTCCCCGCGACGGAGAGCAGCGGCGTGAAGGGTGCGGCGCCGTCGACCAGGTCGGCGAAGGTGAAGGGTGCGTGGATCTCGTCGGCCACGACCCGGACGCCGTACCGGTCTGCGAGCGTCAGCACCGCCTCGAGCTCGGCGCGCGTGTGCACGGTGCCGGTCGGGTTGTGCGGGTTGCACAGCAGCAGCACCGCCCGGCGGCCCGAACCGGGTCGACCGTTCGACGGGTCGTGCCCCGAGTATCCGGTGGCCGCCTTGAACGCGGCCTCCAGCGTGCCGAGGTCGAGCCGACCGGCGGCGTCGAGCGGCGCCTCCACGACCTGGCGTCCCTCGTGGCGGCTGTACGCGTAGAACGGCTGGTAGACGGGCGGGGTCACCACGACGGCGTCACCCGGTGCGGTGAGCACGCGCAGGATCTCGACGACGGCGACCATGACGTCGGGCAGCGTGCGGCTGGTGTGCTCGTCGGGCGTCCAGCCCCAGCGCCGGTCGGCGAACGGCGCGAGCGCTTTGGCGTAGCCGGTGCCGACGTCGTAGCCGGTGTCACCGAGCTCGAGGGCGCGCCGCACCGCCTCGACGAGGAACGGCGGCTGCGGCACGTCCATCTCCGCGACGAAGAGCGGCAGCACGTCGTCGGGATAGGCGCGCCACTTGACCGAGGTGCGACGGCGCAGGTCCGTCAGGGAGAGCTGGTCCAGGGGGTTCGCGGTCACCCCCTCGGTCTACCAGACGTCCCGAGGTCGCGTGGCCCTCAGACCTCGGCGGGCCGCACGACGTCGACCCACTGCTCCGCCCGCAGCTCCTCCGAACGCTCGTCGAGACCCGACCAGCGCCGGGCGTCCTCGATGGTCGCCTGGAGGAGGTCACGCAGCCGCGCGTCGGAGTCGGGCACGTACGCCTCGCTGATGCCCTGGACCGCCGTCGACACGACCGACGGTGCGGCGTCGCGCACGAACCGCTTCGGCTTGACGTGGGTCCCCGCGCAGAAGCGGCGAGCCCACTCGGCCGTCTTCGGCGCGCTGGCCAGCGCGGCCAGGCTCTCGGGCGACAGCGTCCCCTCCAGCCGGCCGTCCAGCGTGTCGAGCATGCGCTCGGCACCGAAGATCGCCACGGCCAGGGTCTGCTGACGGTCGGCGGGAGCCACTGGCAGCGCCGTCCGAGCGGATCGCAGCGCGATGCGCACGTCCCAGTGCGGGTCGTCGCTCGTCAGGCCGATGACCGACGGGATCATGGCCGACAGCCGCGGCCGTGCCTGGTCCGAGGTCAGGTCGTTCACCGCTCGTGCCAGCATCGCCAGGAGCGGATGCGTGCACTGCGGATGGTCGCTCCAGCGCTCCCCGGCGAGGAACGACGCGAGCTCCATGAAGCACGCGCCCTTCTTCGGGTTGCGGTGCTTGCCACGGCCCAGCATGGGCAAGGCGTCGAACGTTCCAGCGGTTCCCACCACGAGTCCACCCCCGTATCGGTTCCTGCTCCCAGTGTGCGCGCGGTGTGACGTAGGTCGCAACGGGTAGCCGGGACGACTTGGGCGGCCACGACCCGGCGAGGTCCCGCGATAGCACGAGAAAGCGCCGACACACGCCATACTGGGTCCGTGCCCGAGGCCAAGGTCCTGGGTTCGCTGCTCCGTGGCGCACCGGACGAGTCCATCGCCGACGAGGTGTTCGACCGCATCGTGCGGCTCGTCCACCGGAACCTCGGCGTGCCCGCAGCCGTCTTCGTCGTCCTCTCGGACGGCATGCAGGTGCTGCCGGGTGCGGTCGGGATGCCGCCGGCGCTGCAGCGCGACCGGACCATCAACGTCGCCGACCCCGCGACCGCCCTCGTCGTCGCCGCCAGGGCACCGCTCGTCGTGGACGACATCCGGGCCGACGACCGCTTCGCCCACCGGTACATCTCGCGGGAGATGGGCACGCGCGCGGTCGCCGGCTTCCCCGTCGAGGACGGCCGCGGCAGGATCGTCGGCGCCCTCTGGGCCCTGGACACCGAGGTGCGGCACTGGACCTCCGACGACCTCGCCACCCTCGGTGACCTGGCGGCGTCGTGCTCGGGCGAGCTGCGGCTCCGGGCGGAGCGCGAACGTGCCCGGCGCGCCGAGCAGGTCGCGTTCCGTGCCCACCAGCGTGCACAGTTCCTGCTCGGCCTCTCGGAGCAGTTCGCCGGCGTGACCACGCTGGAGGAGGTCGAGGAGACCATCGCCCAGGTGGTGGGGACGGGCATGGGTGCGCGCTGGTGCTCGCTCGCCCTCGTCGACGCCGACCGCCGGCACCTGCGCTACGTGACGGTCGGCCACCAGGAGCCCGGGTTCCCCGACACCATGCGCTCGACCCGCCTCGACGCGGCCCGGCCGGACACCGCCGTCGTGCGCGAGCGCCGGACCCTCTTCTACCGCGACCAGCAGGAGATGGGCGAGGCCTACCCCGCCATGGTCGACGTCGGCCTGATGACCACCGGTGCCCGGTCGTTCCTGCCGGTCGTCGCGGACGACGACGTCATCGGCGTCGTCGTCTGCGTGTGGGAGGAGGCGCGCGAGCACGACGCCGGGACCGCCGCGCTGGAGACCACGCTCAGCCGGTACGTCGCGATGTCCCTCGAGCGCGTCGCGCTGCTGGAGGCCCGACGGCGGGTCGCGACGACGCTGCAGGAGTCGCTGCTCTCCGACGCGCCCGAGGTCGCCCACCTGGACATCGCCACGACGTACGCGCCCGCCGCCCGCACCGACCAGGTGGGCGGCGACTGGTACGACGCCGTCGTGCGGGACGACCGCACCGCGGTGCTGACCATCGGCGACGTCACCGGGCACGACGTGAGCGCCGCCGCCCAGATGGGCCAGCTCCGGTCGATGCTGCGCGCGCTCGCCTGGAGCCACGACGAGTCCCCGGCGGCGCTGCTCACCCGCCTCGACCAGGCGAACGCCATCCTGGGGCCGCACGCGCTGGCGACCGCCATCGTCGTGCGGCTCGACCACGACGAGCACCCGCAGGGCGACACGGGGCCGGACGGCACCCCCGAACGCGGGTACACCCTCACCTGGTCCGACGCCGGCCACCCGCACCCGCTGGTGCTGCGCCGTGACGGGACGGTCGAGCAGCTCGACGCCCGCACCGACATGCTGCTCGGCGTCGACCCGAGCACGGAGCGGCTCGACCACGTCACACGGCTCCTGCCCGGGGACACGCTCCTGCTGTACACCGACGGGCTCGTCGAACGCCGCGGCGTCATGATCACCGACCGCATGCACGACCTGCGCGAGGCGCTCGCCGACGTGCACGGCGAGGCGACGGCGGCGCTCCCGCGGGCGTTGGTCCGGCGGCTCGTGGGCCGCGCCCAGCGTGACGACGTCGCGGTGCTGGCGGCCCGCGCCCGCGTCCCCGCACCGTCCGGACCGCCCGGCGAGGACGGACCCGCCACCGCCGAGCGCAAGGTCGCCGAGATCCTCAGCGACCTCGGCCCCGCCCGGCGGTGGGTCGACGACGTGCTCGAGTCGTGCGACGTGGACGCCGAGCAGCGGCGCACGGCGATGCTGCTGGCCAGCGAGATCCTCACCAACGCGCTGGAGCACGGACGGGGCCCGATCGTGGCGACCGTCGAGGTCGACGACCGCCGGCTGCGGGTGGGTGTGCGCGACGGCTGCACGCGCCCGCCCGTCCTGCGCGCGCCGGAGCCGCAGGACCTCTCCGGGCGAGGGGTGCAGTTCCTGGAGCGGCTCGCGTCCCGGTGGGGCGTCCAGCAGCACCAGGAGGGCGACGTCGTCGGGCGGCACGCCGCCGTCGGCGCCGGCAAGACCGTGTGGTTCGAGATCGACCGCACGGCCCGCCCGCTGAGCGGCAACGTGCCGGTGGTGCGGCGGTCCTCGCCGGCCACCAGCTCGGTGCCGCTCGTGGAGCGGGTGCTGCCCTGGACGCGGGACGAGGCGCGCCGTCGTCGGACCTAGCCGTTCGGTGCGCGCCCCTCGCGGGTGTCGGAGCCTCGATCTACCGTGTGAAACATGACACAGACGGTGACGGACGTCGGCGGCACGCCCGACGTCGGAGCGCGCCTCGAGGAGCACCGGCGGGAGCTCACGGGCTACTGCTACCGGATGCTCGGCGGGGCCGGCGACGCGGACGACGCCGTCCAGGAGACGATGCTGCGCGCCTGGCGCGCCTACGACCGCTTCGAGGGGCGGTCGTCGTTGCGGTCCTGGCTCTACCGGATCGCGACCAACGTGTGCTTCGACGCCCTCGGCGCGACCAAGCGGCGTGAACGGCCGATGGGGCTCGGCGGCCCGCAGCCGGCCGAGATCGAGAACTTCGGCGACACGCTCCCCGAGGAGCGGTGGGTCGAGCCCGTGCCCGACGACGCCGTCCTGCCGCGTGAGGGCGACCCGGCGCAGATGGCCGTCGGGCGCGAGTCGGTCCGGCTCGCGTTCGTCGCCGCCCTGCAGCACCTCCCGCCCCGCCAGCGGGCGGTGCTGGTGCTGCGCGAGGTGCTGCGCTGGTCGGCGGCGGAGACGGCGACCCTGCTCGACACCACCGTGGCCTCGGTGAACTCCGCGCTGCAGCGGGCACGCGCCACGCTGGGCACGAAGGCGCTGGAACGCGACCAGGCCCGCTGGGGCACGGTCGACGACGAGCTGCTGGAGCGCTACCTCGACGCGTTCGAGCGCTACGACATGGACGCCCTCGTCGCCCTGCTGCGCGAGGACGCCGTGCTCAACATGCCGCCGTACACGTTGTGGGTGTCCGGTCCGCGGGAGATCGCCCGTTGGATGCTGGGACCGGGCCGCGAGTGCCGCGGCTCCCGCTGCCTGCGGGTACGGGCGAACGGCTCGATGGCGTTCGGGCAGTACCGCGCGTCCCCCGACGGCGGGTGGGAGCCGTGGGGTCTCGTGGTCCTGGAGGACGACGGCGTCGGCCACATCACCGGCATCACCACGTTCCTCGACACGTCGACGTGGTTCCCCCGGTTCGGGCTCCCCGACCACCTCCCCACCGAGCCCGCGAGGTAGTACCGCTCCCGCCCGTGACGGTGCCGCCTGAGAGGCTGACCCCATGCGCCTGCTGCTCCTCGACACCGCGAGCCTCTACTTCCGCGCCTACTTCGGCCTGCCCGGCTCCCTGCGCTCACCCGACGGCCGACCGGTCAACGCGGTGCGCGGCCTGCTCGACATGATCGCGTTCCTCGTCACCGAGCACCGCCCCGACCGCCTCGTCGCCTGCTGGGACGACGACTGGCGGCCCGCGTTCCGCGTCGACGCGATCGGTTCCTACAAGGAGCACCGGGTGGCCGAGCGACGCGACGACGGACCGGACGTCGAGGAGGTGCCGGACGACCTCGTGCCGCAGGTGCCCGTCATCGTCGACGTCCTGGCCGCGCTCGGCATCGCCCGCGTCGGGGCGCCGGGCTTCGAGGCGGACGACGTCATCGGGACGCTGGTGGCCCGCGAGCTCGCCGCGACAGGTACGGCACCACGTGGCGACGACGGCGGTCCTGGACCGCGGTCGGCCGGCCCGCGGATCGCTGTCGTCACCGGCGATCGCGACCTGTTCCAGCTCGTGGACGACGCCGCCGGGGTGGCGATCCTCTACCCGGCCCGCGGCGTGCGGGACCCGGACGTCGTGGACCAGGCGCTGCTCGCCGAGAAGTACGGGGTGCCGACGGGAGCCGCCTACGCCGAGATGGCGGTGCTGCGGGGCGACCCGTCGGACGGGCTTGCGGGGGTGCGCGGCATCGGGGAGAAGACGGCGGCCAAGCTGCTCCAGAGGTACGGCTCGCTGGAGCGCCTGCTCGAGGCCGCGACGGCCGGGGACAAGGGCGTCACACCGACCCAGCGGGCGAAGCTCGCCGAGGCCGCCGACTACCTCGCGGTGGCTCCCGCCGTCGTGCAGGTCGCGGCCGACGCTCCGGTGGGGACGTTCGACGACACCCTGCCGCGCGAGCCGTACGACCCCGAGACTCTCGACGCCCTGGCCGACCGCTGGGGCATCCGCTCCAGCGTCGAACGCGTGCTCAAGGCGCTCGACGCGCCGAGGTAGCCGACCGGTCAGCGTTGTGGGCGCGATTTCTGGGTCGAATACCAGCACTAAAGGGGCATATCAGGCCAGAAATCGCGCCCACAACACTCAGGGGGTGCGGAGGGCGGCGGCCGCTGCGGCCGCCACGTGCGGGTCGGTCACCTCGTAGCCGGAGCCGCCCCCGCCGCCGGGCCCGCCGTCGTCGGCCACCGTGCGCTTGGCGGACAGGTGGACAGCGTCGACACCGACGTCTCGCAGCGCGGGGACGTCCTCGACACGGACCCCGCCGCCGGCCATGATCTGGACGCCGCCGCCGAGCCGACCGCGGGCGTGCGTGACACAGGCGCGCAGCTGCTCGACACCGTCTGCGCAGCGTGCGGCCCCACCCGAGGTGAGCACGCGCGCGACGCCGACCGCCGCGAGCGCGTCCAGGCCGGCGACCGGGTCCGCGAGCTGGTCGAACGCGCGGTGGAACGTCACCTCGGCGCCGTCGGCGGCAGCCACGAGCTCCGCCACGGCGGGCAGGTCGACCTCGCCGGAGCGGGTGAGCACGCCGACGACGACGCCGCGCGCCCCCGCACGCAGGGCCGACTCGACCTCGCGCACCTGCACGTCCAGCTCGCCGTCCGTCAGGACGAAACCGCCCGGCCGCGGCCGCACCAGGACGTGCACCTCGACGACGCTGCCCGACGGCGGGGCCGCGGCGCGCTCGACGGCGGCGGCCAGCAGGCCGGGGCCCGGAGTGACACCACCGGTCGCTCCGAGGGCGGTGCACAGCTCGACCCGCCGGGCGCCCACGGACGCCGCGACGTCCACACCGGCGACGTCCTGCACCGCCAGCTCGAGCGCGACCGCCCCCGGTGTCATCAGCCGGTGTTCTGCAGGCCGGCGCTCACGCCGTTCACGGTGAGCAGCAGCAGGTGGCGCCAGCGGTCCTTGTAGCCGCCGTCGACCCAGTCGCCGTCGTCGACCGTCAGGCCCTCGCTGGCGCCCTGGGTACGCAGCGCACGCAGCGCGCGCACCTGCAGCAGGGACAACGCGTCCACGTACGGCGAGCGCAGCTGCACCGCCCGGCCGAGCACCCGGCGGCTGGCCAGCGGCCACTCGTTGCCGGTGATCTTCAGGACCCACTCGCGCGTGAGGCGCAGCTCCTCGAGGACCATCTCGGCGAGGTCGTCGCGGTCACCGAGAGCCAGGTACTTCGCGGCGATGCGCTCGTCCGTCTTGGCGAGCGACATCTCGATGTTGTCGAGCAGCGTGCCGAACAGCGGCCACTCGGTGTACGCCGCCCGGAGCTCGTCCAGGTCGCCGAACTCGCGCAGCGCCGTGCCCAGGCCGTACCAGCCGGCCAGGTTGATCCGCGCCTGCGACCAGGAGAAGACCCACGGGATGGCGCGCAGGTCGTCCAGGGAGTTCACCGAGAGGCCACGCTTGGCCGGGCGGGAGCCGATCGGCAGCAGGCCGACCTCCTCCAGGGGCGTGACCTCCGCGAACCACTGCGGGAAGCCCTCCGACTGGACCAGCTCGTGGAAGCGCGCGCGCGAGGACCCGTCGAGCGCGGTCGCCAGACCCGAGAAACGTTCGGCCGTGCTGGCGTTGCGCTTCTCCGTCGACGGCGCCGAGGCGAGCAGCGTGGCCGCGGCCACCTGCTCGATGTGCCGCGCCGCGATGGTCGGGTCGCCGTACCGGGCCAGGATGACCTCGCCCTGCTCGGTGAGCTTGAACCGGCCGTCCACCGAGTGCGGGGGCTGGGCGAGGACCGCGCGGTTCGCCGGGCCGCCGCCGCGTCCCAGCGCGCCGCCACGGCCGTGGAACTGGGTCAGCGTGAGGTCGTGGCGCTGCGCCCACTCGGCGATGCGCGACTGCGCGGAGTGCAGCGCGAGCGTCGCCGCGACGGGCCCGACGTCCTTCGACGAGTCGGAGTAGCCGAGCATGACCTCGACGCGGCGCCCGTTCGCCGCCAGGCGCCGCTGCACCTGCGGCATCTTGAGCATCGCCTCGAGGATGTCGACCGAGTTCTCGAGGTCCGCGAACGTCTCGAACAGCGGGATCGCGTCGATGATCGGCGCGTCGTCCGAGCCGTCGAACGCCAGCTCGGCGAGGTGGTACACGGCCGCCATGTGCTCCGGGGCCTGCGTGAACGAGACGATGTAGCGGCGGGCGGCCCGCTCGCCGAAGCGCTTCTGCACGGCGCCGAGGGCGCGGAAGGTGTCGAGCACCTCGCGCGTGCGGTCGCTCAGCTCGCCGTGGATCCCCTTCTCGGCGATCTCGTCGAGCGCGGCGGCGTGCACCTGCGAGTGCTGGCGCACCTCGATCTCGGCCAGGTGGAAGCCGAACGTCTGCACCTGCCACACGAGCTTCTGCAGGTCGCCGAACGCTGCCCGCTGCGCCCCCGCCTCGACCAGGGAGGACTGCACGACGCGCAGGTCCGCCTCCAGCTCCTCCGGACGGCGGTAGGCGAGGTCGGCGTCCCGCGTGCGGGTCGCGGCGATGCGGCCGGCGATCGCGAGGACCGCCGCGCGGTGCGGCTCGTTCGGCGAGTCCGCGGCGGCGGCCGTCGTCAGCTCGTCCGAGAGCTGACGGAACCGCTGCCACAGGGCCTTGAGCTCGGCCGACGCCGGGGTGGTCGCCTCCTCGAGGGTCAGCTTGCGGCCCGTGGTGCGGGCGGCCTGCTCGAGGGCGGTCAGAGCGTGCTCGGCGGCGAGCGTGGCCGCCTGCCGCGTGACCTCCGCGGTGACGTTCGGGTTGCCGTCCCGGTCGCCGCCGATCCACGACCCCAGGTAGACGAACGGCTTGGCGATCGGGGCGCGCGCCCCCGCCTCGCCGTTCAGCAGCCAGTCGTCCAGGCGGCGGTACACCTCGGGGAACGTGCTGAACATCGTCGCGTCGAAGACGCCCATGGCGGTCTTGACCTCGTCGAGCACGGTCGGCTTCGACGCCCGGATCGGGGAGGTGCGCCACATCGTGTCGATCTCGGCGAGCATGCGCCGCTCGTTCTCCGTACGGGAGGTGCCGCCCGGACGCATCGTGTCGCGCTCGGCGAGCAGCGTCGAGACGCGCCGCACCGCACCGGAGACCGCCCGACGGCGGGCCTCGGTCGGGTGGGCCGTCAGGACCGGGCGGAACTCCAGCTCACCCAGGCGCCGGACGGCCTCCTCACGGCCGACCTCCTCGGTGAGCTGCGTGAACGCCGCGGGGAGCGACTCCTCGATCGCGGCGCCCGACTCCGACTCGCGGTGGTGCAGCACCCGCACGCGGTGGTACTCCTCGGCGAGGTTCGCCAGGTGGAAGTAGCACGTGAAGGCGCGGGCCACCTGCTCGGCACGCTCGAGGCTGAACCCCGCGACGACCTCGGCGGCCTCCTCGAGGCTCGCTCCGCCGTCGTCCACGCCGTAGGCGCGGATGGTCAGCTCGCGCAGGCGCTCGACGTCGTCGAGCAGGTCCTGTCCGCCGGCCTCGCGCAGCACGGTGCCGAGCAGTCCGCCCAGCAGGCGGATGTCGTCGCGCAACGGGTCGGGCATCTCGTGCCGGGCGACGACGCGCTCAATCGCGCCGGTGCTCGGGCTCTGCTGTCCGTAGTTGTCGCTCACGCCCTAGAGACTAAGGGGATCACCGCTTGAGACATAGTTTGCGTCCGCCGTGCGGACCGTGCGGCCGCGCTGCCTCCTCAGGCCCGCTGCCGCGCGTAGGCCCCCTGCCACACCGTGTCGAACGGCGTGTGCGCGGCCACCCGCGCGCGGATCCCCTGGGTCACGACGTCCTTGGCGGTGCGGACCGCCGTCGCGACGTCGGCACCCTTCGCGAGCTCGGCCGTGATGGCCGCCGCGAACGTGCAGCCGGCGCCCGAGACGCGCTCCTCGCCCACCTTCGGCGTGCGCAGGACCGTGACGTGCTCACCGTCGTAGAGGACGTCGACGGCGTCCGGCCCGGGGAGCTCCACACCGCCCTTCGCCGCGACGTACCGCGGCCCGGTGGACGTGTCGAGCTGTTCGTGGATGCGGCGCGCCGCCTCGATCAGGTCGTCGACCGACTCGACGGCGTCCATGCCGGCGAGGATCTTCGCCTCGAACAGGTTCGGGGTGACCACCGTGGCGAGCGGCAGCACCTGCGCACGCAGCGCGGTGTCGGTGTCCAGGGCGGCGCCCGGCTCCTGGCCCTTGCAGATGAGCACCGGGTCGAGCACGACGTGCCGCCACGGCCGGGACGCCAGCGAGCGTGCGACGACGTCGATCGTGGCGGGCGTGCCGAGCATGCCGATCTTCACGACGTCGAGGTCGTGCGTGGCCGTGGCCGCCTCGAACTGGTCGGCGATCACCTCCGGCTCGACCGGGACGAACCGGTGGCTCCAGTCGTGCTGCGGGTCGAACGAGACGATGCACGTCAGGGTGCCGACGCCGTAGGCACCGAGCTGCTGGAACGTCTTGAGGTCCGCCTGGATCCCGGCGCCACCGGTGGCCTCGGACCCGGCGATGACGTAGGCGAGAGGTGGTGTGCTGGGCATGCCTTCCAGCCTACGACGAGCGGCTCAGAGCGTGCCGAGCAGCCGTGCCCGGGCTTCCGCACGCTCGGCGTCGGAGATCCGTCCGGACGCGTGCAGCCGGTCCAGGTGCTCCAGGCGGGCCTCGACGGCCTGCCCGACGACCGGAGCCGCGGAACGGCGACGCGCCACGACCACGCCCCGGGCGACCACCGCCGCGATCCCGGCCAGCGCCAGCAGGAGGACGGCCGTCCAGACGAGGTCGTAGGTGGCGGGGAGGAAGACGTCGATGCCGGGCGCGGACAGCTGTTCGACGGTCGCCGCACCGGCGAGCGTCAGCGCCAGCAGGGCTCGCAGCATCAGAGGCTCTCCCAGGTTCTTCGTCGTCGACCTCCAGAAACGTAGCAGCACCGCGACCCGGGCTGCCACACCTGGCTGGGCAGGCGCCGTCGGACCCTCCTCGTACCCTGGTGCCCATGAGCGTGCAGATCGGTGCCCACGTGAGCCTCGCCGACGCGGTGGCGGAGGCCGGCCGGATGGAGGCCGACGTCGTCCAGGTGTTCCTCTCCGACCCCCAGGCGTGGAAGGTGCCGCCGCTGGAGCACCCGGGTGGTGCCGAGGCGTTCCGCGCGGCGACGGCGGCGGCGGGTCTGGACGTGTACGTGCACGCCCCGTACGTCATCAACGTGGCCTCCACGAACAACCGCATCCGGATCCCGAGCCGCAAGCTGCTGCAGCAGATCATGACGGGCGCCGGGGAGGTCGGCGCGAAGGGAGTCGTCGTGCACGGCGGGCACGTCACCGCCACCGACGACCCGGCCAAGGGATTCGACAACTGGCGCAAGGCGATCGACGCGCTCGAGAGCGACGTCCCCGTCCTCATCGAGAACACCGCGGGCGGCGACCACTCCATGGCGCGACGGCTCGAGCGGATCGAACAGCTCTGGGCAGCGGTGCAGCAGGCCGACGGCGCCGACAACGTCGGGTTCACCCTCGACACGTGCCATGCCTGGGCCGGCGGGCTCGACCTGGCCTCCGTCGTCGCCGACGTCCGCGCGATCACCGGCCGGATCGACCTGGTGCACGCCAACGACTCGCGGGACGAGGCCGGGTCGGGCGCCGACCGGCACACCAACTTCGGCACGGGGAAGATCCCGGCCGAGCTCCTCGTCGGCGTCGTCGCCGAGGCCGGTGCGCCCGTGGTCTGCGAGACGAAGGGCGACATGGGCGCGGACATCGCCTGGCTCCGCGACCGGCTCTGACGGACTACCGGCTCATCGGTTCCGCCGGTTCAGCGCTCCCAGCACCACCGCGACCGCCACGAGGCCGCAGGCTGCGGAGGCGAGCACACCGCCGAGCCATCCGACGTCGGTCAGCGTCCGCAGCACCACCATGACCACCACCACCACCACGGCGAGGACGACCATCCCGATGGCGTCGTTCGACGGACGTGTCTTCATGACCCTCTCCTTGTGTTGTCAGGCACGGCGCCAGAGCTCCATGACAGCTCATCGACGGTGCTGGATCTCCGTGAACGTCGCCCGGCAGCGAGGAGTGCGGCCGGCAGGTCGTCAAGGGCTCTCCTGTCGTAGCGCAGGGCTGTCAGCGCACGCCGTCCACCACCGTAGTAATCGACCCGTGCGCAGATCGAACGGCCGATGAATCCGTACTCCGACACGCCCTGCACGGCGGCCAGGTCGATGCGCCGCTGGAACTCGGAGACCACACGCACCTCGAGCACCATCGCGCTGCCCGTCCTGTCGAGAGTCAGCCGCGCCGCCGCCCTCTCGACGAGGATGCCGAGCAGGACCGCCACGAGGATGCCACCGCCGACCGCCTGAGCCGTGTTCAGGCTCAGACCACCCATGGTCGTCGCAGCGAGGACGGCCGTCGCGAGGAGCATCGACGCCGCCGACAGCTTCACGACCAGCGCCCGACGCCAACCTGCCACGTACAGCGGCGAGCGAAGCCGCTCCCCGCCCAGGACCGTGTCCGCGATCTCGGCCACGATCCGGCGGGGCAGGGACGGCAGGACGAGGTTGGTTCCCAGTCCCGAAGAGCTGTCGACCGACACGAGGGTCAGGCGCACTCGATCGGCGGCAGTCTCCAGGAGATTGCGAGACAGGGTCAGCCCCACGATCCCGTCCGGCCCGACGACCCGCCGCTTCGTCGAGAGGAGCCCGTAGGACAGCACCAGATGCCCCCCGTCGGTCCGGAGCACGGTGAAGCTCGAGTACCGCAGCACGGTGAGCAGGAGGCCCACCACCGGGACGAGCACCGCGGCCAGCACCAGCAGTCCGAGCACGCTGCCCCCGGACAAGGCCAGCAGGCGGTCGGCCTGGCCCAGCTCGAGAACGGTTCCTACGCCGCCGACCACCGCGCCGAACCCCAGGCCGACGAAGCGCCCGTACATCAGCCCGGCGACGGCGAGGTCCCACACCGAAGCGCTGTACACCATCTGGGAGCCCGGGTCCTCGTCCCGGTGGCCGTGAGGACCGGGGCGGGCACGAGGGTCCGGCAGCCTGCCCGCCGTCCTCGATCGCCGCTCGATCGAGTCCCGTACCGAGACATCCACCGCCGGGATGACCAGCGTCGTGGCGTCGGCCGCCCCCTGGAGCAGCGTCACCTCCGTCAGCCCGAAGAAGCGCTGCGCCCACGAGGAGCCCAGCTCGACCGTGCCGATGCTGTCCCACGACATGCTTCGCGACCGGTGTCGCACCAGCCCTGTCACGACCGTGATGCCGTGCTCATCCACGAGAAGACGGCACGTGTACCAGGAATACACCGGGAGCAGCAGACGCAGCACCAGACCGAGGCCGACCGCGACGACGACCCACCGAGAGTCAAACGGAAGCTGGGCGAATCGAGCTGCGAACGCGATCAGTACGAGACCGGCCAAGCCAGGGAGGTCCTCAGCATAGGTAGCGACGATATGGCGTGCAGGAATTCGCTGAACGGCATGGAGGTCGCTCACACCTGCCCCCGTGCACGATCGTTCGCCGCGACGAGCAGCGACCTGATTCGGTGGAACTCCTCCTGCGACACAGGCCCGAGCTTCTCCACCTCGGAGAGGCACGTGAACTTGACGTAGACGTCCCCCTGCCGCCGAAGAAGAGGACCTTGCGTGGACTCGACATTGAGCACTTGTCGTGAGGGGACATACAGGCGCTTCTGGAAGAGGCGACCTCGATGGACCTCAACCATCTCTCCGTCCACGGAGTACCTCGTGTAGCGGATCTTCCAGCGATTCACGACCAGAATCTCGAGAGGTAGCCCTGCGACAAACATGGCGACCGCCACGAAGATCAGCCGATCGCGCCACGGACCGTCGACGCTCACCACCACCACTCCCAGTGCGACGAGGAAGACCAGCGTGGCGTCGATCACCGCGCGGGCACGAAGATAGCCTCCCGCACGAGGAGAGAGACGACGCATGCTCGAGACCGCCCGCCCGGCCACGATCTGGTCGGGGACCATCCACGCTCCCATCATTCGGCGGCGTTCCTGGGCCGGAGGCCCGGCCGTACCATCCGGCCCAGGAACACCAACTGTTGCAGGCCGGCGCCGGCCCTGCTCGGCGATCGCGTCAGGCGAGGCCGAGTGCTCGCAGGATCAGTTCCATGATCGTCGCGAAGCTCAGTCCCGCGTCCAGCCAGCGCTTCACCGTGCGCCAGTTCCTCCGAGCCCAGGCGATGGCCTTGGAGACCTTGCGGGCCCCCCAGCGCCACGCGACCACTCGATGGCGCGGCGTCTCGAACGGATCGAGCAGCTCTGGGCTGCCGTCCAGCAGGCCGGTGGCGCCGAGCACGTCGGGTTCACGCTCGACACGTGCCACGCCTGGGCGGGCGGGATCGACCTGGCCACCGCCGTCGCCGACGTCCGCGCGATCACGGGGCGCATCGACCTGGTCCACGCCAACGACTCCCGCGACCAGGCCGGCTCCGGCGCGGACCGGCACACCAACTTCGGCGCGGGCAACATCCCGCCGGAGCTGCTCGTGGGCGTGGTCCGCGAGGCCGGCGTGCCGGTGATCTGCGAGACCAAGGGCGACGTCGGCACCGACATCGCCTGGCTGCGCGGGCGGGTGTCGGGATGATCTCCGCGCGAGAACTCACACAGGCCGACGGACGAGGTACCGGCAGATGGCTGCGAGCGACGTGGCATCGCGGATGAGGCCCTCGTCGACGTAGCGCCGAAGATCGTCCGGTGTCACGATCACGGGAGTCCACGTCTCACCGTCATCCAGCCGCTGGGCTTCCGCGCGGTCGAGGGAGGCTTCGAAGACGTGGCAGCGAGCCGCGCTGATCGCCGGGACCGCGAAGAACGAACCCAGCGGAGCGATACGGGCCACCTCGAAGCCGCTCTCCTCGCCGAGCTCGCGCGCGGCGGCCTGCTGGCGGGGCTCCCCCCGGTCGGCCATCCCGCCCGGCAGCTCGAACGACTCCCCGTCATCGGCCGCGTCTCGGCGACCCCGAACGAGAAGCACGTGCACTCACAGCCAGCATCAAGGAGAAGACCGTGACCAGCTGCCCACCCTGGCCCGCTGTGACACCCACGTCGTCGGACATCTCGGGCAGCACACCCGCGATGATGTAGTCGTTGGTGTACATGACGAAGGCCGTGCCGGCGACCGCCCAGAGCCAGAGCGGCAGGTGCGTCCGGCGGGGGTGCCTCAGGCGCCGCTCGGCGAGGACCACGTTCCCGCCGACGGCCCGCGTCATCCCGAGGCGACGACGACAGCGGTCGACCACGCCAGCACTGCTACGACGGCCATGGCACCGAGCACCCACGGAATCCAGCGCGAGCGCGCCTTGAGAAACGCGGCGATCAGTGCGGCGACGAATCCGACCGCTCCGAAGAGCAGGAAGGCCCATCCGGCGAACGACTGCCACTCTGGCAGGCCGTCGGCGGCCTCATCAGCCGCGTAGCCCAAGACGTAGTTCACGACCATCGCCACGACGAGGATCGCCCCGAAGGCCGCGACCATCCACATATTGCGCCGGTTCGACTTTTCTTCGATCTCCACAGAATTCCCCTTCTCCTTGCCCTCTGTCGGGCGGGTCACGCCCGGCCAGACCGGGGACAACCCGCAGTTGCTGCCCCTGCTCGACCAGGTCAACGTACGCCGTGACGGTCCTGGCCGACCTCGCAGCCGTCCCGGCCGGGTGCTGGCTGACAAGGCATACTCGAGTCCTTCGACCCGCCGGGCGATGCGCGCCCGGGCCATCGCGTTCACCAGTCCGGAGACGAAGGACCACGCCGGCCACCGGCTTCGTCGCGGCAGCAGGGGCGGGCGCTCACCCGCGTTCGACGCCGAGATCTACAAGGGCCGCCACGTCGTCGAACGCTGCTTCAACAGGCTCAAGCAGTTCGGCGCCCTGGCCACCCGCTACACCAAACGCGCCGCCTACTACCGCTCCGAACTCACCATCGCCGCCATCGTGCTCTGGCTCCGCGAGTCACCGGACACGGCCTAGGGCGCGGAGAGCCCGGCGTCGTGCACCGCGATCGCCGCCTGCACCCGGTTGGCCGCACCCAGCTTGTCCAGGATCCGCGACACGTGCGTCTTGACCGTCGGCACGCTCATGTACAGCCGTGCCCCGATCTCGGCGTTCGACAGCCCCTCGGCCAATACCGCAGCGACCTCCCGCTCCCGGTCGGTCAAGGTCGCGAGGCGGCGTCGGGCCATCAGCCGGGCATCGCCCGAGCCGTCCTCCGGCGCGGTCGAGAACTGCGAGATCAGCTGGGTCATGACCGACGGCGACAGGGTCGGCTCGCCGTCCGCTGCCGCGCGCACCGCCGCGACCAGCCGGTCGGGCGGGGTGTCCTTCAGCAGGAAGCCCGCGGCCCCGGCCCGCAGGGCACGCAGCACCATGTCGTCCGTGTCGAACGTGGTCAGCACGATGACCCGCGACGCACCATCACCCTGCGCGACGATCTGCCGGGTCGCCTCGATCCCGTCCACACGTGGCATCCGGATGTCCATGAGGACGACGTCGGGACGCAGCCGGCGGACGAGGTCCACGCCGTCGTCCCCGTCGCCGGCGTCACCGACGACCCGCACCTCGGGGGCACCGCCGAGGATCAGGCCCAGCCCAGCGCGCACCAGCGCGTCGTCGTCCACCACGACGACGGAGATCGAGTCGGTCATGGTTCCCACGGTAGCCAGGCGTGCAACGTGAATCGGCCGTTCTCCGCACGAGCGGTCAGCGTGCCACCGGCCAGCTCGACCCGCTCGGTGAGACCCAGCAGGCCCAGGCCGGACCGCGGCACCGCCGTCGTGCCTCGGGTGTCCGGCTGCCGCACCGCGCCCGGCTGGAACTCCCGGTCCACCGCGAGGGCCGTCGGGTTGCTCACCGCGATCCACACGCCCTGACCCGTCGAGCCCAGCAGCTCCACCCTTGCCGGCAGCCCCGGAGCGTGCTTGCGCACGTTCGTCAGGCCCTCCTGGACGATGCGGTACGCGGTGCGCGACGTGGCCGTCGGCAGCCGTTCCGGGTCCGTCGTGCGATCGACGAGCCGCACGGGCGTCCCGGCATCCGTGGTGGTCCGCGTCAGCGCCGGCAGGTCGGCGAGCGTGGGCTGGGGACGCTCCGGCGCACCGGCCGCCGGACCACCGTCCGCGTCGGACGCCGGACCGTCCAGCCCGCGCAGGACCCCGAGGACCTCGCGGAGCTCACCGAGCGCCTCGTGGGCACTGTCCCGCACCAGCGCGGCCGTCTCGGCGACCTGCTCCCGCGGCAGGTCGATCCGGTACGCGAGCGCCCCGGCGTGCATGGCCACCAGCGACATGCGGTGCGCCAGCACGTCGTGCATCTCACGGGCGATCCGGGCACGCTCGTTGGACCGCGCCTGGGCGACCCGGCTCGCCTGCTCGCGCTCCGCCGTCGCGATCCGCTCGTGCAGGCCGGCGAGGTACTCGCGCCGCAGGCCGATGTACGCCCCGATCCACACCATCAACGAGTAGAGGACCACGCCACCGGCCAGCGCGAACGTCCATCCCATGCTGCTGTCCGTGGGATAGATCGACTCGTACGTCCAGCCGCCGGCGATGTACACCGCGCCGATCGCGACGATGCGCCACCACCGCCGGTGCGTCGCCAACGACACCACCGCCAGGGTCACCGGCCCGACCGCCACCACCGACACCGCGCTCGCCGCGCAGAGCAGCAGCGCGACCGTGGTGGGCCACCGCCGCCGCAGCAGCACCAGGCCGAAGCAGACGAGCCCGACCAGCACGTCCAGGACGAGCCGCGACTCCGTGGGCCCGACCTGCGCCGCGTCCATCTCGACGAGCATGCCGCCGAAGATGGTCGTGCTGATCAGCAGCGCCACCGCCAGCCGCCACGTCTCGCCCCACACCCGCTGCCACCGCTCCCGCGTTCGCGCCGGGTCCCGCGGGCGCGGCTCGGCACCGAGGACTTCGGGACCAGGACGGTACGGGTCCTCCAGCGAGGTGGGCACCCAGCGAGCGTAGAGCGAAGACCCCGGCCCGGCATCCGCCGTCGGACGCTGCGTGGCGGCCCCGACATCCGCCGAAGGGATGACCCGGACGAGCCCGACGGCGGAGACGAACCCTCCCTGCGGGCGATGCGGGCAGGCAGGCGTCCACGGAAGTCTGGACCCATGATCACCGTGGAGCACCTGACCAAGAGATACGGGCCGGTCCCGGCCGTGAGCGACGTGTCGTTCACCGCCGAGCCGGGCCTCGTGACCGGATTCCTCGGCCCGAACGGCGCCGGGAAGTCCACCGCCATGCGCATGATGACCGGGCTGACGCCGCCGACCAGCGGCACCGCCCGCATCCTCGGCAAGCCGTACGCGGCGCTCGCCAACCCGGGCCGCCGGGTCGGGGTGCTGCTCGACGCCGCAGCCCAGCACGCCGGCCGCACCGGCCGCGAGACGCTCGCCCTGTCCGCGCTCCTCACCGGCGTGGGACGGCACCGCGTCGACGAGGTGCTCGACGTCGTCGGCCTCACCTCCGCGGAGGCCGGCCGCCGCGTGCGTACCTACTCCCTCGGCATGCGCCAGCGCCTCGGCATCGCCGGCGCCCTGCTCGGCGAGCCCGACGTGCTCATCCTCGACGAGCCGGCCAACGGCCTCGACCCGGCCGGCATCCGCTGGATGCGTGACCTGCTGCGCGACTTCGCGGCCGGCGGCGGCACCGTGCTGCTGTCCTCCCACCTGCTGTCCGAGATCGAGCACGTCGCCGACCGGCTCGTCGTCATCGGGCGTGGGCGCGTCGTCGCCGAGGGCACCAAGGACGAGCTGCTGCGCGCCGCCGGGACCTTCGTGCGCTCCACCGACGACGCCGCGCTGGCGACCGCGTTCCGCGACGCCGGCATCGACGCGGAGCGCCAGGCCGGTGGTGGCTTCACCACCTCCGCCGACGCCGAGCAGGTGGCTCGCACGGCCGTCTCGGCCGGTGTGCTCGTCATCGAGCTGCGCGACACGTCCTCCCGCGGGCTCGAGGAGCTGTTCCTCGAGCTCACCGCCGACGACGCCCGAGAGGCGGTGTCCGCATGACCGCCGTCCAGCAGACCATGGCCCCCACCCGGGCCCGGAAGACCGACCTCAAGCCGGTCCCCTTCACCCGCCTGGCCGCGTACGAGTGGCGCAAGCAGCTCGACACCCGGGCCGTCCGGTGGCTGTTCGTCACCATCGCCGTGATCACGGCCGGGGTCCTGGCCGTCTCCGCGCTGGTGGGCGAGGGGAACGTGTCGTTCGAGGCGTTCGTCACCAACACCTCGACGCCCCTGGCGATGCTCCTGCCGATCGTCGCCATCCTCGCCACCACCGCCGAGTGGTCCCAGCGCACCGGGCTGACGACCTTCACCCTGGAGCCGCGCCGGCTGCGGGTCGTCTGGGCCAAGCTGGTGACCGCCGTCGGCTCCGGGCTGGCGTTCTTCCTGGTCGCCGTCGTGATCGCCGCGCTGGCGCACCTCGCGGTGATCACCTTCCGGGACGCTGACGCCGACTGGGGCCTGGGGGCGATGACGGCCGGCATGGTCCTCATGCTCGCGATCTGGATGGTGCAGGGCGTCGCGTTCGGTCTGGCGCTGCAGAGCACGCCGGGCGCGATCGTCGTCTACCTCGTGGTGCCGACGATCGTGGGCGCCCTCACGGCGCTGGTCCAGTCGTGGGAGAACGTCTGGCCGTGGATCGACCTGCAGACCTCCTCCATGCCGCTGATCATGGGCGACCCGATGGGCGGCGAGCAGTGGGCGCAGCTCGCGGTCACCGCCGCGATCTGGGTCGGGCTGCCTCTCCTGGTCGGGATCCTGCGGGTCCAGCGCGGCGAGATCAAGACCGCCTGACTCGCCACCCCGCGTGCTGCCGAACGTCGTGATCCGGACCGTTTTGCCCAGTCAAAGCGGTCCGGATCACGACGTTCGGCGCGGGGTGGGGGGTGGCAGCACCTCGGCCGGGTGGTGCAGCTCCGTCCAGCCCGACGGCGGACGGCGTGAGGTCGTCCTCGGCTCGACCCGCCGCTCGGGCGCCGGGCCGCGGACGTCGGCGTCCACCACCGGCCCGAGGTCCAGGCGGGTCAGCGAACCGACGTCCGCGACCGGCACCTGGAACGTGCGGAACGGGCCGAGCGGCGGCACCTGGCCGACGGCGAGCGCCCGTCCCGTCGCGGTGCTCAGCTCCGCGTCGGTCAGCAGCGGCGTCTGGTCGAGCACGAACGCCGCGGCCCGCAGCGCGGGCGAGGTGCCGCCGTCGGGCACCGTGGCCCACGCGACGACCTTCCAGAACTGCCGCGGTACCGCGACGCCGCGGTACACGGGGTCGGAGTCGAGGAACACGCACCCGGTGAGCACCACGATGCGGTGGTCGTGGGCGTCGGCGTACTCGAGCACGTGGTCCTCGAGCCCGTTCCACAGCTGCTTCGACTGGTTGAACCCGCCGACCTGCGGCGCGGCGTTGGTGTAGACGAACGTGGCCTCGCCGGCAGCCCGCGCCTCGTCGACGGTGCCCCACATCGGGTCGAGCCGACGCACGAGGTGCCCGCGGTCCAACGGGTTGTGGTGGTACAGCTCGTTGCCGGACTGCTCCGCGGGCGGCGCCTGGGGATCGAGCCGCCAGGACCCGGACCTCGGCAGCCGCTGGAGCCGCGCCCCGTCCACGGCGCACGCGGTGGCGGCGGCGAGCCGGCGCTCCGGGTCGAGCAGCACGCTGAAGTGGGGATGATCGAGCCGCCGCAGCGGCCGGTCAGCGGTGGGCAGCGGCACGCGGACGGTCCCGCCGGGCCCGAGGAACTGTGCGTCGTAGCCGGTCACAGAGCCGAGCCAACCATGCTTCTCCGCCGGCGGAGCACGGGCACGCTACGACGTCGTGAATCCCGCCAGCCCCGCGGGCCACCAGCGCAGCAGAAAGCCGTCCACGGCGACGTCGACGCCCCACCCCTCCTCGGGCAGGTCGGTGGACCACAGGTCCTCCCCCGTGGCGGCGTCGATCGCCCGCCACCGCGACACCACCTCCGTGTCGGTGTAGGTCGGGACGACGAGGGCCACCACCGTCCCGTCGGTGAACACCGACCGCACCTGGCCGTCGCGCCCGTCGGTGAGTGCCGCGTACTCCTGGAGCAGGTCGTCGCGCACCCACAGGACCTCGCCGGTCGCGAGGTCCAGCCCGGCCACCCGGTCGCGCTCGTCCAGCACGACCGCGGTACGCCCGGCCCGCGCGAGGTAGCTCGTGGCGGACAGCTGCACCGACCAGACCGTCCCGCCGTCGGGTCCGACGGCGCGGACCTCGTCCCGGCCCGCGACCAGCCAGCGCTGGTCCGAGCGCCCGTCCGTGGCACGCGGGTCCAGCAGCCGGCCCTCGACGTCGAAGCGGTGCGCGCCGTCGGAGTCCAGCACCTGGAACTCCCACGACGACTGACCCCACGGCCCGGCGGAGACGGCATAGCCGCCGTCGACCAGCGGCCGCACCCTGCGGACCACCTCGCCCCCGGCGTCCTCCAGGCCCGTCAGGTCGAGGCGCCGTCCGTCCGGCGTGAAGTACGCCAGCACGCCGCAGCCGGAGAACCCGACGAGGCGTCCGCTGACCATGTGCTCGACGTCGCCACGGCGGTCGAGCTGGGCGTTGCGGCCCCCGGTGGTCCAGCGCACGCACCGGGTGGAGTCGGTCACCTCGCCGAAGGGCACAACCTCCGCCCACCGCTCCGCGCCCGTGACGGCGTCCGTCGCGCGCACCTCGAGGTCGTACCCGTCGTCGATCTCCCCCACGACGGTCAGGTTCGTCATCGGGTCGCCGCGGAGCTGGACGTCCACGTCGCGGGCCTCGCCCACCCAGGTCGCGGTGAGCACCGTGCCCTGCGGCCCGGGCACCACGACGTCGTGCTCCTCGGTGACGGCCCGCCGCCCCAGCACCGTCCCGTCCGGGTCGACGGTGGTCACCATGGCCTCACCCGAGACGGCCTCCCCCACGCACACGACCTGGGCCGTCGAGGTCAGCTCGACCGTCTCTGCCCAGAACGCCAGGCCGGGTCCGCACACGGCGGCACGGTCCACGAGGTCGACGGTCCAGCGCCGCTGCCCCGTCAGCAGGTCGATGCCGAGCAGCTCGTCGTACCGGTGGACGCCCGCGACCCCGCCCGCCACGGCGACCAGGCCGCCCGGGGTCCGCACGCCGACCTCACCGTCCTCGACGCGCCACGCCTCGGTCGGCGGTGCCCCGAGGTCGACGAGGCCGCCCGCCGCGGCTCGCAGCTCGTCCGAGCGTCCCCGGTCGAGGACGCCGTCGACCACCACGACCGCGACCACCAGCATGGCCGCCACCATGACGGCACCGAACCGGGTGCGGCGGGACAGTCCGCGCCACCGCCGACCGGCGCGGGACAGGACGCCCGGACCGGCGGACGGCGACCCGGGTTCGGGGCCGACGGCGCAGACAGGGTCGGGTGGCTCGCCCGAGGCCGTGCCGGCCGCAGGAGATTCCGCGGCCTCCGTGCCGTCGTCGGGCACGAGGTCGAACGTGTAGGCCCTCTCAGGGGCTCGACGCCGTCGCCCCACTCCCCGACGTTAGCGCGGAGCGAGGATGCTCACCGAGGTGACGTCAGACCGGTAGACACCCATCGCGTCCGCGCGCCCCACCTCCTGCAGCACCACGTGGCCGTCGACGGCCGAGAGGTACGGGACGCGGCCGGCGTCGAGGCGTTCGCGGTCCGCCGCGCCGGTGGCGAGATCCATGGTGAGCAGCTCGCCCACCTCGACGTCATCCTCGTAGCCGATCAGCGCGACCATCACCCGCTCGCCGTCGGTCACGGCCGAGGTGGGCCAGCCGTACAGCTCCTGCGGGTCGTACAGGGCGACGCGCCACAGCTCGCTGCCGTCGGCCACGTCGAGCGCCACGACGTCCGACTGCCCGGCGACCACCAGCGCCTCGCCGACCTGCGCCAGGACGTGCGGGTCCATCAGGTCGTGGCGCCACAGCTCTTCGCCGTGGAGGTCCAGCCCCGCGATCGCCTGGTAGCCCGCCGTCGCGACGACGACGGGTCCGCGAGCGTCCACCGCCGCGTGCGGGACGCTGATCGTCGACCGCGAGGACTCGAGGCGCACGGTCCCGTCGGCGGCCAGCAGCACCGAGCCGTCAGGCCCGCTGGCGGTGGGCACGACGTGGCCCCCGCCCGGGTACGGGACGACCTCCCCGCCTCCGCGCTGGGCGCCGCCGCCGGCGTGCTCGGCGAACGACCTGCCGTCGGGCGTGGTGGCGCCGCCGACGTCGCACCAGCGGTAGCCGACGACGGCGGGTGACGAGTGCAGCCGACGTTCCGGCGAGACCTCCAGCCGGTACGGCGCCGACCGGTCGAACGTGTCGAGTCCGACCGCCTCCGACTCGTCCCAGACGAACGCGCACTCGTCCAGCAGGCGGCCGGCATGGGCGGTGGTCGGCACCTCGAACCGGAGGTCTCCCGTCACCGCGTCCTCCACCCGCACCGACGCCCTCCCCGGCTCGACGTCGCGGAGCGCTGCTCGGGCGTCCTCCTGGGTGGCGTACCGGCGATCGTCCGGCATGTCCGTGTCGTGGTTCGCCACCAGGAGACCGCCGTCGGCCGCGGGCGCGACGTCACGGTCCTCGCCGCCGTACTCCGCGGCCGGGAGCTCCCGGTGCCCGACCACGTCACCCGCCGCGTCGAGGACGGTCACGGTGCGCTCCTCGGCCGGACCGTGCAGGCACGTCACCAGGTCGCTCGGCATGCTCCACTCGACACCGCTCTCCAGCCGCGGCCGCGGACCGCAGACCGGATCCGCACCGAGGTTCGCGCGCCAGCGCTCCTGCCCGGACCCGGCGTCCCGCGCGACCACGTCCTCGTCCTCGTCCAGGACGACCCCGCCGCCCGGGAGCACCGCGAGGACACCGTTGCCCTCCGCACGCCAGACCTCGCCGACCTCCCCCGTCAGCGAGAGCACGCCGCCGGGCGCCGACCGCAGCCGCTCGTCGTGGGTGTGCGAGACCACGACCGCCGCGACGGCCGTGCCGCCGATCAGGACGAGCACCACCCCGCCGGCCGCACCCGCGAGCAGCCGACGCTGCCGACGGTCCGCGCGGCGCCACCGGTCGCCGGCGCGGGACCACCACCCGGCGCGGGCGTCCGCCGCGACGGGCGTGCCGCCGTCGTCCCCCTCGGCCTCGACGTCGGACGAGACGTCGAAGGAGACCATGCCGGGGTCACGTCGTCGGGCCACGGGTGCAACGTACCAACCAGGAACCGGTCATGGATGCCGACGATCACGCCTCGGCGCGCAGCGCCTGCTTCCACGAGACCCGGCCGCCGGTCTGCATGAGCGCACCACGGAACGCCCGCTCCGAGACCAGCAGCGCCAGCACCGCGAACGCCCCGAGGATCAGCAACGAGACCACCGGCTCCCACCACGTCGTCTCGCCCGAGAGCACGCGCGCCGGCATCGCCACCACGTTCGCGACCGGGATGTACGACAGCACCGTCTGGAACGTGCCCGAGGCCGAGAACGTCAGGAAGTAGACACCCATCACCAGCATCGTCATCGGCGTGGAGGTGTACTGCAGGTCCTCGGACCGGCTGGCCAGCGCCCCCGCCACCGCGTACAGCGCAGCCAGCGCCAGGAAGCCGACCGTGAAGAACACGACGAACCAGATCAGCGACGTCGACAGCGCGGGCAGCGCGATCGAGATCGGGCTCGCGGCCACGGCGACAAGACCCACGGCCGCGAACAGCAGGTTCTGCCCCACGGCGATCACCGAGCTGCCCAGGATCTTGCCCGCCAGGAGCTGGCGCAGCGGCACGGCCGTCGCGATGATCTCCACCAGTCGCGACTGCTTCTCCTCCACCACCGAGCTCGCGATCATCATTCCCGAGCCGATCGCGCCCGCGAAGAACAGGAACGACAGGGCGAAGGTCGCGAAGAACACCGTGTCCTCGCCCATCGCCTGCGGGTCCAGCGCCTCCGTGGTGAGCGCGGCCCCCTCCGACAACGCGTCCATGGAGGTCCCGGCGGCCTCCGCGTTCGCCGCCAGGACCTGCTGCTCGACGGCGGTGCCCACCAGCCGGGAGACGGTACCGTCCGGCTGGCCCTCGCCGGCCAGCACCCAGCCGCCGTCGCCCGGGTGCAGCCACACGTCCGCGTCGCCGGTGGACAGGGCGGCGCGCGCGGCGTCGTCGTCCGCAACCTCGAGGAGCTCGAGCTCGGTGCTGCCGTTCTCCGCCTCGGCGAGCTCGGCAGCCCCGGTCACCGACCCGACCGCCGTGGCGTCGGTGCCCGCCACCGCCACGGTGTAGGTGTCGACCCGGGACGACTGCCACGTGAAGAAGGCAGCGAGCAGACCGATCACCACGAGCGACACCAGCAGCCCGATGACGAACGCCTTGTTCATCACCCGGGTGACGATCTCGCGCTGGGCCACGAGCAGCCAGGCGCCCCGGGTGCCGTCGTCCGGCGGGTCCTGGACCGGCGCGTTCGAAGGGCTCTGCGTCAGGGTGGTCATGCCGTCACCTCACGGTAGATCTGGGCCAGGGAAGGCCGGACGGGGCTGAGCTCGTGGACCTGCCCGCGCTCCATGGCGGTGGCGAGCAGGCGCTGCGTGGTGGCGTCGTCGGCGAGCTCGACCAGCGCCGTCGGGCCGTCGACGTCGACGGCGTGCACGCCCGGGACGCCGCGTACCCAGCCGGCGTCGGAGTCGAGCACCAGGCGGTGCCGCACCGTGCCCGCCTGCTGGAGCTCGGTGGGCGTGCCGTCGGCGACGACGTTGCCCGCGCGCAGGATGACGAGGCGCTCGCAGAGGCGCTCGACCAGGTCGAGCTGGTGCGAGCTGAACAGCACGGGGACCCCGCGAGCGGTGTGCTCGCGCAGCAGGTCGACCATGCCGTCGACGGCCGCCGGGTCCAGGCCGGAGAACGGCTCGTCGAGGATGAGCGCCCGCGGCCGGCCCATGAGCGCCGCGGTGATCTGCACGCGCTGCTGGTTGCCCAGGCTGAGCTTCTCGACGTGGTCCTTGGCCCGCTCGGCGAGACCGAGCCGGTCGAGGTGCTCCATCGCCTCGGTCCGGGCGGTGGCGGCAGGGATGCCGCGCAGCCGTGCCAGGTAGACGAGCTGGTCGATGGCGGGCTGCTTCGGGTAGAGGCCGCGCTCCTCGGGCATGTACCCGAACGAGCGACGGTCCGCGCGGGTCACCGGTGCGCCGCCGAACCGCACCTCCCCGGACGTGATCGACAGGACGCCCATCATCATGCGCATGGTGGTGGTCTTGCCGGCGCCGTTGGAGCCGACGAACCCGGTGAGCATGCCTCCGGGCGCCTGGAAGGAGACGCCGTCGACGGCGCGGCGGTCTCCGAAGGTTCTGGTCAGGTCGTGGACCTCGAGCATGGTCATGGCACCGACGCTACGGCGAGCCGGGCGCGCGCGGATCCGTCGCGGGAGGGAATCTGCCGCCTCCCCCTCACGACGGACCAGCATCGTGGACCGGCATCGTGGACCGACATCAGCGGCCGACGGCGGAACGTCCGCTACGCCAGGCCGTGGCGGTGGACGTAGATCACCGCCTGGACCCGGTCCCGCAGGTGCAGCTTGGACAGCACGCTGGACACGTGCGTCTTGACCGTGGCCTCGCCGAGGAACAGCTCCGCCGCGATCTCCGCGTTCGACAGCCCCCGGCCCACGTGAACCAGGACCTCGCGCTCGCGGGGGGTCAGGAGCTCCGACCCCCGGGCCGACGGCGGCACACCGGCCCGGCTCGACACACCGGCCCCGCCCGCCGGGGAGTCCCCGGACGCCGCCGAGCCCATCGCGACCATCCGGTCCACCACCCTCCGGGTGACCTGCGGCGACAGGAGCGCCTGCCCCTCGGCGACGGTGCGCACCGCCTCCACGAGGTGCTCGGCGTCGGAGTTCTTCAGGAGGAACCCGGACGCCCCGGCGCTCAGGGCGTCGAACACGTAGGCGTCGTCGTCGAACGTGGTCAGGACCAGCACCCGCGACAGCTCGCTCCGCACGATCTCGCGGGTGGCCTCGATGCCGTCCATGACGGGCATCTGCACGTCCATCAGGACCACGTCGGGCCGCAGCTCCCGGGCCACCTCGACGGCCTGGGCGCCGTCGGCCGCCTCCCCGACCACCTCGAGGTCGTCCTCCACCGACAGGATGAGGCGGAACCCGGACCGGACCAGCGCCTGGTCGTCGACCAGCAGGATCGTCGTCATGAGCCCTCCACGGGCAGGGGCAGCCGCACGCGCACACGGTACCCACCGGTCACGCGCGGGCCGATCTCCGCCACCCCGTGGTGCGTGGCGACCCGCTCACGGATGCCTACCAGCCCCAGCCCGGACCCGGAGGAGCCCGGCCGGGCACGGCCCTCGTCGATCACCTCGACCTCGGCATACCCGCCGCGGAACCTGGCGTCGTCGTCGACCGGCCGCCGGTCGACCCGCACGGTGACGCTCGCCGCGCGGGCCGTGGAGTGCTTGCGGACGTTGGCCAGCGCCTCCTGCGCGGTCCGGAACAGGCTGAGGCCCACCGGCCCGGGCACCGCCGCCTCCACACCGGTCGGTTCGGCGACGAGCGTGTACGTCACGTCCAGGCCGCCGTCCGCACCGGCCAGCCGCTCGATGTCGGCGACCCCGGGCTCGGGCGAGCGGTCCCCGCCGTCCGCCGTGCCGCCGTCGTCGGCCCCGATGTCCCGGAGCGTGCCGACCAGGCCACGCATCTGCTCCACGGCGTCGCGCGAGGCCGTCTCGATCGTGGCGAGCGGTCCCTGCGCGTCCGGGGCGGCGTCCCCGCCCTTGGCGAGGAGCCGCCGCGCGGCCGCCGCCTGGATCCCGATGACGGAGACGTGGTGCGCGACGACGTCGTGCAGCTCGCGCGCGATGCGCAGCCGCTCGGTGACGACGGCGCGGCGACCGAGCTCGGTGGCCTGCCGCTCGATAGTGGCCGCCTGCGCCGTGAGCTGCGCCCGGCGCCGGGCGGCGTGCCACGTGACCTGCCCGAGCGCGATGGCGCCGAAGAAATAGGCGACGTTCGTCAACCAGGTCTGGGCGATCATGGCGTCGAGCGCCGCGATGGCCCCGGGCGGGTCGTCGAGCAGGCCTTCGTTCTCCGCGTAGTGCTGCAGGGCCGAGCTGATGGCCGTCTGCCAGAACAGCCAGCCGAACATGGCGGCCAGGCTGGCCGCGACCACGATGATCATCGCCCGGCGGTCCCGCGCCCAGGCCACCGCCGTGTACAGCGTCATGAAGTACACGACCTGCAGCACCTGGGTCATCGGGACGGCCGGCACGGTCAGCCCGACCAGCAGGAAGTGCGAGTAGACGAGCGCGAGCACCAGCAGCGGGTACCGGCGCCGGGCCACGAGCGGGAGCGCACCCGCCCCCGCCAGCACGTAGAGCAGCCAGGCCGGCCGGGTATCGTCGTAGAAGTAGCCCGCCGAGCGGGACAGCTCCATGCCCGCCACCGCGAGGACGGTCAGGGTCAGCCCGAGCCACACGTCACGCCGGTAGGCGGCGCGAGGATCGGCGGGGACACGTTCGAAGTCGTCGTCGACGCCGAACCACTCGGCGATCACGGCGGTCGGGCGGGGACGCGGCATCCCCTCAGCGTAGGCAGTCGGTGCCGCGGCGGGATCCGTCGCACGACGGAGACGGCGGGCCGACGGGTGGCGCTCCCGACGCCGTGCCAGCCTGTGGCCATGACGTCCTTCTGGATCTGCCGCACCTGCGCCGTCGAGCACGCGTCACGGCCGGAGGTCTGCGCGATCTGCGCGGACGAGCGCCAGTGGGTCCCGGCGTCGGGCCAGGCCTGGGCCACGCTCGACGAGCTCGCCGCCGAGGGCCAGGCGATCGTGGTCGACGAGCTGGAGCCGGACCTGTTCGCGCTGCAGACCGCCCCGGGGGTGGGTATCGGACAGCAGTCCAAGCTGCTGCGCACCCCGGCAGGGTCGCTGCTGTGGGACCCGCTGGGGTTCGTGGACGACGACGGCGTCGCGGCCGTGCGCGACCTGGCCGGCCCCGCGGGGGTCGTCGCGGTCGTGGCGAGCCATCCCCACATGTTCGGTGTCCAGGTCGAGTGGAGCCGGCGGCTCGCCGGGGACGGCGGACCGGTGCCGGTGCTGGTCTCCGCGGCGGACGCGGGATGGGTCGCCCGCCCGGACGCCGCGATCGAGACGTGGTCGGGCGAGCGGGAGGTGCTGCCCGGGGTGACGCTCAGCCAGCCGGGCGGGCACTTCCCGGGCTCCGCCGTCGTGCACTGGGACGCCGGGGCGGAGGGCCGCGGGGTGCTGCTGTCGGGCGACACGATCTTCGCCAACGCCGACCGCACCTCGGCGAGCTTCATGCGCAGCTACCCGAACCACGTCCCGCTCTCCGGGGCGGTGGCGCTGCGGGTCGCCGGGCATGTGGCCCGGCGACCCTTCGACCGGATGTACAACAACTTCGACGGCGTGATCCCCGCCGACGCGCGCGCCGTCGTGCTGCACTCGGCACGGCGGCACGCGGCGTGGGTGCGCGGGGACTTCGACCACCTCACGTGACCGCGGCCGGTGCACCGCCGCGCGTCAGTGGTCGTGGTCGTCGCCCTCGTGGTCGGAGGCCGGTTCGCCGAGGACGCCGGTGATCTCGTTCGGCGTGGCGCCCAGCTCGCCCGAGGCCCAGACCTCGCCGTCCACGACGTCGACCGCGTGGATCGAGTCGTTCGCCGGGTCGGTCACGTAGACGGAGCCGTCCAGGGTGAACACGGCCGGCCGGGGCTCCTGCCAGTCCATCGGCTCCTCCCACTCGTCGAGCACCGGGATCGTGGAGGTGATCTCGGCCGTCTCCGGGTCGATGACCTGCAGGTCGCCGTCGGTGGTGAGCACGAGCGCCTCGCCGTCGTCGCCGCGGGCCAGCGAGCGGAACGTGTACGACGCCGGGAGCTCCACGAGCTCCAGGCTCGCGTCGCGGGAGTCGATCAGGCTGACCGTGGTGGGCCGCTCGAGCTCGGCGTCCGGGTCGGTCTTGTAGTCGCCGAGCACGTTCGGCGACGCCTCGGTGCCGGCCTGGTTGCCGATGCGGGAGTAGTCGTCCGGCGTGGTCACCTCGGTGATCTCTCCGTCGGCGTAGAGCAGCGCGCCGTCCTCGCAGCCGACGACGACGGCCTCCTCCGCGGCGACGGCCTCGCCGTGGACGCCGGGGCACTCGTCGCTCGCGGCGATCTCCTCGCCGTCGGCGTCGAGCACGCGGATGCTGCTGCGCTCCTCCTCGGTGCCCGCGGTGACCAGCAGCGACCCGTCGCTCAGCGGGACGGCCACGCCGTGGTGCGCGTCCGGGAGCTGGACCTCCTCGACCCCGTCCTGGGTGGCGATCTCGGCGGAGTCGACGAGCTGCACCAGACCGGTGCCGTCGTCGAAGAGCGCCGTGACGCCGTCGTGCACCACGGCGTGGCCGGGCTTCTCGGCGGCGTAGGTGACGTCGCTGAGCTCCGGCGTGGAGGTGAAGTGGTGGAAGTGGTCGCCGTGCCCCTCGCCCCAGGTGCCGGTGTCGAGCACCTGGAACCCGCCGGTGGTCGAGACGAGGACGTGCCTGCCGTCTCCGGCCGGGTTGAGCCGGTTGAAGCCGTCGAGCTCGAGGTCGGCGACCTCCTCGAGGCTCTGGGCGTCGAGCACCTTGATGCCGCCGTCGTAGGTGACGGCGAGGCGCGGGCTGCGCCCCTGGACCTCGGTGGGTGCCGCGGTGCTGGTCTCCTCGGCGGTGGTGCCGGCCGGCTCGGCTCCGGCGACCGGCGCCTCGGTCTCGGTGCCGCAGGCCGCGACGAGCGCGATCGGCAGGGTCAGGGCGAGCGCCGTGGCGGCGCGGGAACGGGTGTTCATGGGGGGTGGCTTTCCGTCTCAGAGGCAGGACAACAAGATGCGAACGAGAACCATTCGCAGCAAGACGCCATGAGTCAACCACGCGTGAGAATCATTATCAAGAATGGGCTCTCAGTCGAGGGCGCGCTGCCAGCGACCGGCAGCCATGCTGACGATGAGCGCCACGAAGACCACCAGATACACCTGGCCGATGATCGCCTCGCTCGTCGCGAGCAGGCGCCCCAGCGGCGACACGGCGGCCAGGTCCCCGTAACCCAACGTCGTGATCGTCGTCAGGCTGAAGTACATGAACGACGTCGTCGACTCCTCGGCGCCGAAGAAGTGCTCCCCCGAGAGGCTGTCCACCGTGAGGAAGGCGTAGTAGTAGGCCAGCGCGATCAGCAGGTAGGCGGAGACGGCTCCGAGCAGCGTCGGCAGCGTGACCACGCGGTGCCGCACCAGCCGCCGCGCCACCACCACGGGTGCGAACGCCGCGATGACGAGGAGCAGCGGCGGTGCCGAGGTCACCGAGTCGGGGGTCTCCAGGACGAGCACCACCACGAGGGACAGCACGACCAGCAGCCCCAGCACCACGTCCGCCCGACGACGCCACCGCGCCCGCAGGCCCGCTGCCCGCAGCGCGAGCGCGAGCGTCGCCCCGACCGTGAGGGTGGTCACCAGACCGGCCACCTGGGCGCGCCCGGCGAGCGCCCCCGCGCGGATGTCGACCAGCGACAGCAGCGCGACCGTCAGCGCCACCAGGGCGAGCAGCAGCCCGAACCGGTCGATCCAGCGCGAGTGCGGGTCGATGAGGGGATCGGTCTCGTCCGGCGGCTGCCGGCGGCGGGCGAAGAAGCTGCGCGGCCCGTGCGGGGACGGGTCGTCCTGCGGGTCTGCGCTGCTCACGGCCGGTCCTGCACGGCATCCTCCAGGGGCGGGTTCGTCCCCATCGTGGACGAGCCCGGCCCGGGGCGCGCGTCGAGGGCCGGCTCGGTCGCCCCGCCCGCGACCCGGTCCGGGGCCGGCACCGTCACGGCCGCGATCGCCGTGGTGATCGGGATCGCCAGCACCAGGCCGATCGACCCGACGAGCGTGCGGACCACCTCCTCGGCGATCTCCCCCGAGGTGATCGTCATCAGCGGCGTCTGGTCCAGCATCCAGACCGTGAGGAGCAACGGCAGCGCCGCCCCCACGTAGGCGAACGCGATCGTGTACACGGTCGAGGCGATGTGGTCGCGCCCGATCCGCATCGCCCGCGCGAACAGCACCCGCCGCGGGGCCGTCGGCGCGAGCGAGCGCAGCTCCCACACCGCGGACGCCTGGGTGATCGTCACGTCGTTCAGGACACCCATGCCCGCGAGGACGAGGCCGCACAGGGCGATGCCCCGCAGGTCCACGGACGGGGCGATGATCGACAGGTTCTGCGCCAGCTCGTCCGACGCTCCGGTGATGTGCGCGGCGCCCGTCGCCCAGGTGCCGATGCCCGCCGTGAGCGCCAGCCCGGCCAGGGTGCCGAGCAGCGCCACGGTGGTCCGCGCCGTCAGACCGTGCGCCAAGTAGAGGACGGCGAGCATCACCGCCGACGACGTCACGAGGGCCACACCCATCGCGCTCTCGCCCGCCAGCAGCGCCGGGAACGTGAAGCCGACGAACACGGCGAACGCCACCGCCAGGCCTGCGATCGCCGCGAGCCCGCGCCACCGCGCCACGAGGAGCACCACGAGCGCGTAGACCGCCGCCAGGACACCGAAAGGGACGTCGCGCTGGTGGTCCATGAACACGTACGGCGTCACGGTGTCCGCGAAGTCCCCGATGTACAGCGCCGTCACGCGCTCGCCGGGCGACAGCTCGAACCGGGGGTCCGCCTGCATGCCGGACGTGCCGCCGTCGGGCAGCCGGATCGCGACGTCCCCGGCGGTCGCGTCCTCCATCGTGGGCCAGGACTCGTCGCTCGACTCCTCGAGCGGCCCGACGACCGTCACGACCACGAGCTCGCTGCCCTCGACGACGACGGGGATCCGCTCGGGCACGTCGGCCTCGGACGGCCACAGGGTCCACAGGCCGAACGCCGTGGCGACCAGGGCAGGCAGCACCAGCAACGCCAGGACCAGGCGGGTGCGCGTCGGGGCCGGCGGCACCGGTCCGCCGTGGGAGTGACCGTGCACCTGCTCGGCAGGGAGCGGCGGCTGCGCGGCGTGGCGGGCGGAGCGGCGGGTCGGGACGTCGGGCACGGGCCGATGGTCGCACCGTGCGACGGCCGAGCCGTGGAGACCGCGCCGACCGTAGACTCCCGTGGTGACCGCGCCAGCCCCCGCCTCGCCGCCGGGCGACTCTTCGGACAGCTCCTCGGCCGGCTCGACCGGCAGCCCAGGCGGTTCTCCGGGCAGCCCGGCCGGGACGGTGCTCGGCGTCGGCGCCGCCGTCGCGGGCGGGTTCGGCGCCGCGGGCCAGACCCGCATCAACGGCTCGCTGGCCGAGCACGTCGGCAGCGGTCTCGGCGCGGCGGTCGTCTCGTTCGGGTCCGGCCTGGTGCTGCTCCTCGTGGCCCTGGCCTGCTGGCCGGGCGCTCGCGCCGCCGTCGCGCGCGTCGTCGGCGCGCTGCGTTCGGGACGGCTGCGCTGGTGGGAGGTGCTGGGCGGGACCGCCGGTGGGTTCTACGTGGCGGCCCAGGGGCTGACCGCCGCCACGCTCGGGGTCGCCCTGTTCATGGTGGCGGTGGTGGCCGGGCAGTCGACCAGCTCGCTCTTCGTCGACCGGTTCGGTCTCGCGCCCGGCGGGGTGCGGCTCATCACGCTCGGGCGGGCGCTGGGACCGGTCCTGACCGTCACGGCCGTGGCGATCGCCGTGTCCGGGTCCGTGGGGACCGTGCCGTCCGTCGGGCTGGCCGTGATCCCGTTCTTCGCCGGCGCGTTCCAGTCGTGGCAGCAGGCGGTCAACGGCCGGGTGCGGGCCGTCGCGGAAGCCCCCCGCGACCCGTTCACCGGGGTGGCAGCGGCCACCTTCGGCAACTTCGTGGTGGGCACGACGGCGCTGCTGCTGGCGTTCGGCGTCTCGACCCTCGCCGTCGGGCCACCCACGGGGACGCTGCCCACGCAGTGGCCGCTCGACCTGGTGCTCTACTCCGGCGGGCTGCTCGGGATCACGTTCATCGCGATCCAGGCCGCCGTGGTGCACCGGATCGGCGTGCTGCTGCTGGCGCTCGGGATGATCGCCGGACAGATCGTCGCAGCGCTGGTGATCGACGTCGTCGTCCCCGGGGTGGCGGCGCCCGGCCCGGCCATGTACGCCGGTGCGGTGCTCACCCTGATGGCCGTCTCGGTGCCGGTGGCCGAGTCCTGGCTCCTGCGTCGGCGTGCGAGAACTCGACGTCCCGGGTGACGGTGGGTGGACCGACACGAAGGAGGACTGGCGTGGCGACGTGAGCTGACGCGACCACCCCTCGATCCCGCGAGCGCTGCGTCAGGGTCGCGCTGTCAGGGTCGCGCTGTCAGGGTCGTGGGGCCGTGACGAAGATGTCGAGCAGCTCGGGATGATGCCCGTGCACCAGCACCGCGAACACGACGGCGTCGAACAGCAGGTGCACCGCCACCACGTAGGACAACGACTTGTACCGGGCGAAGATCCACCCCTGCACCAGCGCGAACGGGATGGTCAGCAGCGGCCCCCACTCGCGGTAGCCGAGCTCCCACAGGAACGAGACGAACACCATCGCCTGCAGCACGTTGGCGGCCTGCACGGGAAAGTGCCGGCACAGCAGCGTGAACACGACGCAGATGAAGAACAGCTCGTCCCACAGCCCGACGGCGTTCACTCCCACGAACAGCCGGGCGATGTCCGTGTCACCCTCCAGGGACGGCCAGTTCCGGTACGCCCCGGACCCGAGGAAGTACGGCGGCAGCACCAGGTAGCCGATGACGACCACGGCCGCGAGATAGATCCACTGCCCGCGCGACCAGCGCCGGCCCGTGGCGACCGGGAAGCGCACCGCGCCCGCGCCGTCGTCGTCGGCCAGGACGAACCGCGAGAGCGCCCACGGCACGAGCACCGCCAGGGAGAGCGCGACGGTGAACCGGACCATCCCGGCGTCCGACAGGTCCGCCGCGAGGGGGATCGCCGAGACGATCCCCATGCCCGCCGCGATCAGCGCGAGGTGCTTGCCCAGCGCGCGGTCCACCAGCAGACCGAGGACGACGCCCGCCACCAGCGGCACGTAGCCGAGCGGACGCGCGTGCACGGCGAAGAGCAGGATGGCGGAACCGCAGACGAGCACGGCGGCGGCGTAGCGGGCGACCATGTGCGCACCCTACCGACGGCGGACGGTCAGGCAGGACCGGGGTGCGACTCGCCCAGCTCGGCGAACACGGCCCGGTTGAGGCGGAACGCCTCCTGCGCCTCGGCCACGGCGGTGGCGGTCTCCGCGTCGTCCAGGTCCAGCCCGTCGAGGCGCTCGCGGTAGAGGTCCTTGAACCGCTTGGCCTTCGGGATCTCGGGGAAGTCGTAGAACTCCAGGCCGGCCGCACCCATGCCGTAGTGACGCTGCATCATGCGCTGGACGATCTGCCCGCCCGAGAGGTCTCCCAGGTAGCGCGTGTAGGCGTGCGCGGCGTACTCGGCGAGTCGGGAGCCGACGTCGTGCAGACGTGCCACGTACGCCCGCGTGGCCGGCAGGACGCGGATCTCCGAGCGCCAGCCCGGCCCGTACAGGTGGGCGAGGTCGCGCTCGATGGCCGGGACGCGGGTCAGCTCGTCGAAGACGAGGGAGGCGCCGCGGGCGTCGTGCCGGACGACGGCGCTCGCCTCCTCCAGCGCGGTGTACACCGAGAGCTGCTGCGCCGCGAGGTCGGCGTAGGCCGCCACGTCGAGGTCTCCGGACATCAGCCGCGAGACGAACCCCTCGGACTCGGCCTCCTGGTGCTCGGCGCGCGTCCCCTCGCGCAGCAGCACGGAGAGGGGAGCCTCGGGAGCGAGGGTGGGCATGGCGGCCTCCGGAAGGTCGTGACGACCTGACAGAACGTCAGGATGTCAGCACGGTAGCAGTCAAAGTTAGGCATGCCTACCCTCTGCCGTCGCCGCCCGACCCGTCATCCCCGGACGACGGCGACCACGCCGAGCACCAGCCCCCAGAACGCCAGGCCGATCCCGGCGGCGATCAGCAGTCCGTGCGCCCCCGTCGCGCCGCGCCGCGCCGTCCAGATCGCCCTGCCGGCCAGCACGGCGCCAAGCACCATCAGGACGACCCCCCACCAGAACATGCGCCCCATCGTCCGCGATTTCGGTTGCCCGTGCATCCTGAGGCTTTTGCCCCGATTTCTGCCCGCCTTCGCTGTGCCCCGACACACGCCCGACACACGCTCGAATGTTGCCTGCATCACAGAAGGACTATCTTGCGAGGGACCTCCGGCGACGGGAGCCACGACGCAGTGGCCACGGGCCGGAAGTCTCGTTACGGACCGAGACGAAGGGTGCGCTCACATGCGCTTGCGGAAACACCAGTCCAGACTCCGGCTCGCCGCCATCACCTCCGGCGCCGCGCTGGTCATCACCTCTCTCACCGCCACGGGGGCCGGCGCCGCGCCGGAGGACCCGGACGACCTCAGCCTCACCGAGGCGCAACCGACCGCGACGTCGCGGGAGGACGGCCCCAAGGCGCCCACGAGCGCGCTCGTCGAGACGCCGAAGAAGCTGCTCTCGCTCAGCTCGAGCAAGAAGGTCCCCGTCATGGTCAAGTACGACTACGACGCCGTGGCCTCCTACGACGGCTCCGTGCCGGAGTACGACGCGACCAGCCCCGCCGTCACCGGCGAGCCCCTGACGAAGAACGCCCCCGCCGAGAAGCGCTACCGGGGGTACGTCGAGAAGCAGGAGCGTTCGATCACCGCGGACGTCCAGGACGCCGTCCCCGGCACCGAGGTCGTGACCAGCTTCGACGTCGTCTACGGCGGCGTCGCCGCGCTCGTCCCCGGCGACGAGATCCCGGCGCTGCTCGAGGTGCCCGGCGTGGTCGCCGTGCAGGAGAACACGCTCGAGAAGCCGCTGACCGACTCGAGCACCGACTTCATCGACGCCCCCGCGGCCTACGAGGAGCTGGGTACCGAGTCCGAGGCCGGCGACGGGCTCGTGCTCGGCAACATCGACACCGGACTCTGGCCGGAGCACCCCTCGTTCGCCGACGACGGCAACCTCAGCGCGTACGACGGCCCGGCGGTCGCCTGCAACTACGGCGACAACCCGCTGACGCCCGAGGACGACCCGTTCGAGTGCAACGACAAGCTCATCGGCGGCTACTCCTTCACCGCGATGTACGACCTGCTGAACCCGGGTGAGTACCTGTACGAGGGCACCGCACGGGACGCGGAGGGACACGGCTCCCACACCTCGGGCACGTCGGCGGGCAACGTAGTCGAGGACGTCCAGACCATCGGCCCGGAGCTCGAGAAGATCCAGGGCGTCGCACCCGGCGCGAAGATCATCGAGTACAAGGCGCTCGGCCCGGGCGGCGGCTACACCTCCGACCTGGTCGCCGCCGTGGAGCAGGCGATCGTCGACGACGTCGACGCGATCAACTACTCGATCTCGGGCGGCAGCACCGTCTCCGACCCGGTCGAGATCGCGTTCCTCAACGCCTACGACGCCGGGGTCTTCGTCGCGGCGTCGGCCGGCAACTCCGGTCCGGGCGCCGCGACGGCGAACCACGTGAGCCCGTGGGTGACCACGGTCGCCGCCTCGACGCAGACGCGCGAGTTCAGCTCGACGCTCACGCTGACGGCCGACGACGGCTCGACGTTCACCGCCGACGGCGCCTCCATCGTCGAGGGCGTGGAGGAGCCGCTGCCGGTCGTGCACGCCTCCGAGCCGCCCTACTCCGACCCGATGTGCCTCGAGCCGGCACCCGAGGGCACCTTCGAGGGCATGATCGTGCTCTGCGAGCGCGGCGAGAACGCCCGCGTCCTCAAGGGCTACCACGTGATGCAGGGCGACGCCGAGGGCATGATCCTCTACAACCCGACGCTCGCCGACGTGGCCACCGACAACCACTACCTGCCGGCCGTGCACCTCGCGGACGGCACCGAGATGATGGCGTGGTTCGAGGAGCGCTCGGGGGTGACGGGCACGTTCACCGACGGCGCGCCGTCCGAGGGTCAGGGTGACGTCATCGCGGCGTTCTCCTCCCGTGGCCCGGCGGGCCCGGTCATCAAGCCGGACATCACCGCGCCCGGCGTGCAGGTCCTCGCAGCTATGACGCCGACGCCGGCGGCCCCCGAGAGCGGTCCGTCCGGCCAGTACTACCAGGCGATCAACGGCACCTCGATGTCCTCCCCGCACATCGCCGGCGTGGGCCTGCTGCTCCGCGCGGCGAACCCCGACTGGACGCCGGGGCAGATCAAGTCGGCCATCATGACCCAGTCGACCACCGACGTCGTGAAGGAAGACCTGACCACCCCGGCCGACCCGTTCGACATGGGCGCGGGCCGCGTCGACGTCGGCGAGTCGCTGACGCCGCCGTTCACGATCAGCGACACCACGGCGAACTTCGCCACGCTGACCACGGACCCGGTGCACGCGGTCGACCTCAACATCCCGTCGATCAACGCACCGACCCTGCCCGGCAGGCTGACCACCACGCGCACGCTCGAGAACACGTCGGGCCGCCACCTGGTCGTGCGCCCGAAGGCCGACGCGCCCCGGGGCACGAAGATCTCGTTCAGCCCTCGGATCGCGACGGTCCGTCCCGGCAAGAGCGTGTCGTTCGACATCACGATCACCGACACCTCGGCCAGCGGCGAGCAGAAGTTCGCCGAGATCACGTTCCGCACCCAGCGCGGTCACGGCCACCTGCCGGTCGCCTTCGTGCCCACCCAGGGCAACGTGGCGCTGACCCAGTCCTGCGAGGAGGAGTCGATCCACTTCAAGGACCGGGTGGACTGCACCGTGACGGCGACCAACGAGTCTTTCAACGAGCAGTCGGTGTCGCTCACCACCACGGGCGAGCGGGCGCTGAAGGGCAAGCACTCGGAGTCGGGGGACCTCGCGGCCGCGGAGCTCGGCGTGCCGAGCGTCGACGCCCTCGACGGCTCCGGGTTCCTCGACCTCGAAGACTTCGGCATCTCGCCGGAGTCCTTCGGCGACGAGACGTTGACGAACTACGACGTGCCAGCCTACTCGTTCAACGGCCGGACGTACACGTCGCTCGGCGTCGACTCCAACGGCTACCTCGTGGCCGGCGGCGGGACGTCCGAGGACAACAACTGCTGCGACCTGCCGGACGGCGCGTCGTCGGCCCGTCCCAACTCGGTGCTCGCGCCGTTCTGGACCGACCTGAACAGCGAGGCCGGCGACGGCACCGCGGCCGAGGGTGTGCGCATCGGCAGCCTCACCGACGGGGTCGACAGCTGGCTGGTGGTCCAGTGGGACATGTACGTCTGGGGCACCCAGGACGCCCGGTCGTTCCAGGTGTGGATCGGCACCAACGGTGAGCAGGACGTCACGTTCGACTACGCGGACGCGATCACCGATCCCGGGATGCCGTTCCTGGTCGGGGCGGAGAACGCCGCCGGCGAGGGCGACATGGTCGCGGAGCTGCCGGACGGCAGCACCCAGGTGGTCACCTCGACCGAGCCGACCCCGGGCGGCAGCCTCACGTACGACGTGACGCTGAAGGCCAAGCGGCCCGGCAAGGGTGTGGTGCACACCGAGCTCGTGGCGGACGAGGTGCCCGGCACCACGATCGTCGAGACCCCGGTGAAGGTGACGGTGTTCAAGCACCGGCGCTGACCGCCTGCCCCCACCGTCTGGTCGGCAGTCCGTGACCTGATCGGCAGTTCAAGCTGCCGATCAGGTCACGAACTGCCGATCCGACCGGGCGACGAATCCTCATGACACGGGGCGCCGGCCGCCCTAGCCTCGCGACATGCCCTCCGTGCGCCTCCTCGACGTCCCCGGCCTCGCGCCGACCGCCCCCTACGCCTACGCGGCCACGACCACCGGCGACCACCGGCACGTGCAGCTCGCCGGTTCCTGCCCTCTCGACCTCGACGGCCGCACCGTCGCACCCGGCGACATCGCCGCCCAGACGGCGCAGTGCCTCGACAACCTCGTCACCGCGCTGGACGCCGCCGGGGCGACCCTCACCGACGTGCTCGGGAGCCGCGTGCTCGTCGCCACGACCGACCCCGGCGACCTGCACACCGCCTGGGACGTGGTGCACGCGCGGTTCGCCGACCATCCCGTGCCGAGCACGCTCGCCGGCGTCACCGTGCTCGGCTACCCGGACCAGCTCGTCGAGATCGAGGCCTGGGCCGTCGTCGCACCCCGCTGAGCTCGCTCCGCTGAGGCACCTCAGACCCCGTGAGCCGCCATGAGGCCCTCGTCTGAGGTACCCCCGGCCCCGAAGAACTGGGTGACCGGACGATCCGCAGACCCCCACCTCAGCACGAGCGTGGAGTCATGCCGGAACGACCGGTGGCACGGCGAGGGGACACATCATGAGCATGCAGGGACCCGCCTTCGAGGCGGAGCTGGCCTACCGACGCGAGCGCGCCGCCCGGTCCTACGGTGCGCCGTCCTTCTGGAGCCGTTGGCGGGCACGGCGCGCCGCACGGCGCCAGGCTCGCGAACGCGCGCTGGCCGTCCGGGCGCGTGACGCCGTCGACCGCCTGGCCGACACGATCGACACCGTGGCGGACCGCACCGACCCGGTCGCCTGGGACGCACGGATGGCTCGCCGGTCCGCCGAGATCGAGTCGGGCCTCGCCGCGCTCCACCCTGCGGCCGACCACGCCCGCCGCGCGGCGTGATCCCGCGCACGACGACGCGGCACCCCCCGGGCACGACGGCGGCCGGAATTCCCTCGGCCGTTGTCGGTACCGGGTGGGACGATGCGAAGGTGCGCCGCTCGTCACAGATCCCGCTCGTCGCTCGCGAGCACCAGGTCGCCGGGTTCCGCAGGTCCTTCGACCGCGCGGCCGCCGGCGAACCGGGCGTGCTCGTCGTGGGCGGCGACGCGGGCGTGGGCAAGACACGGCTCGTCACCCACCTCGCGGGCGCTGCCGAGGAGGCCGGCGGGCGCGTCGTCGTCGCCCACTGCGTCGACCTCGGCGAGATCGGCATCCCGTACCTGCCGTTCACCGAGGCGCTGGGACAGCTGCGCCGGCCGGCCGGGACGGGCAGCACGGACGACGACGTCGCGGCCTGCGTCACCGAGCTGGTCGCGGAGCGTCCGGCGCTCGCGCGGCTCCTCGACCCCGCCGGCTCTCGTGCCGCCCAGGACGACCAGCACGCGGAACGCCTGCCGCTGCTCGACGGGCTCGCGAGCGCGTTCGCGGCGGTCGGCCGGGCCGGCGCACCGCTCGTGCTGGTGATCGAGGACCTGCACTGGGCCGACCCCTCGACGCGTGACGTGCTGCGCTTCCTCATCACACGCCTGCGCACCGAGCACCTGCTGCTCGTGCTCACCTACCGCAGCGACGACGTCGACCGCCGGCACCCGCTGCGTCCCCTGCTGGCCGAGCTGCACCGCTCGGAGCGGGTGGACCACGTCGAGCTGAACCCGTTCACCGCCAGCGAGCTGCGCGACTTCACCACCGCGCTCAACGACGGCCCGCTGCCGGAACGCGACTTCGCCGACGTGCTGCGCCGGTCCGAGGGCAACGCGTTCTTCGCCGAGGAGCTGGTCGCCGCGGGCATGGCGACCGGGACGCTGCCCTGGTCGCTCGCCGACGTGCTGCACGCCCGGATGCAGAGCTTCGCGCCGGAGGTGCAGCAGCTCGTCCGCCTCGCCTCGGTCGCGGGGCGCCAGGTCCGCGAGGACCTGCTGCGTTCCGCGGCCGCCGGGACACCCGGGCTGGAGGACCCTGCCGTGGCCGCCGCCGCGCTGCGCGACGCCGTCACCCACCAGGTGCTCGCCGTCGAGGGTGCGCACCTGGCGTTCCGCCACGCCCTGCTCGCGGAGGCGCTCTACCTCGACCTGCTGCCCGGCGAGCGCGGCGCCATGCACCTGGCGTACCTCTCGGCGCTCGTGGCCTCGCCCGAGCTGGGGTCGGCGGCCGAGCGTGCGCACCACGCGCAGCAGGGCCACGACCTGCCGACGGCGCTCACGGCGTCCTTCGACGCGGCCGGCCGGGCGCGGGACCTGCTCGCTCCGACCGAGGAGCTCCGGCACCTCGAGCAGGTGCTCTCGCTGTGGGACTCGGTGCCCGACGCCGCCGCCCGCGTCGGCGTCGACCGGGTCGCCGTCGCGCTCGACGCGGCGGCCGCGGCGGCTCGCAACGGTCAGCCCACCCGCGCCGTCCAGCTCACCCGCCGCGCGATCGAGTCGCTCGACGGCGACCCGGCACGCCAGGCGAGCCTGCGGCACGTCCTGGCCCGCAACCTCCTCGACGTGGAGGAGGACATGAGCGAGGCGACCCGCCAGACCGACCTCGCGCTCGAGGTGCTGGCGACCGACCCGACGGAGGAGCTCGCCTCGACGCTCGCCGTCCGCGGGCGGATCGAGATGAACCGCGACGACGACGACGCGGCGCGCGACTTCCTGGAACGGGCGATCGACGTGGCACACCGGGCCGCGGCGCCGCAGGCGGAGGCCGACGCGCTCGCCTCCCTGGCCGTGATCGAGGTGGGCGACCCGGAGACGGCGGCCCGCCTCATCGAGTCCGCGATGCACCGCGCGATCGAGGCGGGCAGCCTCGGTGCCGAGCTGCGCTGCCGGTACAACCTCGCCACGACCTGGTACTACGCGGGTCGGCTGGACGTCGCGGAGCAGCTGCTGCGCGAGGGGCTGGCGCGCGCCAAGGAGACCGCCACGACGCGCAGCTCCACCGGCATCTCGATGCGGATGATCGCCGAGCTGTTGCGCTACGTGCGCGGCGACCTGACGGAGGCGGCCCCGCGGGACGGAGTCCCGGCGCTGGAGGCGATGGTGCTGGAGAGCGCCGGCCTGTACGCCGCGGTCGCGCGCGGTGACGACCGTGTCCTGGACACCACGCAGGCGCTGCAGAAGGAGTGGGACACCGACGGGTTCATCGCGCTCATCTCCGGCGGCTGCCGCATCGACGCCCTCACCTTCGCGGGCCGGTACGACGAGGCGCTCGACCTGGCCGGCACCGTCGTCGCGCACCTCGGCGCCGTGTGGAGCACCTACTTCCTGGGCCGCATCTGGATCTCGGCACTCGCCTTGGCGGCGTTGGCCGAGGCCGCTGAGGGCTCCGGCGGGCCCGGTGGTGGCACGGAGCCGATGACGACCCTGCGCGCACAGGGCGACGAGCTGCTCGCGGTCGCCCGCGAGACGGCCGAGCGAGGCCGCCCGCGCGGCGGCGTCCTCGGCCCGGAGGGTCGCGCCTGGTTGCGCCGCGCCGCGGCTGAGCACGCCCGGCTCGCCGCCGCCACCGACCAGACGCCCGCGGACCCGGCCGTCTGGGAGGCCACCGTGCGCGAGTTCTCCTACGGCTACCGGTACGAGACCGCACGGTCACGGTTCCGCTGGGCGCAGGCGCTGCGGGCCGCCGGGGACCGCGCCGCCGCCGAGCTCGAAGCCGTCGAGGCCCTGCACGAGGCCCAGGAGATGGGCGCCCGCCCGCTGGCCGACGCCGTGCTCGCCTGGACGAAGCGTGCCCGCCTCGCCGTCCCCGGGGCACGCCGGGAGACCTCCACCCTCACCGAGCGCGAGGAGCAGGTGCTCGGCCTCGTCGCCCAGGGCCTGTCGAACCGGCAGATCGGCGAGCGGCTCTACATCTCCACCAAGACGGTCAGCGTCCACGTGTCGAACGTCCTGGCCAAGCTCGGGGTCTCGGGACGCGCCGAGGCGGTCGCCGTGGCCACCCGCCGTGGGCTGCTCACCGTCTGACGCACCGACCATCCCGATCCGTACCTGGCGAAGGAGCCTCGTCCATGAACGTCTACCCCGACACCCGGCAGATGCTGCTGCACTACCTGCACGAGGTCCGCGAGTCGCTCCTGTGGAAGCTGGAAGGACTCTCGGAACGGGAGCTGCGGATGCCGCGCACGCCCACCGGGACCAACCTGCTGGGACTGATCAAGCATGCCGCCAGCATCGAGTCCGGCTACTTCGGCGAGGTCTTCGGGCGGCCCTGGCCGACGCCGCACGAGGTGCCGTCGGACGCCCAGCTCGAGGAGGACCCCAACGCGGACTTCTACGCGACGGCCGACGAGTCCGCGGAGCAGATCATCGACCTCTACCGCCGCGCCGCCGAGTTCGCCGACGCCACCATCACCGAGCTGCCGCTGGATGCACCGGGACGCGTGCCGTGGTGGGGCGAGCGCGGGGACGTCACGCTGGAGCGGATCATCGTGCACGTGATCTACGACCTGAGCCGGCACGCCGGGCACGCCGACATCGTGCGCGAGGAGATCGACGGTGCCGTCGGGCTCGTGCCGCGCGCGACGAACATCCCGGACATCGACCAGGAGGCGTACGTGACGAAGGTCCGGGCCATCGCCGAGCGGCTCCCCGCCTGACGGGCGGGACAATGGACCGGTGCAGTGCCCTCACTACGACGCCGGCCGGTGCCGTTCGTGCACCCTGATCCAGCTCGACCGCCCGGCGCAGGTGGCCGGCAAGGAGGCGCACGTCCGCGAGCTGCTCGCGGCGTACGACGGCGTCACCTGGTTGCCCGCGGTCACCGGCGCCGAGAGCGGCTTCCGGAACAAGGCCAAGATGGTGGTCACGGGCACGGTGGACGCGCCGGTGCTCGGGATCGTCGGCCCGCCCGGCCCGTACGCCGGGCGGAGCGTCGACCTCACGGACTGCGGCCTCTACCCGGCGCCGCTGCAGGCGGCGTTCGGCCCGCTGGCCGAGCTGGTCACGCGCGCCCGGCTCCAGCCCTACGACCTCTCGCCCGCCACCGGCCCGGACGGCGCTGCGCCCGACGGCGGCACCTCCCGCCGCCGCAAGGTCACCCCGCGCGACGCCGCCCGCCGCGGCGAGCTCAAGCACGTGCTGGTCACCCTCTCCCCCGACGGCGAGCTGATGGTCCGCCTGGTGCTGCGGTCCACCGAGGCGGTGGCCCGGATCCGCAAGCACCTGCCCTGGTTGCACTCCGCGCTGCCAGGGCTGGCCGTGCTCAGCGTCAACGTCCAGCCGGCGCACGCCGCGGTGCTGGAGGGTGAGCAGGAGATCGTGCTCACCGAGCGCGAGACGCTGCCGATGCGCGTCGACGGCATCACGCTGCACCTGCGCCCGCAGAGCTTCTTCCAGACCAACACCGAGGTCGCCGCGACGCTGTACCGGCAGGCCAGGCAGTGGGTCGACGAGGTGGACCCGGCGTCGCTGTGGGACCTGTACTGCGGGGTCGGCGGCTTCGCGCTGCACTGCGCGGCGCCGGGCCGGTCGGTGAGCGGCATCGAGCTCTCGGCGGAGGCCGTGGCATCGGCGACCACGACGGCGGGCGAGCTGGCCGCGCTGCCGCCGGACGCCGTCGTCGGCGGTCGGGACGCCTCGTGGTGGCGCGACGCGATGCGCGAGGTCCGGTTCTCCGCGGGCGACGCGACCGGGTTCGCGCTCGGCACCGACACGGACCCGGAGCTGGTGGTCGTCAACCCGCCGCGGCGCGGGATCGGGGCGGACCTGGCGCGGCGTCTGGAGACGTCGGACGTGGGCCGCGTGCTCTACTCGAGCTGCCGGGCCTCGACGCTCGCCCGGGACCTGGCCGAGATGCCGTCGCTGCGGCCTCGGCGGGCGGTGCTGCTCGACATGTTCCCGCAGACGGACCACTACGAGGTGCTCGTCCTCCTCGAACGCGAGGTCGCAGCGCTCCGGCCGAGGTAGGCCGTCAGCCGCGCTGCCAGAGCGCCAGCGACGCGCCGGGCGCCGAGCCCGGGTCGCCACGAACGGTCACCTGGACGGTGCCGCGCCTGGCGTTCGCCGTCCACACGCGCCAGGAGTCGTCCCACCCGAACTCCGCCTTGGTGTAGCCCTCGGCCGTCTCCACCGCGACGATCTCCGCACCATCGCTCGAGACCACCCGGAACCAGCCGATCCCGCCGACGGTCAGCGCGACGGTGCGCTCCTCCGGCACCTGCTCGGGCTCGGGTGACGTCGGGGGCGGGTCCTCGGGCGGCGCCGTCGTCGGCGGGCTCGTCGGCTCCGTGGCGGGCGGCTTGGTCGTCGGCTCCGGGTCGCGCGGAGGTGCGGTGTCCGACGGCGTCGGCTCGGGTTCCGCGCTCAGCGTGGGCTCCGGTTCCCTGACGGTCTGCGGCTGCGGCTCCACCGTGCCCGACGGCGTCGGTCCGGGCTCGCTCGGCGTCGGCTCCGGCGTGCCCGACGGCGAGGGGTCCGGCTCGCTCGGCGTCGCGGACGGCTCGGGTGTCTCGTCCACGGCCGGCTCGTCCGGCGCGGCGGGTGCCTGCGCGACCGGGGGCGGAGCCGGGGCCTCGGAGCTCCCGCCGGGGAGTCCGCTCACCATCGCCACCGCGGCGACGGCGACCGCGGCCAGCCCGACACCGGCGGCCACCGCGACGGGGCGTCCGAACACCTGACGCAGCCCTCGGACGACCCACTCCCAGCCGGCCGCGAGCGCTGTCCCGACGGGCCCCAGCGCGGCGAGCAAGCCGGTGTGCGTGGTGGCGGCTCCGGCCGCGCCGACCACGACCGGCGCGGCGGCGCCCGTGGCGGCGAGCCCACCCAGGAGCAGGGGTGCGGTGTCCCGCAGGGCCCACGCGGCGTGGCGCACGTCGATGAACGAGCGCATGCATCCGGCACAGCCGAACAGGTGGTCCTCGAGAGTCTGCCGACGCCCGGCGCCGAGCCGGTGGGTGACGTAGTCGTGGAGCGCGCCCCGCGTCTCCATGCACCTCTCGCGGCCCGGCGTGCGCGCGTGTGCGGCGGAGAGCGCGCGGCCGAGGCGGTCCTCCGCGGACCGCAGGCGCCGTGCCGCCGCCCGCGCATGGAGGCCCAGCTCGCGGGCGACCACCTCGATGCCCCGACCCAGCACGTGCTGGGACCACAGGAGCTGCTGGTCGTCGTGCGGCAGGGTCGCCAGCGCCGTGCGGACGACGTCCGGGTCGGCCGAGCCGGCGGCGCCGGGGCCGTCGGGGTGCCCGGCGGCCCGGGCCACGGCGCGCAGGCGCTGGACGGCGTCGTCGACGGCAGGGTCGCTCTGCGGGGCCGAACCGTCGTCGAGAGCCCGCTCCCGGCCCCTGCCTGACGCGCTCACGCGACCTCGCTCTCTGCCGGCCGCCCGGCGTGTTCCGTGCGGTCACTACCCCGCGCCGGCCCATGATCGCAGTGCGCGGCAGGGGTAGGGCAAGTCGGTCCCGCGGTGCAGGCGCCCGGTCGTGGACGACGTCACAGCCGTCAGAGCCGTCGCACCAGAGGCTGCAGCACCTCCGCGGAGATCAGCGACCACAGGTCCTTGGGGTCGGTCGGCTCGGCGATGAGGTCGACCTGCCGCAGGAGCCGGCGCGCGTCGGGGTCGGCGAGCACGGCCGCGTGCACGTAGCGCAGGGCGGTCCAGTCCTCGACGGCGAACCCGACGGAGTCGAACACGGTCACCTGGTCGGGGCTGGTGCGCCCGGGGGCGTCGCCGGTGAGGATCTGCCACAGCTCGGTCACCTCGGACGTGGCCGGGAGCTGCTGGATCTCGCCCTCGATCCGCGTCTGCGGCTCGTACTCGACGACGACGGCGGTGCCCGGCGCGGTGAGGATGCCGGCCTCGAG
>NZ_JBWPVO010000009.1:0-55377 GCF_056590155.1 Isoptericola sp. GX10416 | reverse complement strand
GGCGGCGTCCGCGAGCATGTCGAGGGTCAGCACGGTGGCGTTGCGCTTGTCGGCGGTGCAGGTGGTGACGACGTCGGCGCCCCGGACGGCGTCGGCGCCGCTGGTGGCCTCGTGCACCTCGAAGTCGAGGCTGCGGGCGTTGCGGACCAGCTTCTCGCGCGCTGCGGGGTCGACGTCCCACGCGCGTACGTGGGTGATCCCCAGGGCGGCTCGCATGCCGAGCGCCTGGAACTCCGCCTGCGTGCCGGTGCCGATCAGGGCGAGCGTGCGCGAGTCGGGCCGCGCGAGGGCGCGCGCCGCGAGCGCGGAGGTGGCGGCGGTCCGCAGCGCGGTGAGCAGCGTCATCTCCGCGAGGAACGTCGGGTACCCGTTGTGCACGTCGGCGAGCACGCCGAACGCGGTGACGGTCTGGAAGCCTCGCAGCGGGTTCACCGGGTGGCCGTTGACGTACTTGAAGCCGTAGGTGACGCCGTCGGAGGTGGGCATGAGCTCGATGACGCCCTCGTCGGAGTGCGAGGCGACGCGGGGGCGCTTGTCGAGCTCGGGCCAGCGGCGGAAGTCGGCCGCGAGGGCGTCGGTCAGCTCGGCGATGATCCGTTCGGGGCCGCGGGCGGCGATCCAGCGGGCGGCGGCGGGGACGTCCAGCAGGTCGACGGTGGTCATGCTCGGGCCTCCTTCACGACGGGTGCGGCGGGCGTGGTGCCACGGGCCGGGTCGGGCCGCAGCTCGAGGGTGCAGCACTTGACCGAGCCGCCACCCTTGAGCAGCTCGGACAGGTCGATGCCGACGGGCTCGAAGCCTCGGTCGCGCAGGGCGGCGCGCATCCCGGTGGCGCGGTCGGTGAGGAAGACGTGGCGGCCGTCGCTCACCGCGTTGAGGCCGAGCACGGCGGCGTCGGCCTCGGTGGCCTCGACGGCGTCCGGGTACCGCTCGCGCAGCGTCGCCCGGGACTCCGGGGTGAAGGCCTCGGGGAAGTAGGCGATCTCGGCGCGCGTGCCGCCGTCGGGCCCGCCGGTGCTGAGCACGGCGAGGGCCGTGTCGAGGTGGTAGAAGCGCGGGTCGACGAGCTCGAGCGTGAGGACGTCGACGCCGAGCCGCTCGGCGACCTCGGCGTGCGCGGCGCGGGTGGTGCGGAAGCCGGTGCCGGCGAGCATGACCTGGCCGTCCCACAGCAGGTCGCCCTCGCCCTCGTTGCGCTCGGCCGCCTGGCCGAGGCTGGTCAGGCCGCGGGCGGGGCCGGACTCGCGCAGCCACGCCTCGTAGGCGGCGCCCTCGGGCTGGCGTTCCGGGAACGTGAAGCGCGCGGCGAGCGCCTTGCCGCCGACGACGACGCCGCCGTTGGCCGCGTAGACCATGTCGGGCAGGCCGGGCTCGGGCGAGATGACGTCGACCGTGTGCCCGCGCGACTCGTACGCCGCCTTGAGCGCCTGCCACTGGACGACGGCGTGGCCGGCGTCGACCGGCACGGTGACGTCCATCCACGGGTTGATCGCGTAGACGACGTCGAAGTGCAAGGGCGGGCACATGAGGAAGTGGCGCGGGGTCGCGGTGCGGTCTCGGGCGGTGTGCGTCGCCGTGCCGGGCTCCGGAGGCGCGACGGGCGGTGTGATCAACGTCATGCGGTGACCGTAGGGGGTGCGGCGTTGCCCCCGACGTACTGAATCATGCGCCTGGGATGCCCCTCCTGCATGATTCGCTACCCTTGACGCAACGAATCGCCGCCGACGAGTGGAGAATGCACCGTGGACGAGACCAACCGCCGGATCGTGGGACACCTGCTGCGCGACGGGCGGGCGTCCTACGCGGAGATCGGCGAGACCGTGGGGCTCTCCGCGCCCGCCGTGAAGCGGCGCGTCGACCGCATGCAGGCGCGCGGGGAGATCTCCGGGTTCACCGTCCGCGTCTCGCCGGAGCAGCTCGGCTGGCGCATCGAGGCGTACGTCGAGATCTTCTGCCGCGGCAACATCTCCCCCGCCGCCCTGGAGCGCGACTTCGGCCCGATCCCCGAGGTGGTCCGCGTGGACACCGTCACCGGCGAGGCCGACGCGCTGGTGCAGATCATGGCGGACTCCATGGCGGACGTGGAACGCATCGTCGAGTCGTTCCGGGTCGGCGCGCGCGTCGACAAGACCCGCACGGCGATCGTCATGTCCCGGGTGATCGACCGCCCGGCCCGTGCCGACGCGGGGTCGGTGTGACGGTCGGTCGTCGCGGCCGCGCCGCCAGGGTGCTGGCCACGTCCGTCGTGGTCGTGGCGGTCTCGGCATGCGGCTCGGCGGGCGAGCCGCCGGACGCTCCGTCGAGGACGCCGTCGGCCCCGGCGACCACCGCGACCGTGCCCGACGACGTCACCTCGAGCCTGCGGGTCGAGGTCCGCCAGGATCGCACCCAGTACGCCGAGGGCACCGCCAAGCTGCACGTGACCAACGGCTCGGCCGCGACGCTGACGCTCCTGTCCGGGAGCATGGGGGCCGACGGGTTCGGGCCGAGCGGCCCGGACGGCGCCCAGCAGCCCGCGACGCTGCGGCCGGGGGCGGCGCGGGACGTCCGGATCACCCTCGGCGACGTGGACTGCGCGTCCGCACCACCGGCGTCGGGCCCCCCCGGGGACGACGGCGAGGGCACCGTGCCGGTGCGCATGACGGTCGCGCTCGGTGAGGCCGCTGCGTCGGGACCGCCGAGGGAGGTGGCGCTGACCGCGACGGACCCGCACGGGCGCCTCGCCGCCGTCCACACCCAGGAGTGCGCCCGGCGGCTCGTGGCGTCCGGGGCGTCGCTGAGCGTGCTGCCGGACCTGGCGACCGAGCGGCGCGGCGGCGAGCTGGTGCTCCTGCTGCGCGTCCGGGTCGAGCCGGTACCCGGCGGCCCGCGGGTCGCGGTGGAGCGGATCACGGGCACCACGCTCATGGCCCCGGCCGACGGTTCGGAGGCGTGGACGGGCGACGCCGTGGAGCCGGACGGCGCCGGCGACGTGGTCCTCGACGTCGTCCCGCAGCGGTGCGACCCGCACGCCGTGGCCGAGGACAAGCGCGGCACGTTCACACCGGTCCTGACCACCGTGGACGGCGTCGCGCAGCCGCCGGTCTACCTCCCGCTGCCCGAGGAGGCTCGGGCAGCGTTCTTCGACTACGTCAGCGCCGCCTGCGACTGGGACTGAACGGGCGCCCGGCCCCTCCCCCCACCTGGCCGGTCGAGGAAGGCTGCCGGGCGCCCGGTCCGGAATCAGTCGGTGAGGCGCCAGGGGCCCCACGGCGAGTCGCCGGGCTCCTGGTTCCGCGTCCACCACTGCGCCTCGAAGGTGGCGCCGTCGTGCTCGACGACGTCACCGGCGGTGAAGACCCGCGAGGGCGTCCACACCGCCGTGCCGTCCGCCATCGTCGCGATCTCCTGCCACGAGCCCCACGGCGAGGCCCCCGGGGTCTCCGTGGTCCACCACATGGCCTCGTGGACCGCACCGTCGTAGGTGACCTGGTCGCCCGCGGTGTAGACCTCGCCGCGCACCCACTCCGGCGGGCCCGAGGCCTCCACCTCCCCGACGACGACCTCGGTGCCCGTGGCCGCACCGACCAGCGTCAGCGTGCCGGCCTGCCCGTCGGGCAGGGTGAGCTCGACCGACGCGGTCCCGACCTCGTCGAACGGCTCGGTGCCCACGGTGCTGTCGACGGCGAACCGGCCGAGCTCCTGCCCGTCGAGCTCGACGACCAGCTCGTCGTCCGTGACGTCGGCCGGGGCGGACATGGACCAGGACGACACCTCGAACGCCGTCGGCGCACCGGCCTCGAGCGCCTCGTTCACGCTGAACGACACCCCGACGGCGCGCTGGCTCGGGTCGACCCCGAGCGGCTCGTCCACGGCGTGCTCCGCCATGTAGTCGACGAACGCCGTCAGGTCGACCTTGCCGGTGTCCCGCGCGTCGGCGCCGTCGGCGAAGACGTGGAAGTTGTCCCCGCCGGTGGCCAGGAACGAGTTCACCGTCACCGAGTAGGAGGCATCGAGGTCGATCGCCTCGCCGTCGAGCCACATCCCCGTGATCCGGTCGCCCTCCGCGAGCGCCGGGTCGTAGGTGTAGGTGAAGCCCTCGGAGGCCCCGAGCCGCAGGAACGGCCGCGACGGGACGTCGCCGGAGGCGTCGCGCTGCCACTGCTGCTCGAGCGCCGTCTTGACCTGCTCGCCCGTGAGCCGCATGTTGACCAGCGTGTTGGCGAACGGCTGCACCACGGCGGCCTGCTGGTAGGTCAGGGTGCGCGGCAGCTCCGCCTCCGGGTCACCGGTCAGGTCGGCCCGCAGGCCGCCCGGGTTCATGAACGCGATCTCCGCGGAACCGGCCTCCTCGGTCGCGGTGGCCCAGCGCTGCACCTCGGCGACGAGGTTGCCCAGGGTGGACTCGCCGCCACGGTTCTCGACGAGGACGTCCTCGCCGGTCTCGGCGTCGACGCCCCAGCGCTGCGCGCGGTGGTGGACGCCGGAGACCTCGCCGAGCGGCTCGGCACCGAGCTCGGCGGCGACGTCCTCGGCCTCGTCGACGATCTGCTGCACCTCGGGGTCGGCCGGGTAGTTGCCGAGCAGCGGCAGCACGTCGGTCTCCAGGCCGAGGATCTCGCCCGTGCCCGGGTCGACGGTGTAGACGAGCTGGTTGAGGTTCACGCCGTACTGCCCGGCGGAGACGACGGGCCGCTCCGTCACGGCCCGCCCGGCCCAGTCGGCGACGGGGACCCGGCAGTCGTACTCGAGGTGGGTGTGGCCCGAGACGATCGCATCGACGTCGCCGTCGAGCCTGGTGACGACGTCGCCGAACGCGCCGTCGGTCACGCTCGCGCAGTCGTTCGACGTGGCGCCCTCGTGGACGAGCACGACGACGACGTCGACACCCTCCGCGCGCAGGGCGTCCGCCTCGGCGTTCGCCGCCTCGACGATGTCGGTGACCTCGATGTCCTCGATGCCGGCGGGGCTGACGAGGAACGGCAGGTCCTCGGTCACGGCGCCGACGAAGCCGATCTCGACGCCGTCCTGGGTCGAGATGTACGAGGCGGGGACGGCGTCGTCGCCGGTGGCCCGCATCTTGAGGTTCGCGGCGACGTACTCCCACTCGGCACCGCCGAACGGGTTGGTCTCGGGGTCGAAGTCGCCGAGGACGCGGTCGACCAGGTCGTGGTACCCGCCGTCGAGCTCGTGGTTGCCGACCGCCGAGACGTCGAGGCCCGCGGCGTTGAGGGCGTCGATGGTCGGCTTGTCCTGCTGGATGAACGACTCGAACGTCGAGGCGCCGATGAGGTCGCCCGCCGCCGCGAAGACCGTGTTCGGATTCTCCCCGCGCAGCTCCTGCACCGCGCCGGCGAGCACCGCCGCACCGGCGGAGCCGCCGAACGTGTCCTCGAGGATGCGGCCGTGGAAGTCGTTCGTGGCAAGGATCTGGATGTCGACAGGGTCGGCGGCCTGGGCTGGCAGCGCGCCGACGGTGGCGACACCCGCGAGCGCGAGGCCGAGCGTCGTGGCTCCGGCCACCTGCTTGCGCATGGTGTGCATGTGTGATTTCTCCCACTGATCGAGATGGATGAAATCACACTAGCCAGCGCCGCCCCCGCGCGGGCACCGGGCGGGTAACGATCGGGGAAACTACGGGCGACGCTCCGGGGACCCGGGGATCTGCGCCGGCTCCGAGAGGTGCCCGGTGCGCCGCAGCCACCACTCGACGACCACCGTGGTGAGCGGCGGGACGGCGGCCGCGAGCGCCACGAACGTGCGCCACAGCCCCCAGCGGTGCTTGAGGGCGACGATCAGCGCGACGACGACGTAGGCCACGAACGCCCCGCCGTGCAGCCGCCCGAACAGCCACACCCCCGCCTCGGTGGTCTCCGTGACGTACTTGAGGACCATCCCGACGATCAGGCCGGCCCAGGTGAAGGCCTCGATCCAGGCGACGACGGCGTAGAGCCGGCCGAGCCCGGAGAGCTGCGGCTTGGCGCCGGGTCGTGCCGTGGCGGTGCGGTCCGCGGGGGTGAGGGTGTCGGGCGCGGGCATGCGGGGGTCCTTCCGGGACGGGCGGGGTCGTCCGGTCCAACGCCTCGCCCGCCGTCCGGGTTCCCGCGGATCGGTGCTGCTCGGTGCTGCTCAGCGCTGCGCCGCGGGCCGCACGACGATCTCGTTGACGTCCACGTCGGCCGGTTGCTCGATCGCGAAGCCGACGGCGCGGGCCACGGCGTCCGGCGGGATGCTGGCCGCGCGGTAGGCCTCCATGGCGGCCGACGCGGTCGGGTCGGTGATGTGGCCCGCCAGCTCGCTCTCCACGACGCCGGGCGAGATCGTCGTCACCCGGATGCTCGGGTCGGACTCCTGGCGCAGGCCCTCGGTGAGCGCCCAGGCGGCGTACTTGGTGGCGGAGTAGACGGCCGACGTCGGGACGACCTCGTGGGCGCCGATCGACGCCACGGTCACGACGTGGCCGCCGCCCTGCGCGCGGAAGTGCGGCAGGACGGCCGCGATGCCGTGGAGCAGGCCGCGGAGGTTGACGTCGAGCATGCGGTCCCACTCGTCGACCAGCAGGGCGTCGAGCCGGGAGAGCAGCATGACGCCGGCGTTGCCGACGAGCACGTCGAGGCGCCCGTGCTCCGCCACGACGGCGTCCACCACGGCGGTGACCGCGTCGCGGTCGCTCACGTCGAGCTCGCGGGCCTCGGCACTGTGTCCGGCGTCGCGGAGCTCGCCGACGGCGGCCCGGAGGCGGTCGACCCGGCGAGCGGTCAGGATCACGTGATGGCCCTCGGCGGCGAGCCGGCGGGCGGTCGCCTCGCCGATCCCGCTGCTCGCGCCGGTGACCAGGACTGTGCGGGGTGTAGTGCTGTGTGTCATGACATCGACCCTGCGCGCCGGGTCGCGGTCCGAGGAAGGCCGCCCCGCGCCTGGGAGCGGCGCACCCTCCCTCGCGAGTCCGCCGCGACCTAGCATCGGGACCATGGCCTCGACACCGCTCGGCGACTTCCTCCGCGGCCGGCGCGCCCGCGTGACCCCCCGCGAGGCCGGGGTGCCGGTCGTGGGGGTGCGCCGCGTGCCAGGTCTGCGGCGCGAGGAGGTCGCGATGCTGGCCGGGATGAGCGTCGACTACTACGTCCGGCTCGAGCAGGGCCGGGAACGCCATCCGTCGGCGCAGGTGCTGGACGCGCTGAGCCAGGTGCTGCAGCTCGACGACGACGCCCGCCTGCACCTGTACCGGATCGCCGGTCTTGCCCCCGCACCGGGGCGGGTGACGCTGCCCGAGCAGATCGACGCCGGGCTGGCCGACCTGCTGGACCGGTGGCCGGACACTCCCGCGCTCGTCGTCGGCCGCGCCTACGACGTGCTGGCCACCAACGCCCTGGCCGGCGCGCTGTTCGACGGCTTCGACGACGGCGTGAACCTGGTCCTCACGGTGTTCCTCGATCCCGCGGCACGCACGTTCTACCCGGACTGGGACGAGGTGGCGAGCTCGACGGTCGCGGGCTTCCGGCTCCTGCACGGAGCCTTCCCCCACGACCCCCGGATCCGCGAGGTGCTGCGCACCGTGACCGCGCAGAGCACCGAGTTCGCCGACCGGTGGGCACGCCACGACGCGCGCGGCAAGGGGCACGGCAGCAAGCGGTTCCACCACCCGGACGTCGGCGGGCTCACGCTGCGGATGCAGACCTTCGACGTCCCTTCGAGCCCCGGTCAGCAGCTCGTGGTCTACCACGCCCACGACGGGTCGAGCTCGGCGGCCCTGCGGTTGCTGGGGTCGCTCGCCGCCACCCGCGGCGCCTCGGAGGTCTCGGCCCCGCCGGGCCGGCCGCCGTCGGACCGTCTGCCATGATCGACCGGTGAGCGAGCGCAGGGGACGACGCCGGTGGTGGGCCCTGGGTGCCCTGGGTGCCCTGGGCGCGGGCGTACTGGCGGTCGCCGTCGTGGCCGCCCTGGTCTGGGAGGGCGTCCTGTGGCCGAACCGGCTCGCCACGGACGACTACGACGTCCGCGGGGTGGACGTGTCCGCCTACCAGGGTGAGATCGACTGGCCGGTGCTGGCCGGTCAGGACCTCGACTTCGCGTTCATCAAGGCGACCGAGGGGTCGAGCCACGTGGACGAGCGGTTCGCCGCGAACTGGGCCGGCGCGCGGGAGACGGACCTCCTGGTGGGCGCTTACCACTTCCTCAGCTTCGAGAGCCCGGGCGAGGACCAGGCGGCGCACCTGATCGGGCAGGTGCCGGCGACCACGGGTGCCCTGGCGCCGGTCGTGGACGTCGAGTACTACGGCGACTTCGCAGCGGACCCCCCGTCGGTGACCGAGCTGCGCGGCATCCTCGACCCGATGCTCGAGGCGCTCGAGGCGCACTACGGCGCCCCGCCGACCATCTACACGACCCAGGAGATGCGAGAGGTCTACCTGGGCGCGGAGTACGACCGTTACCCCTTGTGGATCCGGTCGGTCGTGCTCTCCCCGGAGGTGCCCCGGCAGGAGTGGGAGTTCTGGCAGTACTCCGACCGCGACACCCTGCACGGCTACGCGGGCGAGGAGGAGCACATCGACATGAACGTGTTCGACGGCACTCTCGAGGACCTGCGCGCCATGACCCTCCCCGGCAACGGTTCCGCGAAGTAGAGCCTCGTGTCGTCGAGAAGTGCGCGGGGTGCTCTTCCGGAGTACCGGAGGCTCTACCTCGCGGTGCCGGCCGGTGTGCCGAGCGCGGCCGCCAGCTCCGCCGTCGTCGTCACGGGGCGGTCGCAGACGAACCCGCGGCACACGTAGGCGGCCGGCCCGCCGGCCACGAGGGGTCGGTCCGCGAGCAGCGGCACGCCGTCGGCGTCCGGCGGTCCGTGCACGACGACGGCGCCCGCGGCGGGCGTGCGACGTGCGGTGCGCGCGAGGTCGGCCGCACCGGGGCCGCTGCCCACCACCGCGACCTGCAGAGGCCCGGCGGCCAGGGCCTCGGCCGCGGCGAGCGCCCAGCCGGCGAACCGCGGAGCCTGGCGGGCGAGCGCCCCGGACGCAGCCACGGCGGACTCCGCAGCCCCGCGGTGCCGCGCCGAACCGGTCAGTGCCGCGTACGTCACGAGCGCCGCGGCGAGGGCCGACTGCCCGGACGGCTCGGGCCCGTCGCTGGGATCGCGCGGGCGCACCACGAGCCGCTCCGCGTCGTCGGCCACGTCGTAGAAGCCGCCCTGCCCGGAGGCGTCGGCGAAGTGCTCCAGCGCGACGTCGAGCACGTCACCGGCGGCGGTGAGCCAGCGGGCCTCGCCGGTGGCCTGGTGCAGCGCGAGCAGACCCTCGGCGAGGTCACCGTGGTCGGCCGCCACCCCGGCCGGCGTGCCGACGACGCCGTCCCGCGAGGCACGCCGCAGCCGCCCGTCGACGACGTGCCGGTCGAGCAGCAGCTCCGCGCACCGGCGTGCGGCGGCCACCCAGTCGTCCCGCTCGAACAGTGCTCCCGCGTCGGCCAGCGCCGCGACCGCCAGGCCGTTCCACGCGGTGACGACCTTGTCGTCGCGGGCGGGCTGAGGGCGCGCGTCCCGGACGGCCAGCAGCCGGGCACGCACCGGACCCCACCACGCGGGCTCCGGATCCTCGGGCAGCTGCAACGTCGAGGACCCGTGCTCGAAGGTCCCCGCCTCGGTGACCGCGAGGACCTCGGCGGCCCGCGTGCCGTCGTCGTCCCCGAGCACGTCACGGAGCTGTGCGGGCGTCCAGGCGTAGGTCAGGCCCTCGGTCCCGTCGGTGTCGGCGTCGAGCGCGGAGGCGAACCCGCCCTCGGGCGTGCGCAGGTCGCGCAGGAGGAACTCCGCGGTCTCGCGCACCACCCGCTCGGCGAGCGGCGCGCCGGTCGCCCGACACAGGTGCGCGTACACGCGCAGCAGCTGGGCGTTGTCGTAGAGCATCTTCTCGAAGTGCGGCACCACCCAGCGCGCGTCCACGGAGTAGCGCGCGAACCCGCCGCCGAGCTGGTCGTAGATCCCGCCGCGCGCCATCGCCTCGCACGTGCGCTCGACCAGGGCCGACGCCGCGGCGTCGCCGGTGCGGGCGTGGTGGCGCAGCAGGTGCTCGAGCGTCATCGAGGGCGGGAACTTCGGCGCCCCGCCGAACCCGCCGTGCACCCGGTCCGCGTCGCGCGCGACGGCGGACACCGCTCCGGCGAGCGCCTCGTCGTCCAGCGGCGCCCCCGGCAGCGGCCCGGTCGTCCGGGCGATCGCCTCCGTCACGGCGGAACCGTGCTGCACGACGGCGTCACGCCGGTCGGTCCAGGCGTCGCGGACCGCGCCGAGCACCCCGAGGAAGTGCTCGCGAGGGAAGTAGGTGCCGCAGTGGAACGCCTCGCCGTCCGGGGTGAGGAACGCCGTCATGGGCCAGCCGCCCTGGCCGGTCATGGCCTGCGTGGCGGTCATGTAGACCGCGTCGACGTCGGGGCGCTCCTCCCGGTCCACCTTGATCGGTACGAACGCGTCGTTGATCACCTGCGCGACGCCGTCGTCCTCGAAGGACTCGTGCGCCATGACGTGGCACCAGTGGCACGCGGCGTACCCGACGGAGAGCAGCACCGGCACGCCGCGTCGGCGGGCCTCGGCGAAGGCGTCCTCGCCCCACTGCCACCAGTCGACGGGGTTGTCCGCGTGCTGGCGCAGGTACGGGGAGGTGGCGGTGCGCAAGCGGTCGGCCATGCCCACCAGCCTGGCACAGCCCTGGCACGGCTACTTCGACGATCGGTCGCGGATCGCACGAGACGGCCCGGCTTCCGCGTGCGGATCGCCGCGCGACGGGAGAGGATGTCCGCCGTATCATGCGACATTTGTGGCGACCCTCCGGACCCCCTGGCCGCTGCCACTTCGCAAAAGGGCGGGAGCGCTCCCGGAAATGGCTCTTCCCGCGCGAACTTCACGTACCGGGCACAGAGCGTCCGCGCGGTGTCCGGCGCCGAGCCGGGCACGCTGACGGGTCAGCGACGACGACGCGAGCGTCGACGGGAGGGCCGGTGCGGGTCCCACCGGCCCTCGGCCAGGTCCCGCAGCGTGAGCAGCTGCTTGCGCATCATCAGCAGATCTCCCCACGCGAGCAGCGTCCGGCGGAGCGAACCCAGCGGGCCGCCGCCTCCGGCGAGCCGGAGCACGGCGACGAGCCGGCTGCCGTCCCCGTCCGGGCGGACGGCGTACGTGACCCTGACCTGGCCGAACAGCGCCAGCCCGGGCCCCTGGTGCAGGCGGAGCGACAGATCCGACCCGGGTTCGACGTGCTCGGCGGTGAAGATCGTCATCACCCGCTGACCGACCGCCAGCGGCGGCAGGTCGGACCGCAGCCGGCGTGGGCTGCGGCGTCCGAGGTTGTCCGCCCAGTCATAGCTGTAGGGAGCGACCCGCAGGTTGCCCAGCCAGGACCACACCGCCTCCGGGGCCGCGTCGACCGAGACGGCCCGGAGCAGCCGGACGTCCTGCGGGGCGGACAGGCCGTCGCACGCATATCGGTCCGCCCTCTCGGCTGCCGAGGCGCCCCAGCTCCACGGGGTGCGGGAAAGTTTGGCCGCAGGATCGTTGGAGCGTCCTCGGATGGTTCGCACGATCGCAGGATACAATCTTGATGCCAATCGGATAGGCGCGAATCTGGGGTTATGTAGTCACTCGCGGGGAGAATAATGAATACGGATCAATCGCTCGCAGCGCCCCCTCCGGTGATCTCGGACGACGACGATCTCCGGCGTCTGCGGCAGAAGACGATCGAGCTGTCGCAGGAGATCGACCGCGCCTGCGCACGCGTCGACGACTCGCCGCTGCGGACGACCTGCGTCCGGGAGCTGGACGCGCTGGCGATCGAGGAGATCGCCGGCGCGACGTCATCGATCGTCATGGTGGCCACCGTCTCGCTGGCCGCCACCGAGTCGCGTGTCGCGATCGCCCGCGAGCTCCTGTCGGCCGCCGCCCGCGGCGTCCACGTGACGCTCCTGCTGAGTCCGCACGACCTCAAGCGCCCCAGCACCGTGGCGACCCTGGACACCATGCGGCGCTGCGGCATCCACGTACGGATCGCGATGCACGCGCCGTCGATCACCCTGCTCGTCGTGGACCGCCGGGTCGCGCTCGTGCGTCCCGTCGACACCGACGAGCTCGGCGTCGTCCTGAAAGGGGCACACGTCTGCTCCGCCTTCGCCCAGCTCGCCCTCGCCTACTGGAGCCGGAGCTACGCCCCCAAGGGTGCCGCGTCCGACACCCCGCCCGCCTGGCTCACCGCGCATCAGCGCCGGCAGGTGCTGGCGCTCCTCGTCTCCGGGGACACCGACGCCGTCGCGGCACGCACGCTCGGCGTGTCCCTGCGGACGTTCCGCCGCTACGTCCGCCAGCTCATGGACGAGCTCGGGGCAAGCTCCCGCTTCGAGGCCGGGTTCCTGGCCGCCGAACGTGGATGGCACACCCCCCTCGCGGTCTCCCGGCGGTGAGGCGGCGGAGCGTCCGACGGCGGTGATCTCCACGGGGAGGGAGTCGAGGCCGCGCACCACGTTGTTGAGGTGACGCCGCGGCGCGCCGCAGGTGAAGGTGTCGACCTGACGGGCGAACGCGCGCAGGACCGCGTGCGCCTCCAGGCGCGCCAGCCCGCTGCCCACGCAGTTGTGCACACCGTGCCCGAGCGCCAGGTGGTCCCGGGGGTCCCGTTCGATGTCGAACCGGTCCGGGTCCTCGTACTTTCTCTCGTCACGGCAGGCGGACGCGTAGGAGAGCAGGACGCGGTCGCCGGCAGGCACGTGCACCGCACCGATCTTCACGTCCCGCACCACCGTCCTGGTCATCATCTGCACCGGCGGGTCGTGGCGAAGGACCTCACGCACCGCCCTCGGGACCCACCGGTCCGGGTCCGCACGCAGAAGCTGCCACTGCTCCGGGTGTGCACCGAGCCGGTGGAGGGCGTTGCTCACCGAGTTGATCGTCGTGTCGATGCCTGCCACCAGATAGGTCGAGACGAGACCGGCTGCGGTCGCCCGGTCGATCTCGCCCGCGTCGACGGCGGCGTAGAACGTCTCGCCGGCCCCGCCGGGCAGCAGGAACGGGGGCACGGCGACGGTCGACAGGTAGCGCAGGAGCTCGTGATACTGCGGGAACGCTCGCAGGGTGCGCTCGTTGATCGGGCCGAAGCTGTTGATCCCCGCGTCGGCCAGCCGCAGGACCTCTCCCCGGTCCTGGAGCGGGAGACCCAGGAACGCGCACACGACGCTGAGCGGGAACACCCGCGCGAGGTCGGTCACCGCGTCGAACCGGCCTCGCGCCACGAGGCCGGCCACCAGTCCTGCGGCCTCGTCGTCGACCTGACCCTGCACGGCACGCAGGCGCGGCGTGTTCAGGTCGCGCATGAGGATCTCGCGCAGCAGCCTGTGCCGCTCACCCTCCGAGGTGAGGATCGCCGTGCCTTGCGACAGCCGGTTGAACTCTGTCGAGACCCCGACACCGAGATGTGCCGAGAAGGTCCCCGGGTCCGCCAGGCACGCCTTCACGTCCACGTACCGCCCGACGAACCACACGTCGTGCCGGGGCAGGTGCACCGCCGGGCCGAGTCCGCGCAGCTCGCGCAGCACCGGGTAGGGGTCCTGGAGGACCGCGTCGCTGAAGAGGTCGACGTCGGACGGCGCCAGGACGGTCATCTCGCCGGTTCCCACGACTCGAGGAACCCCTCCAAGGTGGCGCGGTACGCCTCCGGGTCCCGTTTGACGCAGTCCAGGTGGGCGCCGTCGAGCACCACGCAGCGCGCCTGGTCGTAGAGGGCGGCCACGGCCTGAACCTGGTCCGCCGACACCATCGCGTCGTCGGCCCCGACGATGAACAGCATCGGGGTGCGGTCGAGCGAGCCCTGGGACGCGGGGGGCGGCCACTCGGCGTCGAGCAGCTCGACCGCCCGAGCAGCGCACGCCGCCACGACCTCACGACCCCAGGGCGTGCCCAGCAACCACGGTGGCAGAGGCAGCGCCCCGGCCTCGGCGAACCCGCCGAGCAGGTGCGCGATGTCGGCGACCGGGCCGCTGTCGCACACCACCGCGCCGATCCCCGCGGTGTCCCGCAACGCGTAGACGCTCGGGAACGAGCTGAAGGAGAACCCGTACGCCAGCACCGGCCCGTCGTCCTGGAAGCGTTCGCTCGCGAACGTCGCCGCGGCCTGGATGTCCAGGGTGAAACGGTCGGCCATCCCCGGTCGGACGGCGTCCCGGCCGGACCGGCCGTGGTTGCGGTGGTCGTACATGACGACGCCGTAGCCGGCCTCGTGCAGCAGCGCCGCCTGGCGCAGGCTGGCGGACTTCGTCAGCCCGATCCCGTGCCCGACGATCGCAGTCCCGGAGCTCGCCCGCGTCGGCGGTTCGAGCACCCACAGGTGCAGGTCGACGCCGTCGGCCGTCCGCCGGACCGACTCCGAGAACTCCAGCCCGAGGTCCGTCGGCCGGCGGTGGTGCCCCCGGCGCGGGGGTGAGTAGAGCCGCGTCGCGATCGTCCGGCCGACACGACGTGCCAGGGGCCATGCCATCAGCCGCACCCCCCGGCGTGGTCGCCGCCGAGGTCCGGCACGCGGACGCCGGCAGCGAAGGCCTCCGCACCCGAGGGCGGGGCGACGCCGTCGTGCGCGGCAGCGGCGAGACCGAGCCGGTCGATCCCCCAGTAGGGCTCCCGCCCGACGACGACCATCGGGACGCCGAAGACTCCGTGCCGTTGGACCTGCTCCAGCTCCTCACCCGCCCACGACCGCACCTGCGGGTCGTCGGCGGCGTCGGCGATGGCCGGGTCCAGACCCACCCGCCGGGCGCACCCTGCCACGACCGACCGGTCCAGGATGTCCTCGGCCCGTTCCCAGCGCGCGGCGGTGAGGTCGACGGCGAACGCTCGGCCCAGGGCTGGGTCTTGCCGCAGGGCTGCGACCACCGGCAGGCTCGGGACCTCCCACCGGGGGTCCCGGTCCACCGGCCAGGTCGGTGCGAGGCCCAGCCCGGCCGCGCACCGCCGGACGTCCCGCAGGATGTAGAGGTGCTTGGCCCGCGACATGGCGACGTACGGGAACTCCAGGCGGCGGTCCCGCACCTGGTCGGCCATGGCCTCACCCGGCTCGAAGAAGACTCGCAGCTCGGCGTCCTGCCACAGTCGCGGCCAGTGCCGTTCGGCGAGGCGCACGGCGAGCCAGCTGTACGGGCTGCGCAGCGACAGGTACCAGCTCGGGGCCGCGCTCACAGCGAGAGCCCGCCGTCGACGCCGAGGACCTGTCCCGTGATGTACGCCGCACGGTCGGACAGCAGGAAGGCGGTCGTGTCCGCCACCTCGTCCGCGGTCCCGAACCGCCCGGAGGGGATGTTCTTGCGCACCTGGTCGCGCATCTTCTCGGTCAGGACCGCCGTCATGTCCGTCTCGATGAAGCCCGGTGCGACGACGTTCACCCGCACCCCCCGGGGTGCGAGCTCCTTGGAGAGCGAGCGGCCGAGGCCGATGATCCCCGCCTTGCTGGCCGAGTAGTTGGTCTGGCCGGCGTTGCCGTACACGCCGGCCACCGAGCTGAGCAGGACGATCGCGCCCTGCCGGCGCTTCATGAAGGAGTACGCGACGGAACGGCACGCCGTGAACGTGCCGTTGAGGTTGATGTCGACCACCTGCCCCCACTCGTCCTCCGACATGAGCGCCAACGGCCGGTCCCGCGTGATGCCGGCCGAGCAGACGAGCGCCTCGATCGGGCCGAGCTCGGTCTCGACCCGATCGACGAAGCCCTGGGTCTGGTCGAGGGACGTGGCGTCCACGGCCGCTGCGAGACATCTCTGCCCGGCGGCCTCCACACCGGCGGCGATCTTCTCGGCCTCCTCGTGCCGGCTGGCGTAGGTGAACGCCACGTCGTGGCCGTCGGCAGCGAGCCGCAGGGCGACGGCTGCGCCGATACCGCGCGATCCTCCGGTGACGAGAGCAACGGGGTCGGTCATCGATCCACCTCCTGGTGTCGGGTCTGGTCAGGGTCCGGCAAGGAGGACGCCGGCCGGCGTCCGATGGTCAGCTGGCCGACCTCGAGCACGTGCTGGTCGTCGCACCGGCTGCTCCCGGCGAGCACGGCCGCTCCGCCCGCGTCGGCCACCAGGCGCACCTCGTGCACGAGCGTCGCGGACGGTCGAGGAGCGGCGCCGAACCGGACGTCGCGCGCTCCGCCGAACAGCAGCACGGAGCCGGTCCGGACGTCCGGCGTCGGGTCGTCCCACGTCGTGAGCATGGCGGCCGCCTGCGCCCACGACTCGAGCACGAGCGGCCACGGGAGCTGCTCCGCACCGCCCGCGTCGACCACTCCGCCCGCCCCGGCCGTCACGGTGTAGGTCGCCGTGAGGGAGACCGTCGGTTCGACCGACTCGACGCGGTCCAGCAGCAGCATGGGCGGGCGGTGCGGCAGCACCTGCTCCGGCCGCGGGTGCTCACCGGCGCCCGCAGAGGGCACGACGGCGGGTACCGCCGCGCCCAGCGGCTCCGGCTCCCGGCCCTGCCCCCTGACCTCGAGGTCGACGACGACGATGACGGCGCCGTCCTCGTGGGACAGCGTGTAGCGCGGGAGGCCGCGCCGCTCGGTGCGCTCGAGGAGGATCCGCTGGCCGGGGAACACGGGCTCCCGAAACCGGACCGAACGCACGCCGGCCCACCGGTCCCCCAGCTCGAGCACCTCCCGGTGGCGCGCCTCCGCCGCCGCCGCGATCTCCACGAGGAACACCCCCGGGACGATGGGATAGCCGGGGTAGTGGCCGCTCAGGGCCGGGGTGCCCACGGGCAGCACGGCCGAGAACCGGACCGTGCCGGGACCCGCCGCGGCCTCGCAGGACAGGTGCGCGCCCGCGAGGCGGGTGGCCGCGGGCCGGACGTCGGCCGTCAGGTCGGCGGTCCGAGCAGCTCCGGCCGTCACGAGGCCGTCTTCAGCTCGTCGCTCAGCAGGTCGTAGGCGGCCTGCAGGGAGGTGACCTCGGGCAGCCTCTCCTCCTTGAGCTTCACCTTGTACCGACGCTCCAGCACCATCGTCACCTCGAGCGCCATCAGCGAGTCCACGTCGAGGTCGTCCACGAAGCTCGCGTCGTCCGTCACGTCCTCCACGTCCTGATCGATCGTGTCCGCGACGAGATTCCGGAGCTCTTCCTTGTCGAGCACAGCCGCCATGACTTCCTCCTGGTGGGGTGGTGGTGAGAAGACGCCCGGGCGGGCGCCGTCGAGCTGGTGAAAGGGCAGCGGTCCGGCGGACCGCGCCACGACGTGGACAAGATCAGCGGGCGCGCGCTGGTGCACGACCGACGCGTGGTGGACCGGCCCGAGACCGGCGGTGATCCCGGTGCGCCGCAGCGCCGTCGGCCGCCCGTCGAGCTCCAGGACCTCGTCGCGGAACGCGATCCGGCGCAACGGCAGGGCGAACCCCACGCCGAGCGCCTTGAGCGCCGACTCCAGGGCGCACCAGCGTTCGATGACGGCGCAGGACTCGTCGTCCGGGCCACCGAGGCCGACCATGCGCAGACGTTCGGCGAGGGCCTCGCGCTCCCGCAGCGGACGGCACGTCTCGACGTCGACCCCCACGGGCCGGGTCGACGCCGCCGCCGCGACGACCGCCCGCGAGTGCGCCCACGAGACCCACACGCGCTCGCCGGCCTGGCTGCCCAGCGGGCGACGGCCCGTCCGCGAGCGCAGCTGCACCGGGGCCAGGCTGCCGGTCAGGGTGCGGACGGCCCGCACGGCCATCGCCCGAGCCGCCGCGGCCTCGGTGCCGGGCTCGACGTCCGTCCCGCACGTCAGCACGACGGTCCGGTCCCTCACGGTGCGTCCTGCGGAAGGCGCACGAGCGCGACGTGGACGGCGCCCTCCCGGTCGGTGCCGGAGATCAGGGCACAGTCCTGCGGCGCGTCCGCGCCGGCGGCCCGGAGGGCGGCGAGCGCCGCCTGGAGCTGCACGAGCCCGGACGCGGAGCCGACGTCACCGGTGTGCGCGGCGGCGTCGACCACGGAGACCGTCCGGAACTCTTCCGCGCCGAGGAGGCGTGCCGCGGCGCGCGTCTCGGCGGAGTCGGGGCCGGCATCGCCGGGTGCGACGACGCGGACGTGGGGACGGTTCGCGGCGGTCGGCTCCGACCCGCCCAGGACACGCTCGAAGAGCTGGTGCAGCACGGACTCGGTCGACTCCGGGTCGATCGCCAGTGCCGAGTCCAGGCCGAGGATCTCGCCGACCGGCTCCTCGCCGGCACCTCGCGGCTCGACGAGCACGGCCGCGGCCCCCTCCCCGAGCGTCGTGCTCCCTCCCCACACCTGCTCGAGCCGGGCGCGGGCGGTCGACAGCTCCTCGCTCGCCCCGACGATCATCCGCCGCGCATGGCCGCTGTGCAGCAGCCGCACGGCGTAGGCGAGAGCGGTGAACGAGCCGACGTGCCCCGTCGTGACCGTCGCGTTGGGGCCCTGGATCCGGTAGCGGATGGCGCACTGGCCGGCGGCGAAGTTCATCACCGTGTTGGGGAATCGTGCCGGGTCGACGTGGAACGGGCGGACGCCGGTGAACGAGTCCCTCGTGAAGTCCATCGTCGACTGGATGCTGCCCATGGTGGTCGCGAGGACGATGCCGACGTCGGGCAGGTCCGGCGTCTCGTCCCCCGGTCCGGCGTCCATCCCGGGCAGGCGCCCCACCGCGTGCATCGCGAGCCCGGCTGCCCGGTCCAGGGTGCGGGTGCCCTTGCGCCCGAGGTCACGCCTGATGTCGAAGTCGACGCCGCTCCCCCGGGCCGTCCCGTGCCCGCCGGGCGCGAGCAGGTCGGCAGGTTCTTGCTGGTTGAGCACGAGGCTCGCAGCCGTGATCTCGGCCAGTGGTGTGTGCATGCCGTGCCTCCTAGGCGTACCAGACGTGGTCGTGGGTGGTGAGCGCCTCGAGCACCCGCTGGGGCGACGCGACCTCGAAAAGCTCGGCGACGGCCTCGGTGACGCCGTGCTGCTCTGTCGCTCGCGCGTCCGCGAGGACCGTCAGGTCGCGCGCCGCGGCGAGGAGGCTCTGCGCACCCGCAAGGGCTCCCGGCACGTGCTCGTCAGGGGCGGCCGGGGCCGCCACCGCCGCGGCGCCGAGCAGGACGCCCTGACCGGTCAGCAGGATCGACGCCCTGCCGAACTGGAGCGCTGCGACCCGTGCGAGGTGCACGGAGTCGGCGAACTGCCGTTCCAGCGCACCACGGAACGGTCGGTCGACGATGACGAGGACGGACGGCATCACAGCCTCCCGACCGTGATCGTCCGGCCAGCTGCGCCGACGAACCGGGGGTAGAACATCGCGGGCCGGGTCCGGACCCCGTCGATGTGCTCCGTCGCGCCCCGCTCGTGGCTGCAGAAGTGGCACACCGCCCAGTCCAGCCGTCCCGGGTGCCGCGCGAGCAGCTCCTCGACGAACAGGGCGCTCGTCGGGTAGTCGACGTCACGGGCGAAGACGTTCCGGGGCTTGTCACGTTCGAGGCCCGACTGGCTGATCAGGGTCGCGTTGCCGCACGCCCACACGCCCACGGCAGCGCCCTGGTCGAGCATCGCCGAGGCGAGCGAGAGGGCCGTACCGAGGGCGTCGGACTCGTGCGGAGAGCCCAGCAGGGTGACCAGGATGTCGCGAGACCTCATCGCCACACCACCCGCGTCCGTCCGTCGAGAGCACGTGCGGCGATGTCGTCGTGGGTGAGCCGCGCCGCGGGGGCGACCCGGTCGCGCAGGCCGCGCCGCACGAGCGCGGCGTCGTCGAAGAGCACCTCGACCCCGCACTCGCGCAGAGCGTCCGCGCGTCCGTGCACCGCGTCGACGACGAAGTCGTCGGTGGCCACCGCCACCACCGGGTGCCCGGACCGCGCCAGGAGCTCGGGCAGCGGCTCGGCGCCGGCCTGCTCGGGACTGCTGAGGAGGAACAACCACGGCGTCATGTCGTGACCGCCCTCGCCTCGTGGTCGACGCCGTCACGCAGGTGCTCGTCGAGGAAGCCCACGACGTGCTCGACGTAGCCGGACGGGTCCGCCGACAGCGCACCGAGGTGCGCGGCCCGGGGCAGCACCCAGGTGCGGACGTCCTCCAGGTGGGGGGTCATCGCCGTCACCTCGTCGGCGGGCAGGAGCCGGTCGCGCCCGCCCGCGACGAGGAGCACCGGCAGGCGGCAGCCGGACCGCGGCCACCGCCGCACCGCCAGGATGCCCGCGGCGACTGCCGGCGCGACCCTGCCGACGATGCGACGGGCCGCCGGTGTCGAGATCCGCTCGTCGCGCCAGGCGAGGGCCGCCGCGAACCGGGCGATGGCACGCCGGATGTCGACGACCGGCCCGCTGTCGCAGACCACCGCGCGGAGCCCGAGGTGCTCGGCGCTCGTCGTGGCGGCAGCGCACACCGCGGGCCAGGTGGAGAACGACATCGAGAGGCATCCGAGCGTCCCGCTCACGCGCGGGTCGCTGCGCAGCTGGCCCAGGGCGTCGAGCAGGTCCGAGGTGTAGCGCGAGGACATCCCGGTCACGCTGCGGCAGCGTCCGCTCTCGCCGTGGTTGCGCATGTCGACGGTCAGCACGTGGAACCCCGCACGGTGCAGGAGCTCGACGTGCGCGAGGGTCTCCGAGCGCGACCGTCCCACGCCGTGCTGGACCAGCACCGCGTCCGGACCGGTCCCCTCGACGAACCAGCCCTGGATGTCCAGGCGGTCGCGATGCGTGCGCCAGCTCCAGCTCTCGAACTCGAGGCCACGCGCGTCGGGGGTCTCCTGCAGCGGACGCGGCGCCGGGTGGTACACCTGCCAGGCGACGCCGACGCCGAACCAGACGGCCCGCACGGCCGCCGCCGCTTCGCGCCACAGGCCTGTCGTTCGCCCCGTCGCGCCGGTCGGCCGGCTCACGTCGTCAGACCTTCGCCACCGTCGGCCGCGATGACGTTGCCCGTCATCCAGCTGCTGCGGGTCGCCACCAGGGCCGACACGACCTCGGCGACGTCGTCGGGCGTCGTGAGCCGCTCGTGCGGGTTCGCCGCCCGGGCGACGGCGGCCAGCCGGTCGCTGCCGGGGATGCGGTCGAACGACGGCGTGATGGTCACCCCGGCGCGGACCGCGTTCACGGCCACCCCGCAGGGCGCCGCCTCGACCGCGAGCTGGCGGACGTGCGCGAGCAGCGCCGCCTTGGCCGCGGAGACAGCACCGTAGGACGCGCTGACGCGCGAGTCACCGGCGCTGGTCATGGCGAGGACGTGGCTGCCACGGCCGAGCAGACCCGCGTCGAGCAGCTCACGGGTCCACCAGACGAGCGAGTGCGCCATCACCTCCAGCGTCATGGTCATCTGGCGGGGCGTGAGGAGGGTGGCGTCCTCCCGGCTCTCACCGGGCCGGGACAGGTAGGGCAGCAGCGTGCCGAAGGCCAGCGAGTGGAACAGCAGCCCGACCCGCACCGGGCCTGCGGACGCGAGGTCGCTCACGATCTCCGCGCACGTCGCGTGCGACGCCGCGTTGGCGTTGACGAACCGGACCTCGACCCCGGTCGCCTCCAGGTCCCGGACGACGCCGGCCGCCTCCTCGGCGCGCACGGCGGTGTCCAGGTGGACGCCCAGGATCGACATGCCGTCGGCTGCGAGCCGACGAGCCACGGCCGCACCCATGCCGCTGGACGCGCCGAGGACGACGGCCCACTCGCCCGTCCGGGTGCCCTGCGCCGGGCGGGACCGCGGCCGGGTCTCCACGTCTGCTGTGCTCATGGGGTCATGCTCCTGACAGGATCGGATTCGTGGGTACTGACCGGTGAGTGCTCGACGACGACGCCGGTGGCGGCCCCCGACGGGTCGGCGACGACGACGGCGAGGTCGTCGCCGTCCCGGACGGCCTCGACCAGCCGCAGAGCACCTGCCAACGGGCCCGAGCCGTCGGACGACGATCCGCCCGGCTCGACGACCAGCACCGGGACGGATGCGGTCGGCTCGAGGTTCGCCCGCACCAGGCGTGCGGCGCTCGCCGGGTCCCCGGCCACGAACGCCGAGGCGGTGCGCACGTGCCCGCCGGCCCCGCCGGTGCGCAGCTGCAGCGCGATCGCGCCGCACTCCGTCGGCCTGCCACGGCTCTGCCCGCCGTCGGGCACCTCGACGGCCACCACGGTCGCCTCGTCGACACGGCCCAACGCCAGCGCCCGCCGCGCACAGGCGATCGCGTCCAGCACCGCGGTGCCCGTGCTGGTCACGGTGACGGACGGGCCGGTGGCGCCCAGGTCGTTCGCCGCGCGGGAGGGCACCAGGTTCACCGAGAAGTACGGCGCCCCGGTCGGCGGGAGCGACTCGGTCCCCTCGGAGAGGATCCGGCCGTCCAGGTCCGCCAGGCAGTGCGAGGCGGCCGTGCTGGAGCCGAGCCACAGCCCGAGCCGGTCCCCGGCGGTGGACTCCGCCGTCGACCCGTCCGGAGGACTCAGCCGGCGCACCGCCGCGAGGGCGAGCTGCGCGGGCAGGGGAAGCTGCCGATACCCGCGGCGGCCGAGGTGCTCCCGGACGTCGAACCACGCGCCGTCGGACGGTATCCGGGGTGCCTCCGGAGCGTCCTCGGGCAGGCAGACGGAGTGTGCGACCACTGTGACGCTCATGGGACCCCCTGGAAGACGAGGGTGGCGTTGTTGCCACCGAAGGCGTACGCGTTGACCACGGCCGCCCCGGCGACCGGAGACGGGACGTCGTGCAGGTATCCCGTCATCTGCGGCATGAGCTCCCCGACGTCGCAGTTCGCCGGGACCTTGCCCTCACGCAGGCACAGCACGGCCATCACGGCGGCGAGCGCACCGGCGCCACCGCCCGTGTGCCCGATGAGTGCCTTCGCGCTGTAGACGGGTGGCGCGTCCGCCGGCTCCGGCCAGAGGTCGCGCAGCAGCTCGGCCTCGACCTGGTCGTTCAACGTGGTCCCCGTGCCGTGCGGGACGACCAGCCCGATTCCCTCCGGGGCGAGGCCCGCCTCCTCGAGCGCGACGCTGAACGCGCGCCGCGCCTGCACGCCGTCCGCTGCCGGTGCGGTCGCGTGCCCGGCGTCGCAGCTGAATCCTGCGCCGCCGAGCAGCACGTCACCGGCCGCTCCGGCGGCCGCACCGTCCGTCCGGTCGAGGACGAGGGCGCCCGCACCCTCCCCGAAGGCCGTCCCCGCCCGGTCCACGGCGAAGGGGCGGCAGCGCTCGGGGTCCAGCGCCGCCATCTGGTTGAAGCACCCGAGAGCCACCCTCGAGTAGGCCTCGACCCCGACGACGACGACCCGGTCGCACTCGCCCGTCGCGATCAGGTCGGCAGCGTGGCCGACGGCGTAGGCACCCGCGGCGCACGCGTTGGCGACGTTGAGGACGGGCCCCTGGAGCCCCAGCTCGGTCGCCACGTCGGCGGCGATGCCGTACAGCTCCGGCGCCTCCTCGGCCGCGCCCTCCCGGACGCGCTCCGACTCGCCGCTGTTGCCCATGCACGACCCGACGACCAGCCCGGTGCGTCCCGGTCGCGGTCCAGGGCCGGCGTCGCGCACCGCCTCGGCTGCCGCCCGGACGGCCAGCCGCCCCGCGCGCGAGCGTCCCGGACCGTCGAACGACCGGTCACGCTCGGACGTGCTGCCCGCGACGAGATGGATCAGCCGCACCGGTCCGTCCATGTGCGCGTCGCCGATCTCCACCGGTGCCACCACGGCATCGGTCATCCCGTCCCACACCTCGGCGACCGTGCTGCCGGCATGGCACACGGCGCCGATCCCGCTGACCTTGGCGAGGGGCATCGTGCTCAGCCCCGCACGGCGGTCAGGAGACGCTCGTCGAAGTCCACGAGGCTCCAGTCGCGCCGGTCGTCGATGACGGCGTAGCCGTGGGTGATCTCACCGACGGCCACCGGGACGAGCTCGCCGTCCCGCTCCACGTAGCAGGTCATGCTCGACGTGTAGGTGACGCCCTTGAAGTCGTGGACGACCTCGAAGACGGTGACGAGCTCCTCCTCCATGAGCGCCTCGCCGGTCAGCTCGATCGTGGAGCTGGGGACGACGGGGATCCAGTTCTGCTCGTCCAGGAGGGTGCGGATGCTGGCGCCGCGCTCCTCGAGGAAGAGGTCGACGACCTCCTCCATCTGGCGCAGGAAGCCCGACATCTGCATGCGCACCGTGTGGTGGCAGTAGAAGTACGGGATGCGCCACGACCAGACGACCGCGGGGCGGTCCCCGCTGCGCAGCCGGGGGTCGACGGCGGTGCTCACGCCGCCGCGACCGGTCAGGAGCGTGTCGCCGAGCGCGTCGGCCGGCACGTTCGGCGGGACCGGCACGGTCGGCTCGAGGCGCGCGACGACGGCGGGCCGGAGGAACGCGGGGACGTCGTCGACACCGTCACCGTGGCGGTCCTCGGCACGCAGCTGGACGGTGACGGTCGAGGTGACGGCCTTCACCTCGTGCCCGTCACGGTCGACCTTCCCCGCCACCTTCGCCGTCAGGCCGGAGTCCCCGACGGCGACCGTCACGGCGAACCTCACCTCGTCGTCGATGTGCAGGGCGTGCAGGATCCGCGTCGTGATGCCCACGAGGTCGACCCCGACGCCTGCCTCCTCGAACAGTCTGCGGCTGGGCCATCCGTTCTGCCGCAGCCAGTCGAGGACGGCTTCCTCGACGAGGTAGTTCACGTGCTTGAACCCGATCCAGGTGCAGATGTTGGTGCCCTCGAACCGAGGGCGGAGGGTCGTCTCGGTCGTCGCCCGGTCGGGTGCGGCGACGGTCTCGATCACAGCGGATGTCATGTCAGCTCCTTGCGTGGTTGACGCCGTCCCCGCGGGACAGGCTGGTGGCTCGACCGCGCCGTCGCGGCTCGTGCGGACCGGGGGTGCACCGTCCGGTGCGCCGACCGGTCGATCGCGTCCCGGACGACCCCGGCCACCAGCGCCGGGTCGGTCGTCATCGGGAAGTGGTCGCCCGCCTCGACGGGGTGCAGCCGTGCCCACGGCAGCACCCGCGCCAGCTCCACCGCGTCGGCCGGGGGCGCGACGCCGTCCGCGGTCCCGTACACCACGTGCACGGGGACGGTGGCGGCCGCCGTCTCGGCGGCCGGCGTGGCCAGGTAGGCGGACATGAAGGCCATCCAGCCGTACGCCCCCATCCGGTCGCGGACGGACCGCGCCATCGCCCGGCGGATCTCCGGGTCGATCCGGTGCCCGGTCCGGGAGACCAGCCCCGTCTCGAGGAACTCGTCGAACCGGGTCAAGAAGTGCTCCAGGGTCGACCAGCGGAAGTCCCGGGCGGAGGACCGGTAGAACGGGGAGACGATCACGGCCGCCCGGGGCTGCACTCGGTCGCGGCCGCACAGGTGCGCCAGCACGAGCGAGGCCGCGAAGGAGTGCGCCACCAGGACGTCGCCGGACCGCACGAGCCGCGACGTGGCCTGCTGCGGGTCCCACCCGGGCTCGGCCCAGCCGCCTCCCGCCTGTGCGTGCCACGGCACGTCCGCGACGTCGGCCGACACGTCGGGGCGCAGCCGGGTCAGCTCCGCGACAGTCTCGTCCCAGAGGCCGGGCGCGCCGGCCAGGCCCGACAGGATGCGGACACGGGTGCTCACGAGGCGCTCACCCACCACGTGCCGGTCGGGCCCTCGACCGCGCTGACGCCGTCGTGGGCCGCGGGGACCGCCGCGAGCGCCGAGACGACGGCGAGCGCCGCACCCAGCGTGGCCGTGGTCCCGCGGACCTCCGCTCCCTGCGCCGGTGCGGCCCGGCCGTGGTCCACCGTCCGGGCCGGCCTCGTCGTCCCGGGACGTCCGAGCAGCAGCGCGACGGACCCGTGCGCGAGCTCGTCACCGGTCAGCGCGGCCACCTGGTCGGACGGCGCCTCGGCGACCAGGTAGAGCACCTCGTCGCAGCGTCCGGACCGGATGAGGTGGACCGCCCACCGCAGCGCGTCCCAGCCGCCTGCGGCGCCGGTGTCCATGGTCAGGCAGGGGCCGGTCACGCCCAGCCGGATCGCGGCGGTCGCCGCGAGGACGTTGCGGCTGGCGTTCGGCAGCTCCAGCGCGCTGGTCGACTGCACGCCCTCGGTCTCGATCTGACCGGCGACCTCGCACACGGTGGCGGTGTTGCCGTAGGCGGAGGCCGCCACGATCCCGCGGCGCAGACCGTCCTCGAAGAAGGTGCTCCCGTCGTCCCGGCTGCCCAGGGTCCACCTGCCGGCCGTGGCCTCTGCCGCGGCGACCATCGCGACACGCGTCGCCGGCGTCATGGTGCGGAAGCCCTTGCGCCCGACGGCGGCACGCAGGTCGAACGGTTCGCCGTCGGACGCCACGGGTGCGGACGACCCGGCGACGCCGTGGACGCCGTCGTCGGGGAAGCACGCTCCCGCCGCCAGCACCTCGACGGTGCCGTAGGGCCCGGCCAGCAGGCGAGCCGACGCCCCGTCGCGTGGCTCCGTGGTGGTGCCGGCGCGCTGGGCCCGGACCGTCCCGGCCCAGGCGTCCGCCACCGCTCGGGGGCGCGGGTCGCGTTCGAGGATCGCGACGGCGTTGAGGCCGCCGAAGCCGAACGCGTCGACCTGTGCCAGGCGCGGGTCGTCGAGGTCTCGGGTCCGGCCGCTGAGCGAGAGGCCCGCCGCGGCCGGGTCGACGTGGTCGAGTCCGACCGTGCCGGGGAGCGTGCGCCGCCGCAGCGTCTCGACGGCCATGCACAGGCTGAACAGACCGGACCCTCCCGACGTGTGCCCGGTGGCGCCCTTGACGCTCGTCACCGGGACGCTGCCGGGCACGACGCGCGACAGGGCGGCCGCCTCCGCCCGGTCGTTGAGGACCGTCCCGGTGCCGTGCGCGTAGACGGCGTCCAGGTCGTCCGCGTCGATCCCGGCGGCGGCGTGGGCGGCCCGGATCGTGTGCTCGATGCCGGCGTCGTCCGGCGCGGTGGAGTGGAAGGCGTCGCAGCCGAGCGCCACGGCCCGCACCGCGACGAGGTCCGGGGAGCTCGCCCGGGCGTCACCCCGCCGCAGGACCACCGCGGCCGCTCCGTCACCCATGATCACGCCCAGGCGATCGGCGTCGAACGGCCGCACGCTCGTCGGCGGGTCGAGATGCACGCGGTCCAGGAGCCCGAACATGCTCTGCGAGAGCACGTCCACCCCGGCCACCACGACGGCGTCCGCCGTCCCCTCGACGATCAGGTCGCACCCCACGGCCAGGGCGTAGAGCGATGCCGAGCAGGCGTTGGAGAAGACCTGGACGTCCTCCGCGTCGGTCGCCAGGCGTACGCCCTCGACCAACGAGCTCTCGGCGTCGTCGAGAGGCTTGCCGTCCAGCCACGCAGACTCCACGGTCCGGGTCTCGCCCAGGCCGGTACCGACGACGACGGGGACGCCCCGCAGCGACGCCAGACCGGCGTCGGCGGCCGCGTCCTTGACCGCCTCGACCAGCAGCCGGGACGCGAGCAGGTGCTCACGTTCCGCCCTCGGGGGCTCGCTCACCTGGTAGGCGTTCCGGACGCCGAACCGCGCGGCCGGGAACGCGACCAGCGGCCCGACGCCGCTGTCCCCGGCCACCAGCCGTTCGAAGCACTCGTCCACCCCCGCGCCGACGGCGCACAGCGCGGCCGTCCCGGCGATCACCGGGTACGTGTCATGTCGCATCGGTCTGCTCCTCCTCGACGCGGGGCCGGCCCAGGACGACGACCGCGTTGTTCCCACCGAAGGCGAGCCCGTCGTTGACCACGACCTGCAGGTCGGCCGCCCGGCTCTCGTTGGGCACGCAGTCGACCGGGCAGTCCTCGTCGGTCTGCCGGTGGTTGATGGTCGGCGGGGCGAACCCCGACTCGATCGCGATGGCACAGGCGGCCGCACCGAGCGCGCTGGCCGCGCCCATGGCATGGCCGAGCATCGACTTGATCGACACCGTCGTGGGGACCTTCTCGCCGAAGACCCTGCCGAGAGCGGCGCACTCGGTGACGTCGTTGGCGCGGGTCCCCGTCCCGTGCGCGGACACGAGGTCCACGTCGGCCGGGGTGACGCCGGACCCGTCGAGCGCCGACTCGATGCACCGGGCGATGCCCGTCACGTCGGGCGCCACAGGGTGGGACGCGTCGCAGGACAGCCCGTAGCCCAGGACCTCGGCATAGATGCGGGCGCCGCGGGCACGTGCCGCCGACTCCGTCTCCAGGTGCAGGACGCAGCTGCCCTCACCTGTCAGGATCCCCTGCCGGTCGGCGTCGAACGGCCGGCAGACGTCCGGGGTGATCGTCCCCAGCCGGTAGAAGCCGGTGAACGTCTTGCGGCACAGGGCGTCCGCACCCCCGACCAGGGCGTACTGCGCCTCGCCGGAGCGGAGGGCCTCGAAGCCGTAGCCGATGGCGTAGTTGCCGGCCGCGCACGCCGTGGCGATCGTCGCCACGTCGACGTCGGAGAGACCCAACGACCGCGCGACCGCGGTCGACAGGCGGAACGGCTGGACCCTGCTGCGCAGCCGGTCGGCGCCGTCGTCCCCGACGCCGTGCAGCACCTCGAGCCGGACGAGCTCGTCGATGTCCTGCGACTCGCCGTCGGTCGTCCCGACGGCGACCGCTCCGCGCAGCGGCCGCAGCTGCTCCGCCGTCAGCCCCGCGTCGGCGATCGCCTGCGTCGCCGCCCCGACGGCGAACTGGGCTGCGCGCCCGTCGGGGGACGTCGCGTCCGAGGCCCGGGGGACCTCGCACGCGAGCTCGCGGTCGTAGCCCGTGGTGTCGAACGCCGTGATCGGAGCGGCGCCGGACACGCCGTCGCGCAGCGCCTCGCGGAACTCGTCGACGCCCTCACCGACGGAACTGATGACCCCGATGCCGGTGATGACGATGCGTTCGACCGGCGCCGGCGTGACGCCGACGGCGGGCTCGTCCAGGACGGTGGCGGGCATCCCTACTTCCTCGCCAGCGCCTCGTCGACGACGGACAGGACCCCGTCCATGTTGACCATGCGCGCCATGTCGGCCTGCGCGATGTCGATCCCGAAACCACGCTCCAGCGAGGAGACGATCTCGATCGCCCGCAGCGAGTCGGCGTCGTGGTCCTCCTTGAACATGCTGGTCCGGGTGACCTCGTCGGGTTCGACCTCGAGGATGTCGCAGACGATGTTCTTGATCTCGTCCTGGATCTCGTCGATGGTGACAGTCATGGCGCTCCGCCCTTGTCGTGAGTTGGGTCCTGGTGTGCCGTGCGGCTGAACGGCCAGGACGAGTCTTGGCCGGACGCCGGGGCGGACCAAGGGTTCCGGCATGAAGGTGCAAGGCGGCCGTCTCTCCGGCGAGGGGCGTGGCAGCAACCGGTCAGTCCTGTACGCGGACGGGGGGCCGGTCCCTCAGCGGGCGCCTCAGGCCCGGACCGCGGGCAGGCGGCGCAGGAGGGCCACGTAGGCGACGTCGGCGACCAAGCAGACGACGTACAGCACGGTCAGGAGCGGTCCCCGTGCGAAGTCGTCGCGGCTGAAGAAGAACATGGCCAGCGAGAAGAGAGCGGTCCCGACGAGCTTCGCGACCGCGATCGGGATCGACTGCCCGCGCCGGTCACCGCGCGCCAACGCCATCTGCACGAAGCAGAGAGACATCATGACGTTGATCCCGAAGATGCAGTAGGCACCGCCGTAGTCGTCGAACTCGGCGATGAACGACAGCTGCAGCACGGTCGCGACGGCGATCGCCAGGGGAACCGTCAGGCGGCTCCACCGGGCGCCGAGCGACGGCAGCTCCCGGGGGACGTAGCGGATCACCTGGCAGACGATCACGACGTCGACCGCCGCCCACAGGAAGTTCGACCAGCGCAGCAGACCCTCGGCCGGGTGGACGACCGCGAAGATGAGCTCGTTGCCGATGTTCGCCGCCAGCGCCGCCAGCGGCATGCCGTAGGTGCGGTCCAGGAACCCCCGACGGACCACCAGGACGTACGCGAGGAGCCACGCGAGGGTCCCCAGACCGCTGATCACCGTGAAGACGGTGGCCGCCGGCACCGAGCCCAGCGCCAGCGGCAGGTCGGCGCTCGCCGGGATCATCGCGTCCGGCCACGCAGTGCGGTGAGCACCTCCAGGAGCACGGACACACCCGGGGCGTCCCCGAGCGCCGTCAGCGCGTCGCCGGCAGCGGCGAGAGACTGCCCGGCGAGCTCCGTCCCTCGTCGCAGGTTGCCTGTCCCGGCGACGATCTCGACGACCGCCCGGTGGTCCTGGTCGACGTCCGGCGCCGCGAAGAAGGCCTCGAGCACCCGCCGCTCGGACGCGGTGCCGTGCTCGTACGCCGTCACCACGGGCAGGCTCGCGCGCCGGCACCGCAGGTCGCTCTCCGGTGACTTCCCCGACTCCTCGTGCGTGCTCAGGTACGGGAGCAGATCGTCCTGCACCTGGAACGCCAGGCCGAGCTGGTTCCCGTACTGCCGCAGGAACCCGCGGGCGTCGTCCGCCCCGGCGACCACCGCCCCGAGCTCGGCGCACACCCGCAGGATGGAGGCGGTCTTGAGCATGACGACGCGGCGGTAGGTGTCGAAGGTCAGGTCGGCACGGACGGTCGCCTGCTCCTGCAGCACCTCTCCCGAGCAGAGCTCGTGCCCCATCGCCGCCACCAGCCGCACGGCCTCCGCGACGGTCGCTGCCGGGAGGCCGCTCTCGGCGATCGCCCGGAACATGGCGAAGATCAGGGCGTCGCCCGTCAGGAGCGCACTCTCCGTGCCGTACGCCGACCACACGGACGGCCTCCCCCGCCGCGTCCGGTCGCCGTCGATGATGTCGTCGTGCACGAGGCTCGCGGAGTGCCCCACCTCCATGGCGACCGCCACCTTCGCGACGGCCGAGAGGTCGGCCCCGCACCCGGCGGCGGCGGCCAGCATGATCAACGGACGGACCATCTTGCCCGCGGGCAGGCAGGCGTGCTCCATCGTCACCCGCAGGCCCGCGCCGTCCTCGAACGGCAGGGTGCGCAGGAAGTCCTCGAGCCCGCCGCGCGCCACCCGCAGCAGGTCGTCACGGGAGAGGTCCGTGGCGGTCCGGACGCCCGGACCGGGCACGCCCAGCGGCCGGACCGGGCGGGCCGACGTCGACGGGGCGGTGGTCATGCTGGGCTCACCGCCAGCCGGACCGGCCCCGCGACGCGTCCCAGCGGGGCGTAGACGTGCCGCGGGGCACGGACAGCCGCGGGTCTCGACGGGTGGGCGATCTCGGCGCTCCGGAGCAACGTCGCGAAGACGGTCCGCACCTGCCGCTCGGCGAGCTGTCCGCCGACGCAGGCGTGCGGACCGACACCGAACGGCATGAAACCCGGCATCGCACCCCCGCGCACGCGCGCACCCTGCTGCCTCCGGTCGGGCGCGAAGCGCTCCGGGTCGAACCGGTCGGGCTCCGGCCACGACGACGGGTCGCGCAACCCCGAGCCGAGCAGCCCGAAGACGAGACTGTCGCGCGGGATGGGCCTCCCGGCGACCTCGCACTCCACGACGTTGCGCCGCATGACGTGCGAGGCGACCGGGTAGAGCCGCATCGACTCCCGCCAGACCATCCCGACGGTCTGCAGGGCGTCCTCGCCCGGAGCGGCGTCGTCGCAGACCTCGGCACGGATCCGCGCCTGCCAGTCCGGCGCGGAGGCGAGGAGATGGGCCATGCTGGCCGCCGAGTTCGCCGTCGTGTCGAAGGCCGCGAGCATCGTCGAGACGAAGGTGCGGACCAGCGTGTCGTCGTCCGCCCAGTCGAACGTGCCCCGAGCGGCCCGGAACCGGCTGAAGAGGTCGGGGCCGTCGACGCCGTCGCGCAGCCGGGCCATCAGGGCGTCGTGGAGCGTGCGGTACGCGCCGAGCAGGGGCCGGCGGACCAGGACGCCGGCCGGGCCGAGCGCAGGGGTGAAGCTGGCACGCCACAGGTTCGCGATCGCACGGTCGAGCTCACGCGCGCGCCGAGGATCGCGTATCCCGAGGAACGTCAGCGCCGTCATGTCCGCGAGGAGACGCCGGACGTCCGCCGCGAAGGAGGTCCGTCCCGACGCGACCCAGCCTGCCACCGCCCGGCGCACGAGCTCGCGACAGCCCGCCGCCGTGCCGTGACCGACGAGCTCCGGGGACAGCAGACGCCGTACGTCGCGATGCGGCGGCCCGTCGAGCGTCAGGATGCCGTCCCACCCCTGGATGCGGGGGTCCATCCCGGACAGGTAGAAGCCCCAGGCCGAGGCGGCCGACCAGATCCCGTCACGGTTGCGCGCCATGCGGGCGACGGCGACCGGGTCCGCCACGCACACGATCGGGTCGACACCGAACATGTGCCGGTAGACGGGTCCGTGGCGTTCCCGCTGCCGCCGCAGATGGTCCTCGCCCCGCGTCGCCCATCCCACGAGGTTGGTCAGGCCGGCCGGGATGCCGGACCGTCCGGGGAGTTCCGACAGGTCGCGCGCGGGCCTGGTCCGGGGCACCCGTCGATCACCGCCGGGCGGGACGGCGACGGGCGTGCTCACCCGTGTCATGACGAGGTGGTCGGGCTCGCCAGGTACACGGTGCAGATGCCGTTGCTCATCGGGCGCACCGTGACGTCCCCGAACCCGGCGTCCTCGAGCATCGTCCGGAACGCGCCGGGCGACGGGAACGTGGCGACCGACCGTGGCAGGTACCGGTAGGCCGCGGGGTCCGCCGACAGCACCCGGCCCACCAGCGGGACGAACGTGCGGAAGTACGTCCAGAAGCCCAGCCGGAAGAGCGCTCCTCGTGGCCGGGAGAACTCCAGCACCAGGCACTCGCCGCCCGGAGCGAGGACCCGGCGCATCTCGGCCAGGCTCTCCTCGAGAGCCTCGAAGTTGCGCACCCCGAACACGGCGGTGACGAGGTCGAACCGGTCGTCGTCGAACGGCATGGACGCGCAGTCGCCCTGGACGAGAGTCACCTGCGCGTCGGGCGCCTCCTTGGTGACCCGGCCCCGTGCGAGGCTCAGCATGCCGGCCGACAGGTCGAGACCCGTCACCTCGTCGACGTCCAGCATCCGGTGCAGGTCGACGATCATGTCCCCCGTCCCGGTCGCGACGTCCAGGGCACGGCCGGGGCGCCGACGGCTCAGCATCTGTATCGCTCGACGCCGCCAACGGCGGTCGAGCCCGAGACTGATCACCCGGTTGAGGGCGTCGTACCGCTCGGCGATCGAGTCGAACATCGACCCGATCTGCGCCGTCTTCGCGCGGTCGTCCGCGTACGGCGTCACCCGTGCCGCCTCGTTCTTCGTCTCCTTGCGTGTCATGGCGCGTCGATCCTCTCGGGTTCCTGGGGGTGTCGGCGCCACCGGAACACGCCGTTGCCGGACAGCCAGAACGCCGCCGGCAGGAAGCTCACGACCGCACAGGCCACGAGCAGCCACCGGTCCACGGGGTCGACGCCGGGCGGGGTCGGCAGCAGCGCCGTGGCGAGCAGCATGCTCGACCCGATGAGCACGAAGTTCCGGTAGACGAAGAAGTCGCTCATCTTCCTCATGAAGTACGTGTGGTCACGCCACCGCCGCATGAACCGGAACGTCTCGACGGCGTGGAGGATCGCGGCGGGGAGCGCCACCAGGTAGAGCGGCCGGTCCACGGCCAGCCCGCACAGGAGCCCGACGACGACGATCGCCGTCACCCACGGGACGCGCGCGGCGTACTCCCTGCCGTACCGGACGACGAGAGTCCGCTTGCCGCCGGCCGCGTCCTCCTCCAGGTCCAGCATCTCCTGCACGTGGAGGCTGCCGAACCAGATGACCCCCAGGACGACGGAGACAGCGACCACCTGGAGGTCGAGGGAGGCGACCAGGTTCCAGCTGCCCGTGTCCGTGACGTCGGCGCCGGAGCCCAGCCGCAGCGCGAGGTAGGCCGAGCACACGAGGACGGGGCCGAACGCGACGAAGTTCGCCAGCTCGCCCAAGCCGTTGTACGACAGCTTGACGACGGCGTTGTACCCGAAGAGGAAGAAGAACCCCACCGCGACGCAGAGCAGGAACCGCCAGCCGACCTGGCTGATGATGACTCCCAGCAGGACCGCGTAGACGACCAGCAACGTCCAGAAGAACCGGCGCACCGACTCCATCCGCAGCCGCCGGCCCGTCAGGACGCCGCTCCCTCCCGAGAAGAGCGTCAGAGGGTCGGACGACTCCGCCGGGAACTCGTTGCGGTAGTGCTGGAAGTCCTTGATCTCGTCCCACACCTCCATGAAGGCGTGCGAGGTGAAGGCGGCCGCGACGACGACCGCGGCGAGCCATGGCTTGCTGTAACCCTCCGACCACGCCTGGAAGATGCCGGCCGTCGCGGCCAGCGTGCTCGCGATCGTCCAGTGCGGGCGGATCAGCCTGAAGTACGCCGAGCTCATGGCGCCGTCCCCTCCTCGGAGGATGCCTGTGCCAGCACGAAGATCTCCGCGGGGCCGGCCACGACCTCCGGGCGCTCGCAGCCGGAGGCCACCAGGATGCGACGCACCTGGTCGGCGAGCGCCGTCGGACGCTGCTCGTCGAACCGCCCCGAGTCCGGGTCGTACATCCCGTGGACCTCACCGCCCGGCGCCTCGTCGCACACGTACCCGTTCGGCACGGAGTAGACGAGCGTGCCGCCTGGACGCACCATGCGACGGGACTTCCGGACGAACTCGCCGACGTCCACGGAGGTGCTGTTGACCGTCCGCAGGGCGAAGAACAGGTCGAACGCGCCGGCCGGGCCGTCCCAGCCCTCGAACGTGCTGTTCGTGCAGCGGACGGCGTCGTAGTCGTGCAGATGGGTCCCGGCCGCCGACAGCGCGCGCGTGCTCACGTCGACCAGGTGGAGCTCGACGCGGGGGTCGGGGACCAGCATCCGCACCTCGCGGGCGTCGTTCACGCCGACTCCCAGCGCCGAGCGCACGCCGACGCGCGGCAGCCGGTCCCGGATCGGTGCGGACCACGTCGTCGGATAGAGGTCGCGCAGGTCGTTGACCTCGTCCCAGCGTCCGTACTTGTCGTCGTAGGCGCCCCGGAGTGCCGAGAAGACCGTCGCGGCGAACGTCTCCAGCCCTGCACGCCGACCGGTCCGGCGCCAGGCCGCCTCCAGCGCGGCGTCCGAGCGGGCGTCTCGCGGGTGGAGGTCGGCGGGGTCGATCGGCCCGACCGACCCGCTCAGCCTGCTCCGGAAGGCCTCGACGATGCTCAGCTCGCGGTGCGGTCGCGCGGGCGCTGGACCCGCCGCCGCGGCCACCGCCGTCGGCTGCCCTGCCGCGGTCATCGTCGACCCGCGCAACACGTGGCGATCATGGCGCACCGTCCTTGTCTCCGATCGAGTCCTGGCGGGAGTCTTCAGCAGCGGAGTCGGCGGCCAAAGGCTTTCGGCATGAACATGCAAGGGCCGGCGTCGACACCTTCCCGGGTGGCAGCAACCAGACACGGCGCCCGGCCCGGCCCGGGCAGCCACGCGCCGCTGGCGCTCCGTGCGGGCCGCGCCCACCGGGTCGGCGCGCCCGCCCCGGGTTAAAGTGCCTCACCGTGACTAAGGTGACCGCCCCGCTCCCTGCTCCCCTGCCCATCAGGACGAGCCGGCTCACGCTGCGCGCGTACCGCGACGACGACCTCGGGCCGCTGCTGGACTACTACGCCGACCCAGAGGTCGCACGGTTCCTCCTCGAGGAGCCGTGGACCCGCGAGCATGCCGAGACCCAGCTCGCCCTGCGTCAGCAGCGCACCGGCGTCGACGGTCCCTCGTCGGCGCTGGCCCTGGTCGTCGAGCACGAGGGAACGGTGATCGGCGACGTCGCCCTGTGGACGACGGGAGACACCATGTCGCGCGGGGAGGTCGGCTGGGCCTTCAACCCGGCGTTCGGCGGCCGAGGCTTCGCGACGGAGGCGCTGCGCTCCCTGCTCGGCGTGGCGTTCGACCGGTACCGGATGCACCGCGTGGTGGCCCAGCTCGACGCGCGCAACGAGCCGTCGGCCCGGCTCTGCGCCCGGGTGGGGATGCAGCGCGAGGGTCACCTGCGGGCGGACTGGTGGTCCAAGGGTGAGTGGACCGACACCCTGGTCTACGGGCTCCTCCAGCAGGAGTGGCAGCGACCCTGAGGGTCGCGTGACTCAGGCGGAGTCGCGCACCACGAGCGAGGTCGGCAGGGTGACGGCGGACGGCTCCTCGCCCTCGACGACGCGCAGCAGGAGCCGCACCATCTCGGCACTGATCCGCTCGTAGGGCTGGCGCATGGTCGTCAGCGCCGGGTGGAGCTGGGCGGCCACCCCGTTGTCGTCGAACCCGGCCACCGCGACGTCGTCGGGCACCGTACGCCCCGACGTCTGCGCGGCGGTCAGCGCGCCCGCGGCCATGAGGTCGCTGTGGACGAACACGGCGTCGACGTCCGGGTGCTCGGCCAGGAGCCGCGCCATGCCGAGCCGACCGCTCTCGCGCGAGTAGTCGCCGTGGACCACGAGCCCCTCGTCGAACCGCTCCCCCAGCGCCTCGCGGTAGCCCTGCAGGCGCAGGACACCGCCGGGCGTGTCCAGGGGGCCGGTGATGGTGGCGATGCGGCGGCGCCCGGAGGCCATGAGGTGCTTGGTCATCGCGCGACCGCCGGAGAGGTCGTCGGCCGCGACGTACGCCACCTTGTCCTCGTAGCCGAGGGGGACACCGCACGCCACCGTCGGGATGCCGAGGTCCAGGAGCTCGGCCAGCATCGGGTTGCCCGCGTGGGAGCTGATGAGCAGGACGCCGTCCACGTGCCCCGCCTCGACGTAGTGCGCCACGCGGCGGCGCTCCTCGGCGGTGCCGGCGACGAGCAGGACCATGGGCATCTCGCGCGCGGCGGCCGCCTGGGTGGCGCCGCGCAGCAGCAGGGAGAAGTTGGGGTCCTCGAAGAGCAGGTGCTGCGGCTCCGTCAGGAGGAACGCGATCGAGTTGGAACGGCCTGTGACCAGCGACCGGGCGTGCTCGTTGGCGCGGTAGCCGGTGCGCTTGATGGCGGCGTCGACGGCGGTGCGTGCCTCGGGCGAGACCCAGTGGCCGCCGTTGATCACGCGCGAGACGGTCCCGCGCGACACACCGGCGACGGCGGCGACGTCACGGATCGTCGGCCGCTTCGGGGTCTTACGGGCTCGGCGTGCGGTGGACGACGGCGGAGCCTGCTCGGGCGCGGTGGCCCCGGCGTCGCCGGTGGTCGGGCCTTCCATGGTCGATGAGTCTAGCCGGAGGGCTGTGAACGATCACAGTGCAGGTGCGGGCGGTGGCGCGACCGTTTGGCGCCCAGCGTGCATAGAATCGTTTCGATGACCACCGCCGGCCCCGCCGTCGACCCCCGCCGCGCCACCATCATCCTGGTCGCGCTGGCCTCCTCGACGTTCCTCTTCGTGACCGTGGAGTCGCTGCCCTCCGGGCTGCTGACCCTCATGGCACCCGACCTCGACCGGCCGACCTCCCAGATCGGCCTCCTGGTCACCGCCTACGCGCTCGTGGTGCTCGTCAGCTCGGTACCGCTCGCGCACCTCACCCGCGCCGTGCCCCGCCGGTGGGTCCTGGCGGCCTGCGCGGGCGTCGCCGCCGTGGCCACCCTCTGGGCCGCGCTGACGCCGTCGTACGAGCAGCTCGTCATCGCCCGCGTGGTCACCGCGCTCGCCCAGGCGCTGTTCTGGGTGGCCGTGGTGCCGGCCACCGCCGGCCTGTTCCCACCCGGCGCGCGCGGCAAGGCCATGGCCCGCCTCGCGATCGGCAACTCGCTCGCCCCCGTGCTGGGCGTGCCGGCCGGGACCTGGCTCGGAGAGATCACGTCGTGGCGGACCACGTTCGTCGCCGTCGCGGTGCTGTCCACGATCATCACCGTCATCGTCATCGTCATGTTCCCGTCGGTCGCACCGTCGGCCGGTGGCGCGAGCGAGGCACCCTTCCCGTCGGGGCGGCGGTTCGGGTTCCTCATGGTCACCACCGTGCTGGTGGTCACCGGTGCGTTCGGGATCATCACGTTCGTCACGCAGTACCTGCAGGACGTCGCAGGGTTCAGCCAGTCCGACATCCCGCTGCTGCTCCTGCTGCAAGGCGGCGCGGGCGTGGCGGGCGCCGTCGTCGTCGGCCGGTTCCTCGACCGACGGCCTGCCGGCTCCCTCCTGGTCGGGTGTGCGCTGCTGGTCGTGGCGCTGCTCTCGTTGTGGGCGTTCGGCGACTCGAAGGCCGGCGCCGTCGTCTCCCTCGCGCTGTTCGGCTTCGCGTTCTCCACCGTGCCGCCCGTGATGTCCCACCGCGTGCTGCTCGTCTCCCCGCGCGGGACCAACATGGGTCAGGCCATCTCGTCGTCCCTGTTCAACCTGGGGATCGCCGCGGGGTCCGGTCTGGGAGCCGCGCTGGTGACCGTGGTGGGCGTGCGGTTCGTGCCCCTGCTCAGCGCCGCGATGGTGCTGCTGGCGCTGGTGACGGCGCTCGTCGAGGAACGTCGGAACCCGCCGCTGGGGTCCGTGGCCGCAGCATCGGTGGACGAAGTCCTGGAGGACGGCGCGCAGCCGGCCTGACCGTCACGTCTCGCCGTCGAACACCCCGCCGTCGAGCAGCCAGTTGTAGCGCAGGCGGAGGGCGCGTTCGGTGCTGGCCATGAGGGCGAGCACCAGAATCGTGACGTTGCTCCAGGCGGGGAGCACGATCGGCGACGTGAAGGAGCCGACACTCTCGGCGACGAACGGGATCTGCGAGACCTCCTGCACGAGCTGCGGCACACCCAGCACGAGCGAGACGAGCAGGACGACGACGGACACCAGGCTGACGGTCCGGCTCGCGGCCGGGTGTTCACGATCCAGCCGCGCGCGACGCCCCTCGGCCGACGAGCGGTCCGGGACGAGCTGCCGCTCGCTGCCGTCCTCGGCCACGAAATGGCAGCGCTTGAGCCCGTAGTTGCTGGCCGCCACCTCCACGGCACCACCCGGAACCGGGAAGGTGGCCGGGAGCTTCGACCGGGCGTGGTGAACACCGTCGCGATAGAGGTGCGCCCGGACCTCGCCGTCCGAGTCGCCCCCCAGCTTGACGTCCACGGTCCAGGTCTGCCGGCCGGCCACTCCATCGAGGTGCAGGTGGAACAGAGCCCGCGAGAACAGTTGCCACCACCGGTAGGGCTGCAACGGCCGCCCGTCCCCGGGCTCGACCTGCCGAGCGGCTCGGCGACGCTTCCAGTCCTCGTACACCCCGATCACTCTATCCGGGTCCCGGAGGGGGTACGTCAGGATGTCCTCATGGACGACGCCGCACGCTGCCCCTGCCTGAGCGGTCTGCCCTACGGCGAGTGCTGCGGGCCGCTGCACTCGGGCGGGCGTGCTGGTCGTCGCTCTGGTCGGGCTGTGGGCCGCCGGGACGTCTCCGGCGGGTGCCGTGGCATGCCTGGCCCTCTTCGGGTTCGCGTTCTCCACCGTGCCGCCCGTGCTGTCCCACCGCGTGCTGCTCGAAGAGCTCCCAGGCAACCGGTAGACGATTAGTATCGCCACGATTACACTAATCGCATGGAAGCCTACTCCTGGCCTCGTGTCACGCAGTTCCACAACCGCACCGCGGAGCTGCAACGCCTCGCAGCGTGGTGGGCCTCCCCGGAGGCGGACCCCGTCGCTCTCTCCGGCCGCCGGCGCGTCGGGAAGTCCTGGCTCCTGCACCGGTTCGCCCACGGCAAGCCCGCCGTCGTCCTGGTGGCCGACCGACTGTCTCCGGGCATGCAGCTCGACCGCCTCGCTGCTCAGCTCGCACCGCACCTCGGTGTGACGCCCCACCTCGAGAGCGCAGCCGACCTGGTCCGCGCTCTCTATCGACTGGCCCGCGACAAACAGGTCCTCGCCGTGGTCGATGAGTTCCCCTACCTGCTCGGGACCACCGCAGCGGAACAGCGGGCCCACCTGACGTCGATCCAGGCCGTCATGGAGGAGGAACGTGACCACTCGCACCTGAAACTGGTTCTCGCCGGCTCGACCCTCTCGGTGATGGAGTCGCTGCAGGCGGAGAAAAACCCCCTCCACGGGCGCACCACACCGCTGCGCCTGCGGCCGTTGCGCTTCGTGGGCGCCACAGAGTTCATGGCGGGCGACGACCCCGTCACCCAGCTGCAGCGCTTCGCCGTCGCGGGCGGCATGCCCCGCTACCTCACGGCGCTCGCGGGGCGCCCGCTCCTCGAGTCGATCACCGAGCAGGTCGTCGATCCCTACGGCCCGCTCTTCAACGAACCCTTCGCGCTGCTGTCCGCCGAGCTACGAGAACCCACCACCTATCTATCGATACTCGCCGCCTTGGCCGCGCGCCCTCAACAGATCGCGGACATCGCGGGCATGCTGCACACGCCGGCACAGCGCCTCCCGGAGTACCTCGCAACCCTCGAGGAGCTGCATCTCGTCTCCCGGCATCGGCCTGTCGGTGCCGCTCCGCAGAGCAGGAACACCCAATGGCGCTGCGACGACGACTTTCTCCGGTTCTGGTTCCGGTTCGTGCACCCGCGACGCGGGGACCTCGAGGCGGGCCTCGATGCACGCAGGTACGTCGAGTCACGGATCGCTCCGGCTCTGGCCGACCACGCGGCACAGACCTTCGAAGAGGTCTTGAAGGACTGGGTGCGCGCCCGGTACAGCGCCGAAGCACCCGCCGTCGGCGGATGGTGGGGTCCTGCGCTTCATCCCCTGCGCCGCGCGAAGGAGAGGTTCACCGAGGAGATCGACGTCGTGGGCCTCGACGGGCGGACCGTACGCGTCGTCGCCGAGGCGAAGTGGACGAGCTCGCCCGTGGACACCGATGTCCTGAGAGACCTGCGCGAGTACAAGATTCCGGCGTTGGCCCAGGCCGGCCTGTCGACGGAAGGGGCGTCGGTCGTCCTGGCCGCGCGGTCAGGCTTCACCCGGCGGCTGGTCGATGCGGCCGGCAGCGACCCTGCCGTGAAGCTCGTCCGGGCAGAGGACATCCTCGCGCCCTGACCTCGGCGTGAGGGAGCATGCCTTCATGGACGACGCCGCACACTGCCCCTGCCTGACCGGCCTCCCCTACGGCGAGTGCTGCGGGCCGCTGCACGCCGGTGCGCGGCCCGCGGCCACCGCCGAGGCGCTCATGCGGTCGCGGTACTCGGCCTTCGCCGTCGGCGACGCTCCGTACCTCCTGCAGACGTGGCACCCGACGACGCGGCCGGCCTCCCTGGAGCTGGACCCCGACCAGCAGTGGCGCCGGCTCGACGTCCTGGCCACGCGCGGCGGCGGCCCGTTCGACGACGACGGCGAGGTGGAGTTCGTCGCGACGTTCCGGTCGGGGGCGGGGTCGAGCGTGCGCGGGCGGCTGCACGAGCGTGGGCAGCTGCACGAGGTGAGCCGGTTCGTCCGCGAGGGCGGCCGCTGGTTCTACGTCGACGGGGACATCGCCGGGTGAAATATCCCACTGCGGGTAGTTCTGTCCATGGACAGCGCCCCACCGCAGGCCCAGGCTCGGTACCGTCAGCATCCCGCCACCATCAACTTCAAAGGGGACATCTCTGTGACCGACCACCCGCCGCAGCCCGGATCGCCTGCCGACCCGCCCTCGGCGCTGCCCGCTGACGACACCGCGACCGCAGTGAGCACCACGCCCGCCGAGCCCGCACGCCGGTCCCGCAAGGGCCTCGTGATCGGCGGCTCGATCGCCGCCGGGTTGCTCGTCCTCGGCGGCGCCGGCGCTGCCGCCTACGCGATGCTCGGCGGCGGCGGTGAACAGCCGGAGGAAGCGCTGCCCGCGTCCACGATCGGCTACGTGCGCATCGACCTCGACCCCTCCGCGGAGCAGAAGATCAACCTGCTGCGCCTGGCCGACCGGCTGCCGGACCTCAGCGAGGACCTCGGCATCGAGATCACCGAGGATTCGGACCTCAAGCAGGTCCTCGCCGAGGCGATCACGACCAGCGGCGAGTGCGAGATCGACTACGAGGCCGACGTCGCGCCCTGGATCGGTGAGCGCGCGGCGCTCGCCGCCGTCCCGGGCGACGACGGCGAGCCGCACCCGGTCGGGGTGCTGGCCGTTACGGACGAGGACGCCGCCCGCACCGCGATCGAGTCCGGCCTGGGCTGCGGCGAGACGGTCGACGCGGCGCAGGTCGCCTTCACCTCGGGGTACGCGATCATCACCGACGGCACGGCGACGGCCGCAGCCGACGTCGTGGCCGACGCCGAGGAGAGCTCGCTCGCGGACGACGAGTCCTTCGGCGCGGACATGGAGGCGCTCGGCGACGCAGGCCTCGTGTCGTTCTGGGCCGACGCCCAGAGCGCCCTCGACTGGTCGCTCGAGAGCGCCGGCGAGCTCCCCGACGACGCGCTGACCGAGGAGTACCTCGCCGAGCTGGACGGCTACACCACGATGGCCGGTGCCCTGCGGGCGAACGCCGACGGGATCGAGCTGGAGTTCCTCACGGCCGGTGACGAGGAACTCCTCGCCCCGTACCAGACGTCCGGCACCTCCGTGGCGGCCGCTCTGCCGGAGACGACGCTGGTCGCCGTCGCCGGCTCGACAGCGCCCGACGCCATCGACGACGCGTGGGAGCAGTTCCGCGAGCTGTACGACTCGATGAGCCCCGCGCTCGGCGGGGGCGCGCTGATGTCGAGCACCGGCACCGGCATCACCTCGCCGAGAGCAGGGCTGGACACCGACGTCGACCCGATGGCCGACTACTGCCGGGACGCTGCCGAGAGCAGCCTCGGGATCACCGGTGACGACCTCTCCCCCGAGGACCAGATGATGATGGACGCCTTCATGGACGCGTGCACGGGGGCCTCGACCGAGGAGGAGCCGACGACGATCGCGGACGACCCCTGGGGCGGGACGGACCAGGGCGGGACGGACCAGGGCGGGATGGCGCCGCCGGACCTCGACGGCATGGTCGCGCTGCTCGCCGACGAGTACGACATCCACCTGCCCGACGACCTCACGACGCTCGCCGGCGAGCAGGTCGCCGTCGCCGTCGACTCGCGCGGACTGGAGTCGCTCGACACCGTCCAGACCATGGCCGACGTCTCCGTGGGCGTCCGCACCGTGGGCGACACGGACGCGCTGCAGGACCTCGCCGGCCGGATCGACAGCCTGCTCGTCGAGGCCGGTCAGGACTCGCTCGCGACCTCCCCCGCCGACGACGGGTTCGTGTTCGCGACGAACGACGCGTACGCCACCGAGCTGGCCGGCGACGGCGGACTCGGCTCGACCGACGCCTACCGCAGCGTCGTGGCGGACGACGAGGTGAGCAGCGTGCTGTTCGTCGACCTCGACCAGCTCGAGGGTGTGCTGCGCCCCGCGCTCGAGGCGGACCCGACGGGCCTGGCCTACCTCGAGCCGCTGCGCGCGGTGGGGATGACCAGCAGCGCCGACGACTCGTACATGACGGCGACGCTGCGCCTCAGCTTCGACTGACGTCGGGGCTGTGACGGCCCAGTGGGCGTGACGGCCGTGGAGCGGGCCCGCGAGGGGCCGCTCCACGGCCGTTCTGCTGCGCAGGCCGTGGCCGGGTGCCGTCGTATACCCGTGCGGCCGGGCGGCCGACCGCGAGATGCCTCGACTCGTCCATCAGTTTCCGCGCGGGGTTCCCGTGCTTCCGGGCGGCGCTGGTGGGGTACGTCGCGGCGACGCGGGCCTCGTGGAGCGATGCGGACCTGAACGCGCTGTGCCCAGCGACGCCGTACTCGTCGACGCCCGCCGAGTGGGTGGGGATGCAGGCGGCCGGGGCTCGCGCGGTGAGGGCGTTCATGGGTGCGGCGGATGTTGCTGCTTGGGCCGGTGCTGTGGCGTTGAACCCGTCGCGGGTGACTGCGGCTGACCGGGAGCGGGGCGAGGTGGTCGCCGCTCTCTGGCGTTGGCGCTGGAACACGTCAGTCGTCGCCTACTCACCCCAGCGGCGCTCCCCTTCGGCCGCCGGTTCGTGCAACGAGTCGAACCACAGATCCGTCACCCGACCCTCGTGCCGCCGGTGGTGCAGGCCCCAGAGCGTCTGCCGTGCGAGCGCTGTGATGCGGGGCTGGATCTCGCGGAGCATCGCCGTTCGTCCCGCCGCCGACACCGGCAGCTCGGCGATGGCGTCGCTCATCGCGTCAGGTATCGCCTCGGCCAGACTGCCGACGGTGTCCAGGACCCACCCGACGTCGGTGCCGGTCGCCGTCGCGAACCGCCGCCAATGCCGCTCCTCCACCTCGCCGAACCGCTTCTCCCCGCCGATCGATTGCGCGGCCGACCCGAACATGAGGCGACCGGCGCCGTCGGCGAGCAGGCCGGTGGAGACGTCGTAGAGCGGCGCGAGGCGACAAGGTAGTTGGCGACGACGGCGGTCACGAACCGCTCGGCGGAGCTGTCGCGTGTGACGTCACGCAGACGGGCGGCGATCTGCTGGACGCCCGGACCGCCGTCGGCCTCGTACTTGCGTTGCGGCACGAGCCCAAATGTCTGCACGAGGTCTTCCTGATGCACACGGACGAGCTTCCCGTCGGGGCGACGACGGCGGTCGTAGCGTTCGACGACGATGGCCGGCTGGTCCTCGAACTCCCGGTACGCCGTGGTGGCGACCTCGAGGCCGACGAGGGCCAGGGTGCGCATGCTGACGTGCTCCGCGAGCGCCTGGGCGGGGAGCTGGACGATGCCGGGTTTGGCGATATGGGTAGACGGCGCGGACCCGCGTGGGTAGTTCCAGCCGTCCGCGGTGCGGACCAGGGCGAGCTTGCCCTGGGCGCCGGCGAGTCCATCAGAAGTTGGACGGTCGTCAGCCGCTGCTGGCCGTCGATGACGTTCTTGACGGCGACAGCTCCGTGGGGCGCATCCTGGGCCTGGAGCACCACCGCGCCGAGGAAGTGCGTGCCTTGGCTGCCAGGCATAGCGAGTCGGAGCTCAGCCATTCTGCGGACGTCCTGCCACAGCGGTTGCCACTGCTCCCGCTCGTCCCAGACATACGGTCGCTGGAACAGCGGTACGACGAGGTGCTGCGGCAGCGCGAAGACCCGCATAGGAGTCAGGACGTCGGTGTGCATCTGTCGTTCTCCTTGCGCTCGGTGCCCCTCAGTCCTGGAGGAGAAGCCTGTTCTTGAGACCGTCTGGAAGATGGATCGCGACGGCAGTCGCAGCCAGCGACTCCCCGGACGGCACCTCGAGCTCGAGCTCGTGGACCTGGACGGTGATCGCCTCGTCGCTCACGAAGGCCCGGTCGCCCGGGTACACGCTTCCGTCAGCCGGGTCAGCACCCTGCATGAGATTGCCGATCGCGAGGCCGTCGACGTCCTCGACCCTTGTGAGGTCGCCCGCGGCCGCGATCAGCTGCCGACGGCTCTCGGCGTCTGGCCCGCGGCGGCGGCGGACGCCACCGTTCATGAACACGACACCGACCGGCCTGTCTCCGGCCCGCGCCTCCTGCAGCGCAAGCATCACGGCATAGATGCGGTCCTTGTCGACGTCGGCGGCGTGCCAACCTGCGAGCACGGGGGCTACCGCGTGCCACGTCGTCCGGCAGCTCGTGTTTCGTGGCGCGGAGGCCGTCCGACGGTCGCGTGGGTCTGGCTCCGCGCGATTCCGGAGAGAAGCAAGCAGTGCCTGTCCATCCACGTCAGGGCCAGCCCCAGCATAGAGGCGGTCCTGAACGACCCAGGGACCAACCTGGTGACTGGTGATCTCCAGACGGATCACCGATCGCCGCGTCGGATTGAGGTCTGGATCGAGCAGCATCGCGCGGCGCCACTCGCGCAACGGAAGACTCCCGACATCTAGACGCTCGAGTTCCCCGCGCATGACGCGGTCGTGCTCGGCGTAGCTCTTGTACACCTCCGTCGTCCCCGGGTTGAGCCATGCCCGCAGCAGGTCGAGGTAGCGGCGCTTGTACCCGAAGAAGCGACCACGCTGCTGAACCGTGTCGGCGTTGCCCACGCCAGGTCCGCGAGGCATGTATGTCACCGCAAGGTTCTCGACCGTGAAACCCCGGTCGAGCTTGTTGCCGCCGATCACGATCCAGCCTGGACGACTCTTCCAGTCGCCCGCGGCGATCTCTCGGCCGTCCTCGCTGTTGACCGTCACCACGCTGACCTGCCCGAGAAAGTTTTCGAGTTCCTCGATCAGCTCGCTGAGCGGGACGGGCGCGCCGTGAACCGCGACCCCACCGGTCGAGGCGAGGTCGTCGTACGGTGCCTGGAACATCTCCTCGGCGGTCTGACTGAGCAGCTGGTCGTCGCCTGACTCGAAGACGGTGACCAACCGGTCGATCACCCTCTTGGTCCAGCGCTCGTAGGCACGGTGCAGGTCGGTCGTCGACGACGGGTGGATGAGCATGCTCAGCGGTCGCGGAGACAACCTGCGCTGGGCCACGATCAACGCCAGAAAGTACGTCGCGAGGGCGTCCAGCAACGACTTCGGCGGCGCGATGCCCTCTGGGTCCAGCGCATCGTCATGATCGTCGATGCGGCGGACAAAGTCTGCCGATCGCTCCTCGAAGAGGACCTGACCACCGACGTAGTCGGCGCCAGCTTCCAGAAGACTGACCGTCCTCGGAGAGAGCGAGTCCTCGAGCGCGATGAGGAGGGGAGCCTGGGGAGTCGCCGTGTACAGCACGTAGGTGTGGTTCGCCGACGCCTCGCGCAGGCGCCTGATGGCCCTGTACGTCGAGCTCTCACGCCCTTCCTTGGCGATGTTCAGACCAGCCTGGTCACCCTCGTCGTCCACGAAGAGCACCGGGACGTCACCGACCGAGGCCGTCACCGCCGCCATGAACTCGCGGGTATGGCGAAGGGCGGCGTGGTTCTTCAGCGCCACTGCGACAGTTGCGACCCGACCACGCGGACGGCGCTGGTTCTTCCACCGCTCGAGCAGCCGTACCACGTCCTCGGCATCGTTCGCCGTCGGCCCGTTGAGCGCATTCCAGGTGGCCAGGCCACCGTCGCCGTCCATCCCCAGGTCACGCCACAGCCGATCGAAGGTCTGGTCGCGCAGGTTCTTCTTCGTGCCGGCCAGGACGACGACGAGCGGGTAGCCGTTGTCGCACGCCGCGGCCAGCAGGGACGTGAACGAGAGCGTCTTTCCGCTCTGCACCTCTCCGACGACGAGCTCTGCCTCGCGCCCCGGAGAGTTCCACGACGGAGGTCTGCACCGCGACAGGATACGGAGAGTCTCAGCCCGCACCTGCCCGACCGCGACATCGGGGAGCCTGCTGCGCTCGAGCGTCTTCTCGAGCTCGTCTCCGGCCTCGGGCGACCAGTGCCCCACGGGGCTCGGAGCCTCCCCCGTGCTCATGCGCCGACGTCCGTGCGTTCGGCCAGAGGCCCGGCCAGGAGGCGGTTGAGCTCGGCCACGAAGAATCGTGGCTCCTTCGACCCGCTCTGCTGAGCATGGATCTGCGAGAGAGCGACAGCGACCCCCAGACGGAGGATCGGCTCGAGATCCATCCCAGGGAGGTAGGCGAACGACTCGGTGAACCGGTGCGCTCGGTTGAGCGAGATAACCCAGTCGCCGTCGGTACGCTCCACCCGGAGCCAGTTTCGGGCGTCCGCTGGCTCGTCGACGACGCGGATCATCAGGCTGTCTCCCTGGACGTGCAGCTCGGTCTCACTAGTCTCGACTCGCTGCTCCACGGGCGGGGAGGCATACAGGTCAGCGCCCTCCGCACCGCGAGTGCCGTCTGCCAGCCCGAACGTCGCTTCGTGGGTGTAGGGCGCAAATGGCGCCTCTCGCTCAGACCTACCGACGACGTGCGCGACGCTCTCCACGACGCTGCGGACCGTCGTCTGCACCGAGCGGTTGCGCTCCGTGGCACGGTAGTTGTCCGCCTGACGGAGCAGGGGCACCGGCTCAGCATCGGCTCGTTCTTTGAGCTCACCGAGGAAGGCTTCTTCGTCCTCACCGTCCCAGACCAGCGCGTCCTTGGTGTGCGTGACCTTGATTTCGGATACGTCAAATTCGCCGACCAGCCGCTGCGAACGGAAGGTGTTGCCTTGTCCGAAGATCTCCGGCGGCTTGAAGGCGTCGGCCGGGTCCTTCGCCATCGCACCCGCCCCCTGGACAACCTTGCCGCGGTAGAGGAGCGCGAAGCCCGCCTTTGAGGTTGAGCCCTTCGCGAGAAGGCCGGCCCAACCCTTGATCCGCCGACCCGACGGAAGGACGACCTCCATCTCTTTGCGCCACTCGACGACGGGCGCTCCCTGGTCGTTCCATCGGTGCGCCGTCAACAGGTGGGGGTGTTCAGGTCGTAACCTCTCACCGCCGACGACGAGGTAAATGTCCTCCTCCTCGAGGAAGACCCTGTAGATGCTCCGAAGATAGTCGCGGATCTTTCCCAGAGTCCGACCAGTTGGAGGGCTCTGGTTCAGCTGCGTCAGGACGAGCTGGGTTCCGTGGTCTTCTGGTGGTGCCGGTGCCTCGACGACAGGGAGCGTGTCCGACTCGCTGTCGACGATCCTGGGCACGTCGAAGGTCACTGTCCGCCGAAGCGGTTCCCCGAGCGCCGTCGTCGTGACGACGAAGTGCTTGGCGTACCAGCATGCGGCACTCTTCATCCCGATGCCGAACTGCGAGAGCCCGGTTGCGTCGGCAGGCGGCGATGCAGGAGTGAAGGCGCGGGCCACATCCGCCGTCGCGATCCCTGCCGCGTTGTCGGTCACCACGATGGTGCCCCGGTCACGGTCGATGTCGACATCGATCTTCAGCACTGGTGGACGACCACCATAGGCAACTCGGAGAGAGTTTCGGTTGGAGCGCCAGGACTGCAGAGCATTGTCGACGAACTCGCCGATGGCGTACCAGGGCTTGTAACTCATCGAGGGGAACAACGCGAGCATGCCCACACCAGGTCGGACGACGACGTTCTCGGTCATGAGTCCCCTTTCAGCACCTCGACACACCATAGGTGCCTCGGCGGACCATCCCCAGCGACCTCGGTCGGTCGACGGGGTGAAATCACGATGAGCGGTCCGTCATGGTCGCGCCGGTCCGCAGAATTCGCTCCACCTCGTCGCCCGCAGCCGTCGGCGGCTCGTGCTCCCAGAATCTCAGGACGCGCCAATCCGCCACTCGAAGCACGCGATCGGTGTCCCGGTCCCGGGCCTGGTTCACCGCAAGTTTCGTCGTCCACCACGCCCCGTTGGCACGGGGGGCGGTGCCGTGCTCCGGACACCCGTACCAGAAACAACCATCGACGAAGAATGCGACGTGTGCCTTCGTGAAGGCGATGTCGATCGTCCGTCGACGCTGGCCAGGCACTGGGTAGGCCACGCGATACCTGAGCCCTCGGGCATGAAGATCTCGACGGAGCGCCATCTCCGGTGCGGTGTCCCGGCGACGTGCCGAACTCATTCGCCGCGAGACCGCGACCGAGCTCGCTCCGGGATGAGCCGGGACGTGCTGAGGCCGTGGCGACGTCACGCGGCGTCCGGTTCCACGGCCGTCTCGATGTCGAAGGTTCCCTGGCTCGGTGCGGTAGCAACATCGGGGCCCACCAGACCTGCAGCAGCACGAGCCTGACGCAACAGGGGCAACAAGGAGTCGTCCAGCTCTTTGTCCGCGAAGTGGCTGAGGAACTGCGCGAGGGCGAACCGCACCGCACCGACGTGGACGGCGTTGCCGAACTGCTTGTACGACTCCCCATCACTCTGCTTCAACTCTGCCATGGCGTCCGCAACCCGTTCAGGGAACGCCTGCAGACGCCCTACCTCACGGGGTGTCAGCCGACGCTTCCACGGCCCGTAGACCGGCGTCTGGTTTATCGCCACCAACGCCGGCGTGTACGTCGCGGGTCGTACACGGATGCCAGACGGACGGAACTGGATCAGGCACTCGTAGACGGATGTCTTCAGGCCCGCCTGCCACTCGAACTTGGTTCGGCTCAGGCCTGTGAACTCGTCTGGACCTGGATGCACCTCGACCCGCCCGAGAGCGTTCTCGTTCTTCGAGAAGAAGGCGTCGTTCTTCGCGATGAAACCCAACTTCCACGGCAAGTTCTTCGCCCGCGCGTCAGCGAGCTGATTCGCTCGCCACGACCTGTCCAAGACCCTATACCAGATCGGATGGCCGGGCATCCACCGTCCGTCCCGAGAAGCGTCGGTTTTCACGTCCTTGATGATCTGCGCGAGAAAGGCGTCCCACCAGGCGAGCGCCTGGTGCTCCTCCCCCTTCAGCCCGTACCCGTCCGACTCCTCGACCGTGTGGTCGAGGACGGTCAGCCCACCGATCGCTGGGAGCGGCAGCTCGTCGAGGTTCCATCCGTCAGGATTCCACGACGGGTAGGAGAACCCGCCGAACGGCACCGCGCGGGTCCCTACGAGATCGCCGCGGAGCGCCATGATGTAGATGCGCTCACGAACCTGAGGGGTACCCCCGTGCTCAGGTGCGATCCTGTGCGGGGTGATGACGGTCGGCGAGCCTGAGACCACGTAGCCGTACCGCTTGAGCCCGGCGACGATCGTCGCAAAAGTCTCCTCGTGACGTGGCCCCGCCAAGTTCTTCACGTTCTCCAGGAACACGACCTTCGGGCGCCTGGCCCGAACGATCCGCAAGATGTCGTAGAACAACGTCCCCCGCGTGGCGTCGAGGATGCCGTCCTGCTTGCCAGACTTGCTGAAGGCCTGGCAGGGGAAACCCGCCGCCAGCACGTCGTGGTCGGGGATGTCCGGGATGTCATCCTCGGGCGCTTCCAGGAGCGCCTCGTCCGGCTCCGACCGAACGTGGTCACGGATGTCCCTCGAGTACGACGGCCGACCTTCGTGCTTGGGCACACCCCACGCACGCGAGTACACACGCCACGCTGGCCCATTCATCTCACTGGCGTAGACACAGCGACCGCCGAGCGACTCTAGCGCCGCGTGGAACCCACCGATGCCGGCGAACAGATCGATGAACGTGAACGACTCAGCCGTCTCCGTGGGCATGTGACTCCTTGCTCGTTTTCGCGGCCCGTCCGCCGCGCAGTCCTGCTCTGGTCAGCTTAGCTCGACGTCGTCAGCGGGCGGGCCGAACTGCTCGGCGAGCCGCTCAGCGGAGCAGCTCGGTAGCGCGTCGCAGCACGGCAGTGTAGAGGCTCGGAGCCACCGTCCCTTCGAGCCGTTCGACGATTTCGGCAGCCTCACGCTCCACGACAACCACCTGCCGCTCCGACAGTGCCCGGTCCGCACCGCCGCCGGCTCCGAGCAGCACTGCCGCATGCTCTATCACCGCCGCGACGAGCACCGGCGCAAGGAGCTCTCCGAGCATAGAGACGATGTCCTGCGCCTCGTCCTCGACGATTCGCTGCTGCCTCGTCGTGAGGCTGGCGACGGATGCCGGCGCAGGTCCGGGCGCGTTGGAGTCGACGCTGAGCCGGGCCGCCTCGTCCGACGCCGGCGCTCCGATCACGTGCATGTCCTCCAGCTCGACAGGCGATGCTGCTTCCGCTGGCTCCTCGGCGACGTGTTCCGCACCGTCGCTCGTGGCCGCCAGCACGGCGAGTGTCTCGTCGATGCTCGAGATGCCGAGCTCAGCTGGGATCCGTCCCGTGGGATAGACCAGATCGAGATGTGCCGTCGTCCGCGTCAGGGCGACGAACAGCATCCGTAGCCCCTGCGGCCCGGCATCGACGATCCCCTGGGGGTCGACGACGACGACGGAGTCGAACTCAAGGCCCTTCGAGGCCACCGGGCTGACGAGGTTGATCGAACTGCTCAGCCCTCCTTCGTCGGCGTCCTGCCAGCTGATGCCGCGGCGCCGCATCGTGGCCTCGACGTCCTCACGGACCCGGTCCGGGCAGATGACGCCGACGAACCGACCCCGGGAAGAGTGCTCTTGGACAATGTCTGCCACGCGCATGGCGACGTCGTCCAGGTCGTCGACCTCGAAGAACCGCGGGCCAGGCTCCACGTCCCGGACCACTTTCGGGACGGGAAGTCCGGGGGCCGTGTAGGGGAGAAGCCGGGCGGCGAGATCCATGACCGACCGAGGTACCCGGTACCCGATGTCGAGGTGCTCCACGTCCTTCGGTAGCCTCGAGTCGACCAGGTCGAGGATCTCGCTCCAGTCGTCGCGCGCCCAGTGGCCGGTCGACTGCGCGATGTCGCCCACCATCGTCATGGCACCATCGCGAGAGCGTCGGGCGACGGCTCGCACCTGCATGGGGGAAAGATCCTGGGCCTCGTCGATAACGATGTGAGCATAGCGCGCGTGGCTCGCGTCGCCCATCTGAGCGGCGATCTCATCCAGCACGACCAGGTCTTCGCGCGACCACTGCTGGTCGGCGATCCGGGTACCCGCCGACCGCTGGAGCAGCGCGACCTCCTCAGCTGAGAGATCGCTGCCGGCGGCCGCGATGAGTCGGGGATAGGAACCGTAGAGACTGGAGAGGAACGCCCTCGGGGACGTCGTAGGCCAGATCCTCGAGACAGTGGAGTCGATCTCCGACCCGTCGATCCGCATCGCGAGGTCTCCTCGGACGGAGAGACCCGCCGCCGACGCCGCTTCTCGCGCTCTCGCGATCACGACGTTCTTGAGCCCCTCACGAAAGCGGGAGCGACCACCGGCGAAGGACCCGTCGAAGGCGTGATCGATCGCCTGCGAGAGCTCCGCCGGTCCGATCGTGACCGGGCCGACGCCGGACACGGCGAACGTGGCCCCTTTCTCGGGCGCCCGGACGCGATCTCGGAGAGCCCGCGAGACGAACCCGACCATGCGGGTCTCGCCCTTGAGCCGAGCCGCGTCGGCAGTGTCCTTGCGCGACGGGCGCATCTCGCCAAGCATCTGCACGAGATCAGTGACACGGACCTTGTCGTCGCCCAGCTCCGGCATCACGCGCCCGATGTAGCGTGTGAACGTCGCGTTGGGTCCGACGACCAGGACGTCGTCAGGGGTCAGCGCACGCTTCTGGAAGAGGATCACGCTCAGCCGGTGCAGTGCGACCGCCGTCTTTCCGGTTCCGGGGCCGCCCTGGATCACCAGGAGACGGTCGGGGTCAGAGCCGATGAGCGCCGCCTGGGCGGCCTGAATCGTCTCGACGATCTGCCGCATCTCTGGTTCGCGAGAACTGCCCAAGACATGCTGAAGCATCTCGTCGGCCCGCGCGACGGCGACCTCGCTGTCTTCGAGCTCGGCCACTCGCTCCGCCAGCTCGGCGAGGACCTGGTCGCCGAAGGAGTCGATGACGTTCGTGGGACGGCAGGTGTAGGACCGCAGTCGGGCGACGCCTCGAGCGTCGTCGATCGTCGCGCCTCGCAGGTCCAGCGCGAGCGGCGCTTTCCAGGAGACGACGTACAGCTCGCCGTCATGGTTCACCGGAGCGTTCCCGACGTAGAGGCAGTCCCCGTCCTGGGTGTCGATGCGCAAGAAGGCCGCCGGGTCAGACGGCTTGCCAAGCGTTTCGTCGTCGTCCGCGTTCTTCTTCATTCGAGCGCGGGCCTTGGTGTCGGCGGCGGCGGCATAGGACTCACCCCTGGCCTGCCGCTTGCGCTCGCGGATCTCGTAGACGTCGTCGAAGAAGACCTGCTCGACATCGAGCGTTGCTTCCGTGTCAGGGATGGTCAGGGCCACTCTTGCCTCCGTCGGGCTCGCACAGCGTGGGCAGGAGGCTATCTCCATCCGCAGACACCCCTTCCAGCCGCTCACGAGCACCAGTAGATTGCGCGCCATCCGCTGAGACGTTGGAGGCCCTCGGTGAAGAAGGAACAGATCGTCGAAGAGATCGCGCTCGCGATCGGTGTCGAGGCACCCGCGATGTCGTCCGGCTCGACCGAGCCTCGTGTGATCTTCGACCTGGTCAACGACAGGCTCGGGCTCGGGCTCGAGAGTCGGACGAAGCAGGGACTCGCTCGCGGGATCGTCGAGGTGGTGGGCGGGACCTGGTCGACGACCTACGAGTCGCGGGGTGCCACGGTGACGAAGGACGGGCTGCTGGCCGTCCGGGATGCGGTACGCACGCTCACCGGATGACCACCGGGTGAAATCTTCGGCGGATGTCGGAAACCGTGCAGACTGACGTGTGCCACGGGATACCGTCGGACCGATTCATCGCCGTCGCCGATCGGCGCAAGCACCACCGTGGAGCCGCCAGAGATGTCCCTCGATGTTCAGACCGCCATGGCCGGCAACACGACCCACGTCTCGCTGGACGCCCTCCGGCTCGACGAGCGCAATCCCCGCCTGCCCGAGGAGCTCCACGGCTCGACACAGCTCGCCCTCGCTGCCCACCTCGCTGCGAACGCCGATGCGCTCCAGATCGCTGAGTCGATCGTCGACAACGGGTACTTCGGCACCGAGCACATCGTCATCATGCCGGGCCCCGAAGACACAGCCACATATGTCGTGCTGGAGGGCAACCGGCGGGTCACTGCTCTGCTCGGGCTCTCCTCGTCCGACGTTCGGGCGGGGTTCAAGAACCCGGCACGATGGCACGCGATCGGTCCGGAGAGCGGCATCCTTCCCACGTCTCTCGTGCCCGCCGTCGTCGTGCCGAGCCGGGAAGAGGCTGCACCGATGATCGGCTTCCGCCATTTCACCGGGATCAAGAAGTGGGGGCCTTTTGAGCAGGCCCGCTACGTCAAGTACCTCGTCGAGGAAGAGGGCATGACGATCCGCGCCGCGGCCAAGGCCATGGGGTCCTCCAGCGTCAAGGTTGGAAACGCCTACCGGAACCTCGAGATTCTCGAGCAGGCGAAGGATCTCCCCGGAGTCTCGGCCGAGGCCGTGGCCCGCGCCAAGGGCGACTTCTCGCTCATCACCGTCGCGATGGCGAACGGCGCACTGAGGGAGCACATCGGCGCACCCCTTGCCTCACAGATCAAGGTCGGAAAACAGCCCGTCCCGCCCGAACGTGCTGCGGAGCTGTCCGAGCTGATGGGGTGGATCTACGGCGCGGATCAGACCACGCCACGAGTCGTCACGGAGTCGCGGGACATCGGTGCGCTCGCCGATGTCGTCTCAGACCCTGCGGGCAGGAGCGCGCTCCGGGAGAAGCGCGATCTCGCGTCCGCGAAGCAGGCGATGCACGGCGCGAGAGACGCATTGCACGGCGACGAGGCGCTCGCCGTCGGACGGCAGATCTCTTCCTCGATCAAGATCCTCGAGACCCTCGAGAAGCGCCTCCGGACGATGCCCGACCCTGAGCGCGCCAAGCTGCGCAACGAGGCCAGCAAGCTGGTGGACCTGGCGCAGCGCATCAGCGGGACTGTCGAGCACTCCGTCCGTCGACGCTGACCACTCACCGATCATGGGCTACACCGAGGCCGACTACCTCGATCTCACGCCGGCGCAGGCCGCCCGTCAGTGGCGTAGCATCATCGCTCGAGCTTGGCCGGCCAAGCGAAATCAGGTCGACTATGTGCCGGTAGAGACGCTCCTCTGCGTTGCCACGATGTTCGTCGTCGAGCACTCCAGGTTCGGCGGCGAGAGCAAGGCACTGAGCCTTTCCCGGTAGGGGTGTGAACGTCACACGGACCTGTCGTGCTCGACGTGCAGCAGCATGAGGGCTGCGGCGATGATGACGGTGATCTTCGACGGGCTCATGTGGATCTTGTCCAGGACCTTGAACGTGCTCTTGAGGATCGCGTTGCCCCGCTCGGCCACCGCCCGGATCGCTGAGTGCAGCAGGTTGAAGCAC
>NZ_JBWPVO010000008.1:0-185707 GCF_056590155.1 Isoptericola sp. GX10416 | reverse complement strand
TTACCGATGTCGGTAGTTCGTGTCGAGATCGGCAGTGCGCACTGCCGATCTCGACACGAACTACCGACATCGGTAAAACGCCACAGCGGGCGGGGACGACGACGGCCGGTCACCTCACGCGGAGATGACCGGCCGTCGTCGGGCCTGGGAAGGCCGAGTGCGTCAGCCCTGGAAGCGGGGGAACGCCGAGCGACCGGCGTACCGGCCGGCGTCGTCGAGCGCCTCCTCGATGCGCAGGAGCTGGTTGTACTTGTTGATGCGCTCACCACGGGCCGGGGCGCCGGTCTTGATCTGACCGGCGTTGGTGGCCACGGACAGGTCCGCGATGGTGGTGTCCTCGGTCTCGCCGGAACGGTGCGAGGTCATCGTGGTGAAGCCGTTGCGCTGCGCGAGCGTCACAGCGTCGAGCGTCTCGGTGAGGGAGCCGATCTGGTTGAGCTTGACCAGCAGCGAGTTCGCGGCCTTCGTCTCGATGCCCCTGGCGAGACGCTCCGGGTTGGTGACGAACAGGTCGTCACCGACGATCTGCACCTTGTCGCCGACCTTCGCCACGAGCGCGGACCACGAGTCCCACTCGTCCTCGGACAGCGGGTCCTCGATGGAGACCAGCGGGTAGTCCGCCACGAGCCCCTCGTAGAACGCGACCATCTCGTCGGGCGTCTTGGCGCCGCCCTCCCACTGGTACGAGCCGTCCGAGAAGAACTCGGTCGCGGCCACGTCCAGCGCCAGCGCGACGTCGGAGCCCGGCGTGTAGCCGGCCTTCTCGATCGCCGTGATGATCAGGTCGAGCGCCGCACGGTTGCTCGACAGGTTCGGGGCGAAGCCGCCCTCGTCACCCAGACCGGTGGCCAGGCCCTCGGCCTTCAGCACCGACTTCAGCGCGTGGTAGACCTCGGTGCCGGTGCGCAGCGCCTCCTTGAAGGTGTCCGCACCGATCGGGGCGATCATGAACTCCTGGATGTCCACGTTCGAGTCCGCGTGGGACCCGCCGTTCAGGATGTTCATCATCGGCACGGGCAGCACGTGGGCGTTGGGGCCGCCGACGTAGCGGAACAGGTCCAGGCCCGCGCTCTTCGCCGCCGCCTTGGCCACCGCGAGGGAGACGCCCAGGATCGCGTTCGCGCCCAGCTTGCCCTTGTTCGCGGTGCCGTCGAGCTCGATCAGCGTCTGGTCGATGAGGCGCTGCTCCTCGGCGTCGTACCCGATGAGCTCCGGGGCGATGTCGTCGATGACGGCGTTGACCGCGCCCTCGACGCCCTTGCCCAGGTAACGGCCGGAGTCGCCGTCCCGGCGCTCGACGGCCTCGAAGGCGCCCGTGGAGGCGCCCGACGGGACGGCGGCACGGGCGAACGTCCCGTCGTCGAGGGCGATCTCGACCTCCACGGTGGGGTTGCCGCGAGAGTCGAGGATCTCGCGCGCGCCAACGGCTTCGATGCTTGCCACGGATGCTCCTTTGAGAGGGCACGCGGGCCGCCGCGGCCCGGCTCAGGCACGCATGCGCCCGGGACCGCCGACGCCCGCGACGATGGAGGGTTGACGCCCCCAGCGTAGCCCCGTCCCGGAACCGGTGCGCCCGCGCCCACGTGGTGGGCCACCCGCCGGGCGCCCACCCACTATCGTGATGGCGGTGGACGGCTTCTGGGACTTCATCGGCTCCTACTGGTGGCTGGTCTTTCCGCTGAGCGGCGTCGTCGGCGGATGGTTCAAGGGCGCCCAGAAGTGGGACGAACGCCGCCGCCGCGACAAGATCGAGCTGTACCGGCTCAAGCACGCCGACAAGCTCGCCACCGCCGAGGCGGAGGAAGCCCTCACGAGCGAGATCGACCGGACGCTCGCCGAGCACGACCGCACGAACGAGCGTTGGCTCGAGTACGAGCTCGACGCCGTGAAGAGCCTCGAGTTCCCCGTCATCACCGACATGCGCGAGCAGGTCACCGTGGACTTCCACCGCGCCCGCCGCGACGCCGACGGCCTCCGGCCCGACGACCCGGAGGAGCTGCGCGACCGGAAGCGGCTCGAGCGCTACCGCGCGGCGGTCCGCGAGTACCAGCTCACCTTCGACATCGCCGAGCGCGAGGCGAAGCGCCGTCGGGCCTCCGACTTCACCTCCGAGGAGCGCCGGGCGCTCGACCGAGCCAAGAAGCTCCTGGCGCTCGCCGACGACGAGGGAGCCACCCAGGTGGAGCGGCAGTCGGCCTACCGCCGGGCCACCAAGGAGCTGGAGGGCATCCTCGTGCTGCCGGACGCCGCCACCGAGGCTCTCGAGCAGCGCATCGCGGGCATGCTCGAACAGGCGCCCGAGCCCGACCCGGGGGCCTGAGCGCGGCCCGGACGGCGCCGTCCGCGGAGGTAGTGCCCGAACGGGACGTCCGGGCACTACCTCGGCGCGAGCGCTGCTACCTCGGCGCGAGTCGTACTACCTCGCGGGGTGGGTCAGCCCAAGGGCTTCCAGGGCCCGTGCCGATCGCCCGGGGCCTGGTTGCGGGTCCACCACTTCGCCTCGTAGCGGTCGCCGTCGTGCACGACGACATCGCCCGCGGTGAAGATGCGTGAGTCGGTCCACTGCGCCGTCCCGTCCGACGCCGTGGCGATCTCCTGCCACGAGCCCCAGGGCGAGCTGCCCGGCTCCTCGGTGGTCCACCACGACGCGCGGTACAGGGCGCCGTCGTGAGTCACCTCGTCATCGGCCGTGTAGACCTGCCCGGACTCCCAGTCCGGCGCGGGCGGCACGGGCGCCGCCACCAGCTCGGCCACGCCCCAGCGGTGCGTGTACTGGTAGCCGGTGCCGGTCGGGTCGGCCCAGGTGGTCACCGAGGTCCGGGCGCCGTCAGTGGCGTCGTTGACCTGCAGGTCCAGGCCCTGGAACGTCCCCGCACCGCCCTGGTCGAGCAGGTCGATCGCGGCTTCGACGAGGTAGCCGTCCTCGGTCAGCGTGGCCGCCGAGGTCAGCCGGGCCTCCTGCTCTGCCGCGTCACCCGTGCCGAAGGACACCACGTTCTCCGCGCTGATGCGGATCTGCGTGTCCTGAGCCCGGTAGGCACCGCTCTTGGCGTTGCCGGCGTCGAGGAAGATCTCCACCGAGTCCTGGATCCAGGGGTCGGAGCCGCTGACGTCCACGGCCGGGTCCGGCACCTCTGCCAGCACGTACAGCGTGTCGTCCGTCCACAGGGTCCGGAAGGTCCCCACGGCACCGTCCGACCCCTCGACGCGGTTCGCCGTGGTCACGGCGTTCGCCGCGGACCACACCTCATCGACCTCCCCGTCCACCGTGGGTGCCTCCGGCGCCTCGACCACCTCGACGTGGCTCAGCTCCTCGAGCAGCGAGAGCGTGCCGTACGCGCCGGGGGTGTTCCACCCGGCGGACGTGCCGCCGTCGTCCACCTGGACGTCGAGGGCGAGCGTGTCTCCCTCGGCGACGCCGCCGAGCGGCAGGTGCGCCACGACGTCGTACCCGGCGTCGGTCTCGACGACCTCGGCGGTCGCATCCCCCGTCACGGTGCCGTCGCGGCCGACGACGGCGGTCGTGCCGTCGAGGTCGAACGTGACGGCGTCGCTCGCCTCGGCCGCACCGTCGGTGACGGACACGTAGGCGGTGAGGTGGTCGGCGGCCCAGCGCAGCTGGAACCCGGCGACGTCCTCGCCGGCCGCGGTGATCTCGTGCAGCGGCAGGCGGTCCCACCGGGGCGAGGAGGCCGCGGAGCCGTCGAGGTCCACGGTGCCGGCGAAGACGTTGGCCGACCGCTGCTGGACGGGCAGGTCGCCGTCGACGATCCCGAAGTAGGCCGGCTTGGCCTGGTAGGCATCGTCGAAGACCAGCGGCGCCCCGTTGTCGGCACGCCAGGAACGGCCGTCGGTCAGGCCCCAGACCGTGGCGGCGTGCAGCGAGTCGGCGTGGTCGCGGAACATCCGGAACGCGTCCCGGAACCAGTAGCCCTGCTCGATGAGGTTCGCCTCGGTCTCGGGGGTGCCGATGGTGACGTCGAGCTCGGTGACGGCCTGGGTGACCGGCATGCTCTCGAACCGCTCGAGCGCGGTCTCCAGGGCCGAGACCGGCGTGGCGAGCGAGACGTGGAACTGGTGCCCCACGCCGTCGAGCGGCACACCGCGCTCGAGCATGCGCTCGACGAGGGCGACGTAACGGTCCTGCTTGCCACCCTGCTCGGTGTTGTAGTCGTTGATGAGGAGCTTGACCGGGCGATCCGCGCCGTCGGCGGCGTGGAGGTCGTTGAAGGCCTCGTCGGCGTACTCGAACGACAGGTCGATGAACTCCTCGCCGAGGATCCGGTACCACTCGCTGCGGCGCAGGCCGTCGTCCGTGGCGCCGTCAGAGACGACCTCGTTGACCACGTCGAAGGCGTTCACCGGGTTGTCGGCACCGAACTCGCCGTAGGTGGCCAGCCACTCGACGACGGCGAAGATGTGCTCCCGGAGCCGGTCACGCAGAACCTGCTGGTCGGCGGCGGAGTCCGTGAGCGGCTCCCCCGCGTCGTCGGTGAAGAACCATTCCGGCGTCTGGGAGTGCCACGTCAGCACGTGGCCGTACATCGCGAGGTCGTTCTCGGCCGCGAAGTCCATCAGCGCGATCGCCTCCGGGTGCGGACGGAACGTGCGCTCGTCGTCGTACCAGGCCTCCGGCTTCATGTGGTTCTCAGCCGTGATCTGGTTGAAGTGCCGCAGGAGCAGCTCTGCGGCCGACCCGCTGGTCTCTCGCGAGTCGATCGCCACGCCCGCCGCGAACGGCACGGTGTCCTTGATCGGCGTGAGGTCCTCGACCACCGCCGGCTCGGGCACGGCGACCACGACGTCGTCCACCAGGATGTCGCTCGTGTTGGTGCCGTTGTAGTCCGTCTCGAGGTAGAGGACCTGCTCCTCGCCCGCCGGGGCCTGGAAGGAGCCGGTGACCTCGGTCCAGCCGTCCGCCGTCACACCGGACCACTGCGCGAGCGTCGCGTACGACGTCGAGCCGTCGGCGGTGGTGGCCAGCGACAGCCAGACGGCGTCCGCCTCCTGATCCTCGGCGAACCGCACCTGTGCGCTGAACTCGTAGCGCACCCCGGAGGTCAGCGCCTCCGAGACGTCCCGGCCGATGCCGTCGCCCTGCCCGTCACGGTCGGTGACCAGCGCGGCGGCCTCGCCCGAGACGGCGTCCGCCGTCGTGATCTCCACGGTGGGGTCGGTCTCGTCCCCGGTGCGCGGGCCCCAGCCGTCCAGGCCGTCCTCGAAGTCGGCGCTCAGCACGGCGCCGGACGCCGGGGGCGTGCCCTGCACCTGCGTGAACTCCCAGCCGTCGGCCAGGCGCTCGGCGACCACGGTCTCGACCGCGGCGAGTGACCCGGAGCGGTCGCCGCCGCCGTCGTGCACCAGGACGAGCTCGCCGTCGGTCAGCGCGGCGCGCAGGTTCTCGGCCAGCGTGGCCTCGTCCTGCGTCTCCCAGTCGGCGATCGTGTTCGTCACCGCGAGCGGCTGCATGCCGAGGTTCACCGCGACACCCGGGGTGGCGCCCCACGAGCCGTTCGGCGCGCGCCAGAACGGCACCTTGGCCTGCGGGTCGCCGAGAGCGTCACGGATGATGTCGAGGTTGGCGATCATGTCCGCCTGGGCCTGCTCCGGCGTCATCGAGCCCATGTCGGCGTAACCGGTGGAGTGGTTGCACAGGGTGTGCCCCTCGTCCACGATCCGGCGCAGGATCTCCGCGCCGCCGTCGGCCTCGATGTTCTGCCCGATGACGCAGAACGTCGCGGGCAGGTCGTGCTCGGCGAGGAAGTCGAGCAGCGCCGGCGTCGTGCCCGGGTTCGGGCCGTCGTCGAAGGTCAGCGCGGCGACCGGGCCCCCCGCGGTGCCGGGCTGCGCCGCGGACACGGGGGTGGCGGTGGGGCTGACCGCTCCGCCGGGGACGAACCCGTCGGGCAGGCTGCTGTCGACCTCCTGGCCGGTGATCACCAGGTCGTCCACGAGGAAGTCGGGGTGGACGTCGCCGACGGGGGCGGCCTCGAGATAGAGCTGGGCGTCGGTGAGGCCGGCGGGCATCGTGTACGTGCCGCCCACCTGGACCCACTCGTCAGCCGTGGCGCTGACCGCTCCACCGACCCAGGTGTACGCGTCGCCGTCGGCGGAGGTCTCCTGGACGGTGAAGTGGAGGTCGGTGGCGTCCGGCGCCTCGGCGGGCAACTTGACCCAGGCCTCGACCTGGTACACGCCGTCCTCGGCGAACAGTCCGCTGACGTCCGTGGCCGGGCCGTTCCACTCCCCCGTGCGGCCGGTCACCGCGAGGGCGCCGGCGCCGGTGCGCGCGTCGTCGGTGATTTCGAGCTCGACCGGGCCGCGCGGGCCCCACGGGTCCGACGCCGTGTCGAAATCGTTTTCCAGCACGACGGCGTCGTCCGCCACCGCTGCTGACGCTCCCATGACGGCGGCACCTGCTGCACCGCTCGCCGCCAGCGCGGCCGCGGTGAGCCCCGCGACCGTCCTGGTGATCCTTAGCCTCATCGTCGCTCCCTTGCGATGTGCGACCGGGGCACCGGCCTCGATGCTCGCGGCCCCGGGCGAGGCGCGCCGCGCCCCGTCATCCGGCACGCTACGGGGGCGCCGATTTAAGGTCAATGGCTGAACGAACCGCTGCGAAATCGTTATCTACCGCGACAGCGGTCCTCCGGCGTTCATCGCCGGATCAGTACGGGCAACGTGCGTGCCGGCTCATCACGGTGTCCGGCAGGAGTTGTCACGAGCCGGCACGCACGTTGGTCTGTCGGGGACGTCAGTCGCGCAGCAGGTCCTGGTCGCGCAGGTCCGCGAGGAAGCTCGCGGTGTCGGCCCGCGCGACGGACTCGTCGATCCCGTAGGCGTCCACGAGCGCACCGACGAGCTGGTCCTCGGTGGCGCCGTCGGCCAGCGTCTGGGCGAGCAGGGTGCCGGCCGCGTTGGTCGTCAGGTACTTCGAGGTGTTCAGGTCGAGGAGCACCAGCTCGCCGTCGACCTCCTGCCAGGTCAACCCGTCTGCCCGCAGCCGCATGGTGTTCTCCGATCGTCGCGGTCGTCCGCAGGCATCAAACCACCGCTGGAAGTGCCTCACCGGCCGATCGAGCGATTTCATCCGCAGGCGCCCGCCATTCACCCGCTCACCAGCCCTTTTCACCCTCGCCGCGTCTGCCGCGGCTCGAGCGCGCTGGCAATACTGAATTCGTCCGGCACGACAACCAGGAGGTACTCCCATGTACGAAGCGCCCGGCATCCGCGAGGTCGGCACGGTCGCCGACGTCACGCTCGAGGGCCAACTCGACTGGAACTTCGACGGCGACCTGTTCCGCGGCCCCAAGGACGACGGCGGTGGCGGGGTCTCCTGACCCTCTCCCGCAGCACGTCGGCGGCCCCGCGGCACCGTCGCGGGTGCCGCCGACCGGCGCGGAGACCGACATGACTCTCGACGTCCATCGACCCACGCCGCACGAGATCGCCTGGTCCTGGATGCCCGGCCTGGTCGAGCCCCCGCCCCGACGACGGACGTCGGCGTCTGCCCTCGACACCCTCGTCACGGCCATCGCGCGCCACGCCGGCACGCGCCAGATCTTCGTCACGTTCTCGGGAGGCCGGGACTCCTCGGCCGTCCTGGCCGCGGCATGCCGAGCCACCGCCCTGGCCGGCGCACCAGACCCGATCCCGGTGACGTTCGTCTATCCGGGGATCGCCGAGGCCGACGAGTCCGACTGGCAGCACGCCGTCGTCAGCCACCTGGGGCTCCGCGACTGGTGGCGCCTGCCCGTCACCACCGAGAACGACCTGCTCGGGCCGGCAGCCCAGGACAGCCTGCGCCGCCACGGCCTGCTCTGGCCGGCCACGATGCACGCACGCTGGCCGCTGCTCGAGCGGTGCGCCGGCGGCGCCGTCCTCACCGGGGAGGGAGGCGACGAGGTCTTCGGCGACCGCCGCATCCGGCCGCTGCGCCGAGCTGCACTGCATCCCTTCGCCCCCGGCAGCCCTCGCCGAGCAGCGGTGACGTCTCTCGCTCCCGGCCTGCTCCGCTCCCGGCAGCACGCCATGCCGTTCACGACGCCATGGCTCCGGGCCGACGCGCGGCGCGAGCTCGCCGAGCGCGTGTGCGCCGACGACCTCGCCGAGCCGCTGGCCTTCGGTGGCTCGCTGCGGTGGGTCGCGCGCCGGCGATCGGTCACCGAGTTCTTCCGGACCTACTCCGCGCTGGCCGCCGAGCACGACGCGGTGGTCACCCACCCGCTGCTCGACCCGACCTTCCTCGCTGCCGTCGCCCACCGGCACCCGACAGGTTTCTCCTCGCGCACCGACGGCATGCGAGCAGTCTTCCGCGACGTCCTCCCGGACACGGTCCTCGCGCGCACCTCCAAGGCGACCTTCACCCTCGCCTACCTCGGCGAGGCCACCCGGGAGTTCGCCCGGAACTGGGACGGCAGGGGTGTGCCGCACGACCTCGTCGACGCCGAGGCCCTGCAGGAGGCATGGTCGAGCGAGCGTCCACCCGGCCCCACCGGTCTGCTGCTCCAGTCCGCCTGGCTCGCCAGCCAGGTCCGCAGCCCCGCCGAGGGCGCCGCGTGAACGCGCGACGGCGCGTCACCGGCCTGCTGCGAGCAGTCCAGTCGGCATCGGTCTACCTGGTGGCCGAAGCTGGTCTGCGGACGCTCGGCCTGCGGCGGACCGCCGCTCTGCTCGGCCTGCGCCTCGGCGGCGCTCCGGGCTCGACGGCCCGCCCAGCCTTCGACACCACGCAGCTCACGTCCCACGAGCTGCGCGCGCTGCGCATCGACCGGCGCGTCCTGCGCCTGCGCTGGGTCAACGGCACGTGCCTGCGCACGGCCCTGCTGCTGGGCCGCACGCTGCGTTCCCGCGACCCGCAGATCGTGCTGGGTGTGCGGCGCGACGGTACCGAGCTGCGGGCGCACGCCTGGCTCCGCATCGACGGTGCCGACCTCGACCCCGAGGGCGCGACGTGGATGTACCTGGAGTTCGACCAGACACGGATCGGGAGCCCTGCATGACCACCACGCTCTACGGACTGTCCATCGACAGCGACGTCCCGATGCCCTCCCGCACCGGGACCGTCGCCGCCGACGGCCGCGTCCGGCTGCGGCGCGGGGCGGACCGCAGCCACACGTTCGACGATCCCCCGGGTCATGTCCTCCTGCACTACGCCAGCCCCGAGCGCCCCTGGTACACGGCGACGCGGACCGCAGACGGCTACGTGCTCAGGTTCCACGGCACCTGCGACTTCGTGCTCGGGCCGAACCTCGAGGACGTCTCGTGGCACGTGGTCGAGGGCGCCGACACCGGCGTGGCACGGGTGCTCGCCTCCGGTGCGCTCATGGCATTCCAGCTGTACCTGCGCGGGCACGTCGTCCTGCACGCCAGCGCCGTCCAGCTCGGTGGCGCGGCGGTCGGGTTCGTCGGGCGGTCGGGCATGGGCAAGTCGACGATGGCGGCGCTGCTGTGTGCCGAGGGTGGAGCGCTCGTCACCGACGACGTCTTGCGGGTCGACGACCCCGGGAGCAACGCGGTCGCCCGGCTCGGCGCCACCGAGCTGCGCCTGCGCAAGGGTGCCGACACCCTGACCGAGAGATTCGGTGCGGACTCCCCGCACCAGGGCCGCAGCGCCGACGGACGCGACCTGCTGGCACCCGGACGTCCGGCCGACGACGGCGTCCCGCTCCGCGCGCTCGTGGTCCCGCTCCCCCGGCGGGACGCTGACGAGCTGCAGGTCGACCAGGTCCGCGGAGCCGACGCGGCGTTCGCCCTCATGCAGTTCCCACGCCTGCTCGGCTGGCAGGACCCCCAGGTCACCGCAGCGCAGTTCGCCGGGGTGTCGACCCTCGCCGCGAACGTCCCCGTCTTCACCGCCCAGGTGCCGTGGGGGCCGCCGTTCCGCGAGCGCCTGGGAGCCGAGCTGGTCGCGGCGCTGGGCGATCAGGGGGCGGCGCTGGACCAGCCGTCCGGGAAGTACGCCCCGGCCTGAAGGTCGAACAGCTCGGCATACAGTCCGCGCTCGGCCATCAGCTCGGCGTGCGTACCGGACTCGACGACCCGCCCGGAGTCCATCACGTAGATCCGGTCCGCTCCCCGCACAGTGGCGAACCGGTGCGAGATGAAGAGGGCTGACCGGCCGCGCAGGGTCTCCCGCAGCGAGGTGAACAGGGCGTGCTCGGCCCGCGGGTCCAGCGCCGCCGACGGTTCGTCGAGGATGACCAGGTCGGCGTCACGGTAGAACGCGCGGGCGATGGCGACCCGCTGCCACTGCCCGCCGGACAGGTCCGAACTGTCGTCGAACATCCGTGACAGGCGCGTGGCATATCCGTGCGGCAGGCGGGCCAGGGCGCCGTCCACCCCGGCGGCTCGTGCGGCCTGCCGGACCTGCTCGGCGCCGTGCGGGTCACGGCGGGCCTGGGGCCCGGCACCGTCGAGCGCGATGTTCTCCGCCGCGGAGAACGCGTAGCGGACGAAATCCTGGAAGATCACCGCGACCCGGCTGCGCAGGTCGTCCTCGGCAAGCTTGCTGTACGGCGTCTCACCCCAGAGCACCGTGCCGTCGTCCGGCTCGTACAGCCCGGCCAGCACCTTCGCCGCTGTGGTCTTGCCCGACCCGTTCTCCCCGACGACGGCGACCACCTCCCCCGGTCCCACCTCGATCGACACGTCGGTCAGCGCCTCGACCGACGCGCCGGGGTACCGGAAGGTCGCGCCGTCGATCCGGACCCCCGCGAACGGTGGCATCCCGTCGACGGCGCGGGGAACCGTGGAGGCCTCGTCCTCGTGGTGCCGGAAGAAGGCCTCGAGGTCGTCGAGGTAGAGCCCTGACTCGTGGATCTGCTGTATGCCGCCCACCAGCCCCTGGATCTGCCCCTGCAGGGCGCGGATCCCCACGATGGCGGCACCTGCGTCGGCGACGCTGACCTCGCCACGAGAGATCAGCAGCACCAGGAGCAGCAGCGTGGCCACGAGCACGAGACCGGACAGCGTCTGACCGAGCACCGACAGGCGCAGCCGACGGCCGAGGTGCCGGCGCAACGCCGCGAGGTACGTGTCGTACAGGGCGCGGAACCGTTCGCGCAACCAGGGCGCCACCTGGAAGGCCCGGATCTCCTTCGCCTCGTCCCGGCTGGTCTGCACGTAGTTGACGTAGGTGCGCTCGCGCTGGTTGGTCGTCTGGTCGACGGAGAACCGGAACTCCAGCGCGCTCTCGCGGCGGCTGGTCAGCAGCACCGGGACGGCGCCGACCGCGAGCAGCGGGAGCAGCCACGGGTACAGCGAGACGAGCGCCGCCCCGACACCGAGGCAGGCGGCCAGCGCCCCGATCACGGTGAACAGCCCTTGCGTGACCTGGAACGGCCGGGACATGGCGCTCTGCCGCACGCGCTGCAGGTTGTCGAAGTACTCCGGGGACTCGAAGTTGCGCAGCGGTACGGTGGTCGCCACGTCCTGCACCTTCTCGGCCATGGAGCGGGCCACCAGCTCGCCGACCAGCCGCCGCACGCTGCCCTGCGCCACGGTGACGACGGAGCCGAGCGCCATGAGACTCGCGAGCGCCACCACCGACCACACGAGGCCCGGCGTGATGCCGGCGTCGGGCAGGTCCAGGATCCGCTCGAGTACCTGCGCGACGACCAGCACCTGCAGGGCGAGCGCCACGGCGGCGGTGACCTGCAGTGCCACGAGCGTCATGAAGAGGCCAGGGCTGCACCGCCACACGATCCTGGTCGAACGGCGCACGAGGTCGACCAGCCGTCGTCCCTTGGCGGTGACCGAACCACCGCGCCCAGCTTCGCCGTCGCCCGTGGCGGTCCGGACGGCGCTCACCGTCGCTCACCGCTCGCGGCGGCGGCGAAGTACGCGTCCCGGGCACCGGCGTCGGGCACGTCCTGCTGGAGCGGCCACGCGACGTCGCGCCCGGTCCGATGACGCCAGCCGTCCCGGCGTGCCCGGGCGTGCAGCGCGACGAGGTGGCCTGCGCTGGCGACGACCGACGCTCGCGCGGCGCTGTACACGGCGCCGCCGAGCCGGGGGTCTCCCGGGAGCCCGGGGAAGGGGTGCCGGGCGTCGCGTGCGCGGGCCAGCCGGCCCCAGGATCCCGCGGCGGCACGCTCGAAACCGGGGTGCGGCACTCCTGGCTCCCCGGCGACGCGGTACGCCCGGTCCAGGACGAGGGCCACCGGGACCTCCGCACGCGCGGCACGGGAGCGGTCGCACAGCACGTCCCAGTCGACCTGCTGCGCGGCGTAGTAGGCGTCGGCGAGCCACATCAGCCGGTTCGCACCGGCCTGGGCGGCATGGACCGCGACGTGCAGCGCCTGGTCCTCGGGGTCGAGCATCGGCACCGAGGTGGCCGAGAGCTCACGGTGGCGCCGTCGCGCCAGCATCGCGTCGACGTCGAGGGCGAAGGCCCGGCGCACGGACGGCGCGACCGCGAGGTGCCAGTGCAGGTCCACGTGCGTGCCGTGGCGACCCACCATCGCCAGCTCCCCGCGTCGCGACGCCCGCAGCGCCGGCCAGTTGCGGTCGAGGAGCCGGCCGCCCTCGGCCTCGACGATCTCGACGGCGTCCCGGAACGCCGCGGGCTGCACGAGCAGGTCCAGGTCGTAGTACTCGCGCATGTCGGCGTGCGGCCAGACGACGGAGGCGAGGGTCGCGCCCTTGACGACAACCCAGGCGATGCCAGCCCGGTCCAGGGCCGCGCCGAGGACCTTGAGGTCCTCCAGCGCCCGCAGGTGGCGGAGCATCTGCCGGTTGCGCCCCACCTCCAGCGGTGCCCGCCATGCCTCGGGGACCTCGGACCAGCCCCGCACGGCACGCGCGACGGCCGGTGTGACCCGGTGCAGAAGGCCTGCTTCCCACAGCTCTTCGCCCGTCACCCGTCCCAGCTCGTCGGAGAAGACGCCCGGCCGGTCGAACGCGGCGTCGAGCAGCACCTGCGCCAGTGGGCGCAGAGCCGAGCCGGTCGCCCGCGCTGCGGGCCGTTCCACGAGTTCCACCTGCTGAGCATCGCTCGCCGGAGGCCCGCAATGACACCGCGGACGCAGATTTCACCCGAGCCGACCTGGCGTCGCTCCTGCCGGACGGCTCACCGCACAGCGTCCTGCTGTGGGTCGCGTCGGTGGGCGACCGCCTGGCGTTCCTCGCCGGTCCGGGGTCGACGTCGACCGGGCGAGCGCCGCGTCCTTCGCCGGAGGCCGGCGTCGCCCGAGGCGGTCGGCCGGCCGTGCTGCGCCTACCGCGCCGCCGTCCCGGCCGTCGCCGCGGCCCCCACCTCGCCGAGGACCACCGCGTCGATGAGCTGGCGTGCCCAGGTCAGCAGGGCGGTGCCGCGCAACGGCTTGCCGCCGATCCGCGCCGTCGTCGGGAACGGCACGAGGACCGCCCGGATGCCGGGCTTGAGGATCGTGCCCGGGTAGAGCCGCTTGAGCCGCATCTGCGCCGACTCGGGCAGGTCGACCGGCGCGAACCGGATGTGCTTGCCCTGAGCGGTCACGTCCGCCAGGCCGGCGCGGCGGGCGTGGTTGCGGAACTCGGCGACCTCGAACAGGGCCTCCGTGGGTTCCGGCAGAGCTCCGTACCGGTCGACGAGCTCGTCGCGCACCTCGGTGAGCGCGGCCGCGTCCTGGGCGGCGGCGATCTTCTTGTACGCCTCGAGCCGCAGGCGCTCGGTGGCGATGTACTTCTCGGGCAGGTGGGCGTCTACGGGCAGCTCGATCGTCATCTCGGGCGCCTCAGCCTCGGCGTCGCCGCGGAACGCCGCCACGGCCTCCCCCACCATGCGCACGTACAGGTCGAACCCGACGCCGGCGATGTGCCCGGACTGCTCGCCGCCGAGCAGGTTGCCCGCGCCGCGGATCTCGAGGTCCTTCATGGCGATCTGCATGCCCGCGCCGAGGTCGGTGTTGGCCGCCATCGTGGCCAACCGGTCGTGCGCCGTCTCGGTGAGGGGACGCTCCGGCGGGTAGAGGAAGTAGGCGTAGGCCCGCTCGCGCCCACGGCCGACGCGACCGCGGAGCTGGTGGAGCTGCGACAGCCCGAGAGTGTCGGAACGCTCGAGGATGAGGGTGTTCGCGTTCGAGATGTCCATGCCGGTCTCGATGATCGTGGTGCAGACCAGCACGTCCAGCTCCTTCTCCCAGAAGGCGCGGATCACCTGGTCGAGCTGCTGCTCGCTCATCTTGCCGTGCGCGACGCCGATCCGGGCCTCCGGTACGAGCTCGGCCAGCCGCGTCGCGGCTCGCTGAATGGACTCGACCTTGTTGTGCACGTAGAAGACCTGTCCCTCGCGCAGGAGCTCGCGCCGGACCGCCGCGGAGATCTGCCGCTCCTCGTACCCGCCGACGTAGGTCAGGACGGGGTGGCGCTCCTCGGGCGGCGTCGCCAGCGTGGACATCTCGCGGATGCCGGTCACTGCCATCTCCAGCGTGCGCGGGATCGGCGTCGCCGACATGGCCAGGACGTCCACGTTGGTGCGCAGCTGCTTGAGCGTCTCCTTGTGCTCGACGCCGAACCGCTGCTCCTCGTCGATGATCACCAGGCCGAGGTCCTTGAAGTGCACCGAGCCGGTGATGATGCGGTGGGTGCCGATGACGACGTCGACGGTGCCGTCCTTGAGGCCTTCGAGCGTCTCCGCCGACTCCTTGGCGCTCTGGAAGCGCGACAGCGCCCGCACGTTCACCGGGAACCCGGCGTACCGCTCGGAGAACGTGTCGAAGTGCTGCTGGACCAGCAGCGTGGTGGGCACCAGGATGGCGACCTGCTTGCCGTCCTGCACGGCCTTGAACGCCGCCCGCAGGGCGATCTCCGTCTTGCCGTAGCCGACGTCGCCGCACACCAGACGGTCCATCGGCACGGACTTCTCCATGTCAGCCTTGACCTCGTCGATGGTGACGAGCTGGTCGGGGGTCTCGACGTAGGCGAAGGCGTCCTCCAGCTCGCGCTGCCACGGTGTGTCCGGCCCGAACGCGTGCCCCTGCGTGGCCATCCGCGCGGAGTAGAGCCGGATGAGCTCGCTCGCGATCTCCTTGACGTGCTTGCGGGCACGCGCCTTGGTGTTCTTCCAGTCGGCACCGCCCATCTTGGACAGGCTCGGCGACTCGCCACCGGTGTACTTGGTGACCTGGTCGAGCTGGTCGGTGGGCACGAACAGGCGGTCGCCCGGCTGCCCCCGCTTGGACGAGGCGTACTCGATGACCAGGTACTCGCGCGTCGCGGCGCTCGCGCCCGCACCGAGGGTGCGCTGCACCATCTCGACGAACCGGCCGACGCCGTGCTGCTCGTGCACCACGAAGTCGCCGGCCGTGAGCTGCAGGGGGTCGACGACGTTGCGTCGCCGCGAGGGCATCCGCCGCATGTCCCGGGTCGACGACCCCTGGCGGCCCGTGAGGTCCGACTCGCTGAACACCGCGAGCTGCAGCTCCGGGACCACGAACCCCTTGCCCACCAGTGCGGGCGCCACGTGCACGACGCCGCCCTCGGGCACGTCGTCCAGCTCGGTGACGAGACGGGCGGCCGTGTCCGCGGCGCGGAGCTGCTCGGTCATGCGCTGCGCCGGGCCAGGTCCCTCGGTGGTCAGGACCAGGCGCCAGCCGGCCTTCTGCAGCCCTTGCACATCGTCGAGCGCCCGGGCGACGTCGCCGCGGTACGACTCGACGTCGCGCGCCGCGATCGTGAAGGTGGTCGCGTCGTCGTCCGAGGTCGACACCGCGGCCGCGACGCCGTCGTCGTCCGCCTCGGCTCCGGCCGCCTCCAGCGAGAAGGCCGAGAGCGTCCACCAGCCGAGCCCCCGGCGGGCGGCGACCTCGCGCGTCTCGGCGAACGTCGCGAACGACGCGGCAGACAGGTCGAGCGGCGCCTCGCCACCCGCGACGGCGCCCGTCCAGGCCGCCGCGAGGAACTCCTCCGTCGTGGCCACCAGGTCGTGCGCGCGCCGGCGCACCCGCTCCGGCTCGTCGAGGACGAGCAGCGAGTCGGACCTGACCAGCTCCAGGACCGGCACCATCCGCTCCACCAGCACCGGCGCCAGGGACTCCATGCCCTCGACCGCGATGCCGGCGGCCAGCTTGTCGAGCATGTCCATCGCGCCGGGGAGCTGCTCGGTCAGCTCCGCCGCCCGCCGACGCACCGCGTCGGTGAGCAGGATCTCGCGGCACGGCGGCGCCCACAGCCCCCGGTCGGCGATCTCCAGCGACCGCTGGTCCGCCACCGAGAACCACCGGATCTCCGAGACCTCGTCGCCCCAGAACTCGAGGCGCAGCGGGTGGTCCTCCGTAGGTGGGAAGACGTCGAGGATGCCGCCGCGCACCGCGAACTCACCGCGACGCTCCACCATGTCCACCCGGGTGTAGGCCGCCGCGACGAGACGGTCGCCGATGTCGGTGAGGTCCGCCGTTTGACTTGTGTGCAGCTCCACCGGGACCAGCTCGCCGAGCCCGTCGACGACCGGCTGCAGCAGCGCGCGCACCGGCATGATCAGGACGTTGACCGGGCCGGTCTGGCCGGGCTCGTCGGCCGGGTGCGCCAGCCGCCGGAACACCGCGAGCCGCTTGGCCACCGTGTCGGCGCGCGGGCTGAGGCGCTCGTGCGGCAACGTCTCCCACGCCGGCAGGACCGCGACGTCGTCGTAGCGGTCGTCCGGCAGGTAGGCGCGCACGGCGGCCGCGAGCTCGTCGGCGTCGCGCCCGGTGGCGGTGACCACCACGAGGGGACGCTTCTCGGCCGCGGCGGCGACGAGCGGGGCACGCACGCCCTTCGGGCCGACGACGTCGACCTCACCGCCGAGCGGCACGGCCTCCAGGGCGGCGGCCGCACCGGGGTCGGCGAGCAGAGCAGGAACGATGCCTGTGAGGTTCATGAAGTCCTTCGGGCGCACGGCGACGGGCCCACCTCACCCCGGGACGGGGCGTGCGGGCTGACGGTCCCAGGGTACGCCGCGTCACCCACAGGGAGTGAGCGGCGATCCGGCGCCACGGCCCGGGGTGAACCCGTGCCCCGCGCCGGGTTTCACCCGCCGGAGCCCCGTCCGACGGCGCCGCGCTGCGCCTACGCTGCAGGTGTGCCGTCAGCCCGTCCGTCGCCGATCCGCCTCAACGCGTACGTGCTCGCCGCGGACCCGGCCTATCTCGCCGCGAGCGTCCGCGCGTACTACGACCGCGTGGACCGGATCGTGGTGTCCTACGACCGCAGCAGCACGTCATGGTCCGGCACTCCGCTGCCGGTCGAGGAGTGCCTTGGGATCATCAAGGACCTCGACGTCGCCGGGAAGTGCGAGTACGTGCCTGGCGACTACTACCGGGCGGACCACGAGCCCCTCGACAACGACACCCACCAGCGCCAGGCGGCGCTCGACCGGGCCTCCGACGGCGCGGACTGGGTGCTGCAGCTCGACACGGACGAGGTGCTCGCCGCGCCGGCCACGTTCTTCGCCGCGATCGGTCGGGCGCACGACGTCGGGGCCACCGCCCTGGACTACCCGGCACGGTGGCTCTATGCACGTGTGGGCGACGCGCCGTCGGGTGGCCGCTACTTGGAAGCGTCCACCCGGTTCTGGCGGCCTGTCGCCGGCTATCCCGGGCCGCTGGCGGTCCGCCCCGGAACCACACTGACGTGCGCGCGCCAGGCGGACGCGGCGATCCACCACCGCGTCGACCTCCGCGCGCGGAATACCGACCCGGCCCACGGCCCCGACACGATCGTGCACGAGGTGATCGGCCTCGACGAGGCAGTGGTGCACTACTCCTGGGTGCGCGACGACGCGGACATGCGCCGCAAGTTCGGCTGGTCCGGCCACTCGGCGGCGTACTCCCGCCCGGAGGTCTACCGACGCTGGGCGTCCCGAGCACGCCGACCTCGCCGGGCTGTGCTGACCACACCGCTGCGGCGCCACCCGGAGTGGTTCCGCCTGTCCACGATCGCGCCGGAGGCGCGCCGTGCCTGACCAGCTCACGGCCTCCGTCGTCATCCCGACCTTCCGGCGGCCCGACCACGTCCGCCAGTGCCTCGAGCACCTCGCCGCGCTGCGTACCGCACCGCTGGAGGTGCTGGTCGTGGACGCGTCGCCCGACGGCGCCACGCGGGCCGTCGTCGAGGACTTCCCGGGCGCGCTCTACCTGCGCAACGACCTCGGTGCCGGCCGGACGCCCGAGTCCCGGGCCCTCGGCGTCACCGCGGCACGCGGCGACGTGGTCGCGTTCGTCGACGACGACGCCTACGTCACCGAGACGTGGCTCGACGAGATCCTCGCGCCCTACGCCGACCCGGCCGTGACGGGCGTCGGTGGCCGCATCGTCAACGGCGTCCCCGGCGAGGACCGCGTGGGCCTCGACGCGATCGGCCGTCTCCTGCCGGACGGGCGCCTGCTCGGGAACTTCACCGCCGATCCCGGCCGCGTGGTCGCCGTCGACCACTTCCTCGGGGCGAACATGTCGTTCCGCCGGCAGGCCATCCTCGACGTCGGCGGCGTCCATGGGGGCTACCCGGCACCGTGCGTGTGCGAGGAGTCCGACATCGCGCTGCGCCAGCGGGCCCTCGGGCGCCGGCTGGTGTTCAACCCGGCCGCCGTGGTGCGGCACGTCTCCGCGCCGTACAGCATCCGGGGCGACCGGTTCGACCGCCGCTGGCACTACGTCGCGCGCCGCAACCACGCCGCCATGTTGGTGCGGGTCTTCGGCCCGACGGCGTCGCACACCCGGGCCTACCCGGTGACGGTCCTGCGGCACACCGCCCGAGAGGTGCGCTCGGCAGCCGGGCGTGCCGTGCGGACACCGTCCCAGGACTCGGCACGCCGCCTGGTCGGCGCCGTCGTCCGCACGCCGATCGAGCTGGCCGGCGTCGTCGTCGGGCTGCGGGCCGGAGCGGTCGCCCGGCGCACCGACGTCGTCAGGGGCGGTGGTCGAGCTCGTCCTCGATGACGGCCTCGAGCTCTGCCGCGCTGGGCAGCACGCCGCGAGCGTCCGCCGGCAGCCCCTGGTAGTCCGCGACGGCGACGGGCGCGCTGGTGCTGGCCAGCGCGTACCGCACGGTGGGCCCGGACTTTCCGGTGCACAGCAGGATCCCGATCGTCGGCGCGTGGATCTCGGGGCGACGGAACTGGTCGTCGACGATCGCCACGTACGTTCCCAGCTGGCCGACGTGGGCGGGCTCGAAGGGACCGATCTTGAGCTCGACCACGACGTAGCGCAGCTGCTCGACGTGGAAGAACAGCAGGTCGACGAAGAACTCGTCGACGCGGTCGCTCGCGTCGTCCGGCACGCTCAGGCGCACCTGGCGTCCGACGAACGCCATCCTGCGACCGAGCTCGAGCATCGTGTCCTGCAGCCGGTCCATCAGCGCCTGCTCGACATCGCGCTCGGCGACCTTCTCCACGAGGGCCAGATGCTCGAAGACGTAGGGGTCCTTGACCAGCTGCTGCGCCAGCTCGGAGTCCGGGGTCTCGAGGGCAGCGGTGAAGTTCGTCGGCGCCGCTCCGACGGCACCGCGAAGGTCCGCCTTGATCTGGTGCTCGAGCACCGCGCGCGACCACCCGTCCTCCACCGCCCGGGCGGCGTACCAGTCCCGCTCCTCGCGGCTCTTGAGCCGGTCGAGCAGCACGGTCACGTGCCGCCACGGCAATCGTCCACCAACGTGGTGGACGAACTCCTCCTCGGTGGGCCAAGTCTCTGCGGCCCGCCGCATGTACAGCAGGTTCGAGCGCGACCAGCCACGCTGGTCAGGAAACTCGCGCTGCAGGTCCGCCGCCAACGACGTGACGACCTTGCTCCCCCAGCCCGCAGTCTGCTGCCGCTCGAGGATGTCGTGCCCCACCGACCAGTACAGGCGCAACACCTCGGTGTTCGCCGCCCGCGCCGCCCGAAACCGCGTCGCGCGCACCCGCGCCTTCAGATCAGCCAACAGCTCGGCATAACCGACCGGCTCGAGCTCGTTCCCCGGAGACGTCATGCGCGACATCGTGCCCCACCCCACCGACAGCGCCTCCGCTGCCCGGGCGATCGGCGAGCATCGACGACACCGCTCCGGCTCGCTGCGATCGTGGCGAGCTCCAAGCGGTTGCGAGGTGGCGGTGGTCCTGCTCAGCGGCCGAGCGAGCCGAACAGCTCGCCCAGCCGCCGCGCCACCTCGGCGTCGGAGGCGATGCCGGGCGTCGCGGCAGCGGCGGCCGCCAGGCGCGCCCGCAGGGCGTGGTCGTCGGCCAACCGGCCGAGCGCAGCAGCGAGCGACTCGACCGAGCCCGGTGTGAAGACGAGCCCGTTCTCGCCGTCGGTCACCCACTCGAGCGGCCCGCCGGCCCCGGCGACGACGGTCGGCCGGCCCAGCGCGAGGTACTGGAGCACGTTCTGGCCCATCGGCTCGGGCCGGAGCGACGCCTGCACGCACACGTCGAGGGCACGGATCTCGGCCGCCACGTCCTCGACGTGCCCGATGAGGTCGACGCGTTCGGCGACGCCGAGACGGCCGGCGAGGTCGCGCAGCGCGACGTCGTCGTCCTCGCCGAACTGGGCGGCACCGACGAGCCGCAGCCGGACGTCACCGGCCGGGAAGGCCCGGGCGAAGGCCCGCACCAGCAGTTCCTGCCCCTTCCACGGCGCGAGCCGGGCGACCATGCCGACGGTGCGGACCTCGTCCGCGACGGTCCCGGCGGGCACCGGGTCCTCGAGCCCGAGGGGGCTCTGCAGGACGAGCTGCTCGGCCCCGGCGGCCAGGTAGGGGCGCGCCGAGTCCAGCGTGGCGCGGGAGTTCGCGACGACGGCGTCGGCCCGGCCCAGCACCCACCGCCGCATCGCCTCGTGGGCGAGCCGGCCCATGCCCTCCGCGGTGACGAGGTCGCGCAGGTGGACCACGAACGCCTGCCGCCGCCGGTCCACCGCGAGCGCCCCGTAGACCGCGGCGCGCGTGGTGTTGGCGTGCACGACGGCGGCGCCCCGGAACGCCGGGTCGGCCCGCAGCGCCCGGGCCACCCCGAGCAGGCCGGCCGTGCCCCGCAGCCCGCCCGCGAGCCCCGTACCCGTGGACAGCCCGGCCCGCTGCGCGGGTCCCGCGACGTGGACGGGGACGCCTCGACGCGGGAGGTCGCCGAACGGCCCGTCGGCGACGTCGGCGTCACCGGCTCCGCCGGCAGGCCGCCCAGCGAGCGGCTCGGGGAGGAAGACCTGCGGCGTCCAGCCCTCCGCGGCCAGCACGGTGCGGCGCAGGGCCAGCTCGGCGCCGCCGTGGGCGCGGGAGTGGTCGAGGTGGGCCACCGTGGGGTGCACCCTCGCACGCTATCCGGCGGAGACGCGGCGGCGCCGGCGCCGGCGGTCCGGGACGGGTGGTTCACCCGGAGTTTCACCCGGACGCGCCTCGGCCCCGCGGGACGGTCACGGGATGATCGTCACGAGGGATCGGAGTCCGATGAGCCGACGCGCGCTGCTGCTGACCGGTGCTGCCTGCGCCGTCGGGTGCGCCCTGGTCTACCTCGTCTCCGTGCACACCGCGCCGGGCCGGGGGGCCGACGAGTGGCTCCGCCTCCGCGTCGTCGTCGGTCTCGACTGGTTCGAGCCGGTCGGGGAGCTGCTGCGTCGCGTCTTCCCGCTGCTGCTCGCCGCCGTCGTCGTCATGCTCGGCGTGCTCGCGCTCGTCCGGCGCCGCTGGGCGGCGGTCACGACGGCGCTGCTCGTCGTGGCGGTCTCGACCGTGGCCGCGTACGGGTTGCGCCAGGTGCTGGACCGCCCGGGGGCGGGCACGGGGCTGAGCGGCGGGCCGGACGTCAACACGTTCCCGTCGACGCACGTCGCGGCCACCACCGCGCTCGTCCTGGCCGTCGTCCTGCTCTGGCCACGCGACCCCACGCCGGCGGTCCTGACCGGCGCAGCGTTCCTGGTCGTCGCCGCGGCCCTCGGGTCGGTGGTCAACCACGCCCACCGGCCCGGCGACGTCGTCGGCTCGGTCCTGCTCGTCGCCGCCGTGACCGCCACCGCGCTGGGCGTGCTGGGGCGGGGGGCGGTCAGGCGCGGTCGGCTGCCCGGGGCACGAGACCGTGGGTAGCCGCGGGCGCAGCGTGCCCGTACAGCTCCAGGTAGGCGTCGACCACGCGCCCCCACGAGTAGTCGCGGACCGAACGCGCACCCGCCCCGCCGAGGCGGAAGGCGGCGTCCTGGTCGCCGAGCACCCGCGCCAGAGCACGGGTGAGTGCCGGGACGTCCTCGGGGTCGACGAGCACCCCGTCGACGCCGTCGGTGACGAACTCCGGCGGGCCGCCCCGCGTGGTGGCGACCACCGGCACCCCCGCCCGCCAGGCCTCCAGGACCACGATCCCGAACGACTCGAACCGGCTGGGCACCACGACTGCCGCGGCGCCATGCATGGCTGCCGCGACGCCGGCGGGCGCCAGGCGACCGGGCAGGACCACCCGGTCCGCCAGCCCCAGATCGTCGGCCCGTCGCGCGAGCGCCGCAGCCTCCGGCCCGTCGCCCGCCAGCACCAGCCCGAGCCCGGGATCGCCGACGGCGAGCCGCGAGAACGCCTCCAGCAACAGGTCGAACCCCTTGACCCGGACCATCCGGCCCACCGCCAGCAGGTAGCGACCGGGCAGCCCTGCGGGTGCCTCCGTGGCCGCACCGTCGCCCGCCTCGTGGAGGTCGACGCCGTTCGGGACGACGATGCCGCTCCCCGCCGCGAGGCCGAAGCGGCGCTCCAGGTCCTCCAGCGTGAAGCGGGACGGGCCGGTCACCGCGATCGCCCGCGACACGGTCCGGCGCAGCGCGGTGGCGAGCAGGCGGGACCTGTCGAACACGCCGTTCGCGTCGGCGAACGTCTCTCCGTGCGAGGTGAGGACCAGCGGGATGCCCGCCCACCGCGCGGTCGCGGCGGCCCACGGGCCGTTCGGCCCGAAGCAGTGCACGTGCAGCACGTCCGGGCGGTCGGCGCGCACCGCGTCCCGCCAGACGAGCGCCGCCCGGGTGACGTCGCGGGTGAATCGTGCGAGGGACGCGGCGTCCCGCGCCGGCAGCGGGCACGGCAGGTAGCGCACGCGGACGCCGTCGACCTCCGCCGGTCCGTCGTCGCCCTGGTCCACCGCCCAGACCGTCACCCGGTGCCCGCGTCGATGCAGGTCACGGGCCACCTGGCGCACGTGCTCCTCGACCCCGCCGACGCGCGGCAGGAACGAGCTCGTCACCAGCGCGACGCTCAGCACGCCGCCACCCCCTCGCTGCCGGGCCGCGCGGCGCGCCCCACCACGTGCCTCGCGGGCCGACGGCGGAGCACACCGATGGGTGCGGTCGCCCGGCCCGGCGGGCAGAATCGGTGGCCCGCACCGTCGACGGAGGACCTGTGACCACACGACTGGTACTCGGCACGATCGCCGTCCCTGTGCCCATGGGGCAGCAGGTCTACGAGGAGGAGGTCGCCGCGCGGGCCGAGGTGGCGCTCGGCGGGGACGTCGAGGTGCGCCGCGAGATCGCCCGCGGCCTGCGGGCCGACCTGCCGGGCACCGTCCGCGTGCCCCGCTGGCTGCTCACCCGGGCCCCCGGCACGGTGCGGCAGGCCGTCGGCGCGACCCTCTACCGCGGCGCCACGGCCGTGCACCGCATGGGGCTCGCCATGCCGCCGTCCCGGGTGCCGGAGGTCGTGACCGTCCACGACACCGTGGCGTGGCGGTTCGACGACGAGTCCGACCCCGAGCCCTTCGCCGCCGCCGAGACCCGCCGGGCCGCCGCCGTCGTCTCCCCGTCGAAGTTCGCGGCCGACGACGTCGCCGAGCGGCTCGGGCTGGAGCACGTCCACGTCGTGCACAACGGGGTGGACCCGCGCTGGTTCGACCCCGAGCCCCTGTCCGCCGCCGAGCGGGACCGTCTCGGCCTGCCGCGCAGGTACGTGCTGCACGCCGGCGGGTCGTCCCGCCGCAAGAATCTCGCCGGACTGGCCGACGCCTGGCCCAAGGTGCGCTCCGCCCACCCGGACGTCGAGCTGGTGCTGTGCGGGCCGCCGTCGGGCCGGCGCAGCGACCTGTTCGGGCCGCTGCCGGGCACCCACCTCGCCGGGCTCGTCGACGCCGACCTGCTGCCGCGCGTCGTCGCCTCCGCCGAGGCGGTGGTGGTCCCGTCGCTGTACGAGGGGTTCGGCCTGCCGGCGCTGGAGGCCATGGCCGCCGGTGTGGACGTCGTCGCGGCGAACCGGTCGTCCCTGCCCGAGGTGTGCGGGGACGCCGGGACGCTCGTGGAGCCGGACGGGGCGAGCCTCGCCGACGGGATCGTGCACGCGCTCGACGGCGACGGCGCGGCCGAGCGCGTCCGCCGTGGCCGCGAGCGTGCCCGACAGTTCACGTGGGAGGCGAGCGCCGCGGCGCACGCGGTGATCTGGCGCGAGGTCCTCGGACTCTGACCTCACGAGGGTCCCCACGCGCGGACGGCGCTGATCGCGACCTGGTAGTCGCTCTCGGTGACGAGCTCCATGAACGCCGGGTGCGGCCCACCGACGACGCCCGAGTAGTTGAGGTCCAGCACCGGCACCTCGCGTTCGGTGGTCATGGGGACCGACACCCGCACGCCGGTGACGGTCAGGGGGTCGAAGCGCAGCATCGCCACCCGGTCGAAGAGCTGGCCCGTCACCTCGCCGACCACCTGCCAGTCTCCTGCCGCGTCGCGCACCTCGACGGTGTAGTCCCGCAGGCCCGCCGTGCAGCAGCGGATGCCGGCCGTCGCCACCGCGATCCGGTCGATCTCGACCGGGTCGGCGGTACGGACCGTCACGGTCGGGTTCTCGTCGACGGAGCCGTCCGCGAGCCGCCCGGACCGCCACGGGTCGCGCACGTTGAACGTCCCGGAGGTGATGGCGGCGGCGTCGGCGTCCTCGTGGGTCGACGAGGCACGCACCGGCCGTCCCTCCAGCACGTCCTCCCCGTACGGCTCCGATGCGGCGGCCGTCAGGCCCGTGCCGGGCGGTGCGACGACGAAGGCGGGCGCACCGCTGACGGGCAGGGCGACACCGTCGGCCGGGACGTCGAGGGGCCGACGCGCCCCGTACTGGTCGACGAGCTCGACCTGCGCACCGCCGGGCGCGGCAAGCGTCAGGGTCGATGCCAGATCGTCCGTCCACAGCGCCAGCAGCTCGCCGCCCTCGCCCGTGCCCCGGACGGCGTACGTCCCCGGGGCGGGCGCGTCCAGCAGCTCGAGTTCGGCATATTGGTCGAGCAGGTGGGTCGTCGCCGCGGCCGCGGCACCCAACGGCTTGACGTATCCGTCGTGCTGGATCGCCGACCACGAGTTGCCGGTCTCGCCCCAGCCGCCCTCGGAGAAGAAGTAGGTCCACTCCTCGATCCCCTCGAGGCGGTACCAGAGGAGCTTGCGCGCGACGTCGGAGCCACCGGCCCAGAAGTTGACCACGCCGTCGGACCACCAGCCGGTCTCGGTGTCCCACCAGGGCAGGTCGCCGCAGGGTTCGAGGATCTCACGCAGCTCGTCCAGCTCGCGGCCCGGCTCGGAGAACCCCTCCTCCTCCCACGAGCGGTTCAGGCCGGTGTAGGGGTGGATGCCGACGACGTCCATGGTGCCGCAACCCTCGGCGGCCACGACGTCCTCCCACCAGTCGAGCGCCACGCCCAGAGAGTTGCCGCCGACGACGAGCACGTCCGGGTTCGCCTCCCGGGCGCCACGGGCGAACGGCGCGGCCACGTCGCGGACGTAGTCGCCGCCGTCGTCGAAGCCGGTCGCGTTCGGCTCGTTCCAGGGTTCCCAGTGCACGATCCCCGGTGCCTGGCGGGAGACCTCGGCGACGATCTCGCGCACCCAGCCCTCCCACGTGCCTGCCTCGACGGCTGCATGCTCGGCGCCCCCACCGGAGCCCAGCTGGACCACGAGTCGCACCCCGAGCTCGTCGGCCAGCTCGCTCGCGCGGCGCAGCTCGGTGAACGGGTCCGACGGCGCCTCGCCCTCCGCGCTGCGCACCCCCTCGGACGGCAGCGAGCCCCACTCGAGGCCGTCCCTGCTCGGCTCGGCGGTCGGGTCTGGCACCAGCGCGGCGACGTCGAGCTGGACCCGGTGACTGCCGAAGCCCAGGGCGTCCGCGAGCTGCACCCCACGCAGCGGGCTCGCGCCGCCCCACCCCGCGCCGTCGGCCATCGAGGCCAGGTCGAGGTCCGCACCGTCAGGCCCGACCGTGTAGCGCAGGCAGTCGCCGGAGACCGCCTCGTCGGTGCCCACGTCGACGAGGTGGGCGTCGACCTCGTACACCCCGGCGCGCGCGTCCGGCAGCGCGAGCGCCACCTCGCCCCCGTCGGCCGGGAGCTCGACCTGCTGCCACTCGCTCGCGACCGGGTCCCGCAGCCGGGGGTCGCCCCGGACCTGATAGCGCACCACGTAGCGGTCGGACACCGGGGCCCAGGCGTCGTCGACGGACAGCGACACCGCGGGCTCGTCCCCCGGCCCGAAGTACCCGTACTCCGCCGGAGTCGTCAGGCCGAGACCCATGCCCATCACCGACAGGAAGGAGTCCGTGCCGGCGTTGTACTTCACCGGGGCGGTGAGCTGATACCGCATCCGCCCGTCCGAGACTCGCACGAGCGAGGTGCCGTCCTGCGTCCCCGCGAGAAGGTACGAGGCGTCATCGTCCCGTGCCACACCGGCGCGCGCGTCGAGCAGCAGCTCGTGGTCGAGGTCGCCCCGGGAGACGGGCCAGACGCCGAGGCGGGCGCCGTCCGGCGAGTACCACTCCAGGCCGAGCTGGTCAACGGCGACCAGCAGGCCTTCGCCGCCCGGCCCGCTGACGACGCCGTCCATCGAGCGCGGGAGGTACTGCCCGCCACGGCCGAGCCCGTCCGGCCCGTCCTCACCACCCAGCGCGAACGTCGTCGCCCCGTCCCGCGTGCGCCCCCGAAGCTCCAACCGGCTGCCATCGTTCTGCGCGAGCACCACCGCCCCGTCGTCCAGCACACCCTCCACCCCGCCGGGGAACGCATCGTCGAACCCTAGGACCGTGCCGTCCGCAGCGATCTGGTGCATTCCCGCGGAACCCTCGTGGACACCCACGACGCCCTCGTCCTCGCTCAACAGCACCGTCCCGTACAGGTCGAGGAGATCGCCCCGGCTCTCGGTCGACGGGGGGAGAGTGGCTGTCCAGTCCCGCTCACCCTCGGGACCGATCCGGAGCAGGTCGCGGCGACCCATCAGGGTGTCGAGCAGGTAGACGTACCCTTCATCGTCCACCTGGAAGTCCCCGGTCGTGAACGACTCGTAGCCGTCGTCGAGTCGTAGCGGCACATCGAACCCGCCGGCCGCCGAACCGTCGACGGCGTCGTACCGATCCACCCGATAGGTCGAGTCGCCGTCGAACGAGAGGACGTACGCCGTCCCACCACGCACCTGGAAGTCGATCAACGTCGCTCCTCCCACCGGGGTGACATCCGGGACGGCCACGGCGAGGCCGTCCAGCTCCTCATCGACCACGCCGTCGTCGGTGACCTGTGCCAGGTCGCCGAACCCGCACACCGGAACCGGACCTCTCACGGCAGGTGCGGTACCCGACACCGCAGCGTCCGCCAGGACGGCACCACCGACGTCGTCGGGATCGTCGCCGCCGGTCCACGAAGATGAGGCTGCGGCCACTCCCAGCAGCGCCACGACGCCGACGGCGGCGGCCACCACCTGGGCACGACGACGACGCTCGCGACTCGCTGTGCCTGTCGTCATCGCTACCTCCCACGCAGGGCCGGGCGCCATGCCGCCTTCCCCATCGTCGATCAACAGCGCGCACGAACGACCGGTCCCACCGGGTGAACCGGGCTCCGACGGGCCATTTCACCCGGATCGAGACGGCCATCGCCACTGATGTCTTCCTACTGTTGACCCAGGCCGTTCGACCAGACGTCGACGCATCTTCGAGAGCACGGACAGGACGCATGACTGGATCCGCCATCTCCACCCAGGGGTTGGGCAAGACCTATCGGATCGCCTCCGAGCGACGCACCAACCGTGCGACCGAGGCGCTCGTCCGAAGACTGCGCCACCCCCTGCGGCGCGCCACCTACGAGACGTTCGAGGCGCTGGCCGACATCGACCTCGAGATCCCCTGGGGCGAGGCTGTCGGAATCATCGGCCGCAACGGCGCCGGCAAGAGCACTCTGCTGAAGATCCTCACCCGGATCACCGCCCCCAGCTCGGGGCGCGTCGAGCTGGGCGGACGGGTCGGCAGCCTGCTGGAGGTCGGCACCGGGTTCCACCCCGAGCTCACGGGCCGCGAGAACGTCTACCTCAACGGCACTCTGCTCGGCATGCGGCGCCGGGAGATCCAGCGCCGCTTCGACGAGATCGTCGACTTCTCCGGGGTCGAGAAGTTCCTCGACACGCCGGTCAAGCGGTACTCCTCGGGGATGTACGTCCGGTTGGCCTTCTCCGTCGCCGCCCACCTCGAGACCGAGATCCTCGCCATCGACGAGGTCCTCGCCGTCGGTGACGCGGAGTTTCAGGCCAAGTCGCTCGCCAAGATGCGGCAGGCGGCTCAGTCGGGTCGCACCGTCCTCTACGTCAGCCACCAGGCGCAGACGGTCTCCGCCCTGTGCAGCTCGGCCCTCTTCCTCGACCGTGGTCGCCTGACGTTCCAAGGCGGCGTGGAGGACGCCCTCGCGGAGTATCGACGGACGTTCACGAGCTTCCAGATCGCTCAGCAGGACCCCGAACGGCGCGCAGGGACCGGCGAGCTGCGATTCACCGAGACTCAGATCGCCGAGGAGATGATGGAGCCGACGGCGGACAAGACGATCGAGTTTGCGGTGAACGCCAATCCCGAAGTCGTCGGCCAGTACTTCGTCTCGTGCCACATCAACGACGCGGACGGCAACGTCGTCGTGCAGTGCGACTCCCGTCTGGTGGGCATGTGGCTGGACCCGGCCTCGCCTCAGCGAGGCGCGCTGACCATCAAGGACCTCTGGCTCAAGCCCGGCCGCTACACGTACGACATGTACGTCTGCAAGGCCGGGGTGCTCGACGCCTGGGAAGGCGCGGGGGCGTTCGAGATCCTGCCCAAGGCTCCGTACGCGGAGGTCACCTCCGACGAGGCGCTCAGCCACGGCATGGTCCTGGCTGACTTCGAGTACGAGAAGTGGTGATCCCATGACGACCGTCATCACCCCCCCGGGACGTCTGAACCTCCCCGCCTGGCGGGAGCTGTGGGAGTCTCGCGAGGTCCTCTACCGGTTCGGCATGCGCGACATCATCCTGCGCTACCGCCAGACGGTCATCGGCGTGGCCTGGGTGGTCCTGCAGCCGCTCGCCGCTGCCGGCATCTTCTCCATCGTGTTCGGCCAGGTGGCCAACCTGTCGAGCGGGGACGTGCCCTACTTCGTCTTCAGCTTCGCCGGCATGCTCGTGTGGAACCTGTTCAACGGGATCGTCACGCGCTCCGCCCCGTCGCTGGTGGCCAACCAGTCGCTGGTGGCCAAGGTCTTCTTCCCACGCATGCTCGTCCCGCTGTCCTCCGTGCTCGCCGTCATGCTGGACTTCCTCGTCGCCTCGTCGCTGCTCGTGGTGCTGCTGATCGTGTACGGCGTCCCGGTGGGCTGGCCGCTGCTGTCCCTGCCGGTGTGGGTCGCGGTGGCAGTCCTGCTGGGTTCCGGCATCGGGCTCGCCGCCTCCGCCGTGACCGTCACGTACCGCGACGTCAACTATGCGCTCCCGTGGGTCATGCAGATCCTGCTCTACGCCACCCCGGTGGCGTACTCCCTGGAGAACGTGCCCGACGACCTGCTCTGGCTGTTCAACCTCAACCCTCTGACCTGGCTCCTGGAGTGCTTCCGCTGGGCGACGCTGGGCACGCCGATGCCCCCCGCCTGGCAGCTCTGTAGCGTCATCGCGGCCGCCGGGCTAGTCTTCCTCGGTGGGACCCTGGTGTTCCAGAAGATGGAACGCGGCTTTGCGGACGTGATCTGACGTGGCCCTGCCACACGTCCACGTGATCACCCCGGGGGACCACTACTCCCCCCGGACCGGCAGCGCGATCCCGACCGTGGTGCACGGCCTGGCCACAGCAGCGGCCTCGCGAGGCCGGATCACCCGGGTCTCGGTCGCCCGTGGAACCTATCCCGACCGCTACGACAGCGCGGAAGCGGTCGAGTACGCCGAAGCTCCCGCCGGACGGCACGACCGCCAGATCGACGCCGTGACGGGCCGGCTCGGGCTGGGGCGACAACGGACCCGACGGCGCTACGCCGCCGCCGTCACGGACCAGGACTCCTGGCCTCCATCGGTCGTGTTCGCGCACAACGCCCCCCAGCTCGTCGGCGCCGTCGACCGCTCGCGTCACACACCCGTGCTCTACGCCCACAACGAGCTGCTGCGAACCTACTCCCGTCGCGAGGCGGGGCGGACGCTGGAGAACGCCGAACGGATCGTCTGCGTCAGCGAGTTCCTCGCGGACCGCACCCGCGACAGGCTCCCCGTCTCCCTGCGCGAACGCGTGGTCGTGGTCCGCAACGGGGTGGACACGGAGCTCTTCCGCCCGGCGCCCGACAAGCCGGAGCGTGAGCGCGTCGAAGTCGTCTTCGTCGGCCGAGTCCTGCGGGCCAAGGGACCGGACGTCCTCCTCGAAGCGGTACGCCTTGTCGACGACCCGCGGCTCCAGGTCACCGTGGTCGGCGCCGCCGGCTTCAGCCCGACGGCGCCACTCACCCCCTATGAGCGCGATCTGCGGCGACGCGCATCGGGCCTCGGCGAGCGCGTCACCTGGCGGCCGTTCCTGCCCCGGGCGGAGGTCGCGGCAGTTCTGCGCGAAGCGGACGTCGCCGTCGTTCCCTCGCGATGGCCGGACCCGTGCCCGCTCACCGTCCTCGAGGGCCTGGCGTCCGGGCTCGCCACCGTCGCGTCTCGGGTCGGCGGCATCGCCGAGATCTCGTCCGACGGGTCGTTGCTCGTCGCGCCGGACGATCCTGCCGCTCTCGCGGCGGAGCTGCGCCGACTCGTCGACGACCCGTATCTCCGCACGGACCTCGGCCGCCGTGCGAGGGCCTCGGTGCGGGACTGGTCCCTCGCACTCGACGAGCTCGTCGACCGGCTCGAGGGCGGTGGTCGGATAGCAGGGTGAGATGTCAGCGCGCCATCGGCGCGATGGTCACGGACCGCTACGACGACAGTCCGCGGTCGACGCGAATGAGGTGAATCCGTACGTGTCTTCTCCTGCCGCACCTCCCGGCGCTCCGGCACTGGTCAGCGTGGTCGTCGCGACCAATCGGGGTGGCCCGTTCCTGAGGGAGGCGCTCGACTCGGTAGCCGCCCAGACGTATCCCCGGATCGAGGTCGTCCTGGTCGACGACGGCTCCGAGGACCCTGAGGCGATCCTCCGGATCGCCTCGGCGTGCGGCGGGATCCACGTCGTGCACCAGCTGGCGGGCGGGGTGTCCGTGGCCCGCAACGTCGGGGTGTCGCACACCCGCGGCGAGCTGCTGGTCTTCCTCGACGACGACGATCGGTGGCACCCTGAGCGCATCGAGCGGCAGGTCGCGGCGATGGCGGACGACGAGACGGTCGCGAGCTACTGCGGGATGCGGACCGTCGACGAGGACGGTAGCGAGCTGGTCCCGGCCGATCAGCACCAGGTCCGCGACGTGCACGAGGTGCTCCGCCGGACCATGGGCATCATCCTGCCGAACCTCATGACGCGCCGGGAGACGTTCATCCGGATCGGTGGATTCCACCCGGCGTTCCGACGCGCCCAGGACCTGGACCTCGTGATCCGGCTCGCCCTCGAGGGGCCGTTCCGCTTCGTCGACGCCACACTGGTCGACTATCGCCGGCATGCCGACAACAACACCCGCCGGTACCGCGAGCTGTGCCGCAGCATCGACCACGTCGTGTCGCTGCACGCGTGGGCCGCCCGCGAACGGGGACGGGAAGACCTCGCCGCGGACTACCGCGCGAGCCTCGCGCGCAACCGCCGGTATGCGGCCTGGCGAGCCACGGCGTCCGCTCGGGACGGCCTCCGCGACGGCCACCCGGTGCGCGCTCTCGGGGACCTGTGGTGGCTCGCCCGGTTCGCGCCCGGCGCACCGGTCGACTGGACCCGCGAGCGGTGGCGTCGTGCCCGGTCACAGGCGCCCGGCAGAGAGGCGGAGGGACAGCGCCCGCGCGGCGCGGTCGTGCCCGGCTCCGGGGAGCAGGTGGCACGATGACTTCGATCAGGATCGGCTTGCTCGGAGCGTTCGGCATCGGCAACCGCGGCAACGACGTCACGCTCGACGCGTTCGTGGACGGACTGGAAGGGGCGCTCGCCGAGGTACGGGCCGACGCCGGCGAGCCCCCGGTCCACGCCGTCGCTGTCGTCCCGGCGCCCGAGTCGGTGGCACGGCCCGGGATCGAGACGGTGGCTTGGACGCGGCCGCGCACCAGCCGGTCTCGGGCGGCCCGTCTACGCGCCAGGTTCGCCGACCTGGCCTGGGCCTGGCGGGTGGTCGGCGACCTCGATGCCGTCGTCCTCGCCGGAGGCGGCCTCCTCGAGGTGACGCGCCTCCGGGCCGCGACGACGGCCTGGACCGTGACGACGTACACGTGGTGCGCACGTCTGCGCCGCCGTCCCGTGATCTTCTGGTCCATCGGTGCGGACGACCTACCGCGCGGTCCCGCACGGCTGCTGGTGCGTGCGGCTCTTCGGGGCGCTACGACCATCACGGTGCGCGACGCGCACTCCGTGCGCGTCGTCGAGGCTCTCGGTGCGCCGACACCGTCCGAGGTGCTCGACGTGGTTCTGTCACTGCCCGTGCGCGACCGCACGCCCGACGGCGGTGCCCGCCCGTCCGTCGCCGTGGGGGTCTTCAACGCACGCGGCGCGACAGCGGCGGACGGCAGCGCGCTCGACGCGGACCGCTACGAGTCCGAGCTCGTCCGGACCGTCTGCGGACTCGTCGGGGGCGGCCGAGACATCGTCCTGTTCGGCGGAGCCGCGATCGACGCCGACGTCATCGAAACGATCGTCACTCGCTGCCAGGTCGAGCTCGGGCACCAGGCATCGCACCTGCGCACCGCTGCCTATGACGACTACGACACGATGCGGGACACCGTGGCGACGACCGACCTCGCCGTGGTCTCCCGCTATCACGGCACCGTCGCCGCCCTGACCTCCGGCATCCCCACCGTCAGCCTCGGCTACGGCCCGAAGAACCGCGACCTCATGGCGCGGTTCGGGCAGGTTCGGTACTGCGCCGACCTGCCCGTCGCCCGCGCGCAAGACGTCCACGAGTTGGTCGACCAGCTCGAGAGCCGGGCGACCACGGAGGCCGCCGCCATCCGGGAGGTCGCCGAGACGTTGCGAGAACGCGCACTTGCCGAGTTCCGCGAGCTGGCCGGGTTGCTGCCAGCCGCCGGGCGCCCGGTGGATCGGATCCGGTCATGAGGAGCACCACCCCTGCCGTCACCGTCGGCATGCCGGTCTACAACGCGAGCCGGTACCTGGAGCAGAGTCTGGCCGCGCTGCGCGACCAGGAGCTCGAGAACATCGAGGTGGTCGTGGCGGACAACGGCTCGACCGACGGCACCCGAGACATCGCCGCCGCGTTCGCCGCTGCGGACGACCGCTTCCGGCTCGTCACTGGCGAGCGCAACATCGGGATGCCGCGCAACTACAACCGGGTCCTGGGTGCCGCGCGCTCCGACCTGTTCATGTGGAACGCCTCCGACGACCGGGTGCGCCCCGGGCACCTGCGCGCCTGTGTCGAGGCCCTGGGCCGTCACCCGAGAGCTGACGTTGCCTTCTCCAAAGTCGTCTACATCGACGCCGACAGCCAGGTCAGTGGCCGCATGGACGACGACGAGCTCGACTTCCTCACGCCGGGACCGGCCGAGCGCGCCCGGACGTTCCTCACCCGCGACGTCTACCAGGCGATCGGGTACGGGGCCGTGATGCGCACCGGGTTCATCCGGGGCATCGGCGGCATGCCGGTCTACTTCAGCAGCGACGTGGCCCTGGGGATCCGGATGGCTCTGCGGTCACGGTGGGTCCAGGTCGACGAACAGCTCTACGAGGCCCGTCGGCACGAGGCACAGAGCAACAAGCTGCGCACCGCCGACATCGCGGACCAGTCCCGCATCATCGATCCCGACCACCCACGACGCTATGGACTCCCCGAGTGGTACCTCACGTACCGCATGGCCGTGGAGGCCCTCGGCGCTCCCGTCCCCGTCCCCGAGCGTTTCCGAGCGTTGGGCGCGGTGGCCTCCGGCTGGACAATCCCGAACTGGCGCCTCTTGCCGTTCGACGTCAAGCGAAACCTTGTCCGGCTGACGAAGGGTCGCTACGTCGGCACCCATGAGGTCCACGTCTGACGGTCCCGGGAGCCGGCCCCAACCGTCGAAACGGCGCCCCGACAGACCTTGTCAGGCCGACGCCGTCAGGTCCAGCACGACCTTGCGGGCGACGAAGGCCTCGGCGTACCGCGACCGGCACTCGACGCCGCGCAGGCGCATGAGCCCGAGGAAGGTCTCGTGATCCCACCAGTCCCGGTCGCGCTGGGACGGGTAGACCTCGTCGAGCAGCTCGACCTTGCGGTGGGCGTTCGCGGTGCCGACCGGCACGTAGTGGGTGGCGCGTCCCAGGTCGCCGTCCCACTTGGGGATCTCGTACTCCAGGACGAGCACGTCGCGCCAGACCTGGGTGACCGTCTCTGCCAGGAGCGCGTGGTCCTGGTGCAGGTCTTCTCGGCGGGGGCAGAGGACCAGGTCGGGGAGAGCCACGTCCTCGCGGACGCCGACCAGGCCCTCCTTGAGCTCCGCCCAGCGGGCCGGGAGGCTGCCGTCGTCGAGGCCCAGGAAGTGGATGTCCGCACCGGGGAAGAACTTTCCGGCTGCGACACGCGCCTCGTCGCGGCGGCCGGGCGTCCCCGAAGCCACCACGACCGTCACCGTGACGTCGGGGCGCGAGGCGAGCTCGAGCAGGGTCCCTCCGCAGCCGATCTCGACGTCGTCGGGATGCGCGCCCAGGGCAAGGACCGACAGCGGGCCGGCGGCTACCGGTGTCAGCCCGATCATGCGCCGACCTCCTCGGGATGGCGTCGGCTCCAGATCTCCCACGGTGCCTCGCCGCGCTGGTGGAGCGACTCCAGGGTGGCCCTCTCCTTGAGCGTGTCCATCGGCGCCCAGAAGCCGTCGTGCCGCCAGGCGAGGAAACGGCCGTCGGCGGCGGCCCGGGGCAACGCGTCCCCGACGAGGTCCTCGCCCCGGCCGAGGTAGTCGAAGATGCCCTGCGTCAGGACGAAGTAGCCGCCGTTGATCCGCAGGTCCAGGTCCGTGGCAGACCGCACCCCGACCACCCGGTCGTCTGCGAGCGCGACGGTGTGGAACGAGTCGGGCGGGCAGACGGCCACCAGCGTGCCGACGGCTCCGTCCGCACGGACCTGTTCGACCATGCGGTCGAGCGGAACGTCCGTGAGGACGTCCCCGTAGTTGGCGAAGAACAGCTCGTCGTCGCCGAGGTGCTCGCGGACCCGCCGGAGCCGCTCGCCGATGGGCGTCTCGAGTCCCGTGTCGACGAACGTGATAGTCCAGTCCGCGATATCGGTGCCGAGCAGCTCGACCGACCGTCCTCCGTCGTGCAGGACGAAGTCGTTGGAGTGGGTCTCCTGATAGTTCAGGAAGTAGTCCTTGATGGCTCGGGCGCCGAAACCGAGGCAGAGGATGAACTCCTTGTGCCCGTAGGCGGCGTAGTAGCGCATCATGTGCCACAGGACCGGCCGGTCCCCGACGGTGAACATGGGCTTGGGCACCGGGTCCTCGGAGGCTCGGATGCGCATCCCCAGCCCACCGCAGAACAGGACGACCTTCATCGCGCTCCCTCTCGTCGTTCGACGGCGGCCCTCGCCGCCGGGTCCTTCTCGATGGGGTACGGATCGAGCACCACCCATCGACCGCCACGCTCCTCCACCTCCGGGCAGGTCTGGCGGACCTCGTCCAACAGCTCGGGGACGAACAGGACGACGCGGTCCGGCTGGAGCTCCGGGAGGGCCTCGGGGGCCACCACCGGTACGCGGCCGACCGGCAGGCACCGGCCCTGCTTGCCGGGCGCGGCATCGGCGACGGCGAGCAGCTCCCGGGTGCCCGTGCCGGACATCGTCAGTATCACCGGGGTCCGGGAAGCGGCGGAGTAGCCGGCGACCCGTAGGCCCACGGCGTCGCAGCGGGCGAGGTAGTCGCCCAGAGCGGCCGCGGCGCGGCCGGCGATGTCGCCGAGCGACCGCAGCGCCGCTGCGTCCAGCACACCGAGAGCGCGTTCCTGCCGTTCCAGCTGCGCGGCCGAACCGGCCGCACCACGAGATCCACGGTCCGACCCCGGCCTGGCGAGCACGAGCACCCCCGTCCCGCCCTGCAGCTCCGTCTCCCAGGCGCCGACCGGCACGAGGCCCGAGCGGTCCGCCATCGCGAGGAGCACCGGTGCGCTGAAGTAGCCGTAGTGTCCCGGCCGCAACGTGTGCCAGGACCCGGTCCGGAGGTCTCCTGCCAGGGAGTGGTACTGGACCACCAGGACAGATCCTGTCCCAAGACCACGTACCCGACGGTCCCACGCTGCCGCGACGTCAGCATCGTGCATGAGCCCGAACACGTCCAGCACGACGTCGGCGGGCTCGCCGTCGTCCTCCGACCAGGGGCTCGCGCCGGCGGCACGGAGCATCGGTCCCCAGTCCCCGCCGTGGGGGCTCGGAAACTGACGATACGTCGAGCCGGGCCTCAGCAGGCCCTCGGAGGCGAGTCTCGCCACGACCCGTCGTCCCTGCTCCACCATCGCCGAGGGTTCGACGCCGGGTTCTTCCACCGGCGGCCGACCGTCCTCCTCGAGCTGCGCGAGTCCGCACGTGGCGCAGAGGATCATGCGCAGCGGCTCCGTCGGGTCCGGGAGTGCATCGCCGGGACGGGGCAGCAGACCGGCGGGGGGCTGGTCGCCCAGGTCCAGCACGACGTCGCCGGCAGAGCCGCCGCACCAGCGACAGTGCCAGGCCGGGGCAGGAGGCCGCGTCACGTCACGTTCCGGGTTCGAAGATCTCGAGCCGGGGCAGCGCGACCACGAGCCTCGCCCCCCAGTCGGCCACGTCCGTGAGCTGAGCCGAGATCTCGCGGCGCAGGTTCCAGGGCATCACCACGACGTAGTCGGGCCTGGCCTCGTACAACGCCTCGACGGGGTAGATCGGGATGTGTGTTCCCGGCAGGAACATGCCGTGCTTGTGGGGGCTGCGGTCCACGGCGAACTCGATCAGGTCGGAACGGATGCCGCAGTGGTTCAACAGCGTGTTGCCCTTGCCCGGGGCACCATAGGCGACCACGCGCTTGCCCTCGCGGGAAGCTCGGACGAGAAACTCGACGACATCGTTGCGCACCCTCGCGACCTGGGTCGCGAATCCCCGATGACCGGCGAGCGTGTCGAGCCCTGCCGCAGCCTCGTCGGAGAGGACCGCCGCGACCGCTGGGCTCGGTCCGGGTGCGTTCTCCGTCGGAACCGACCACGTGCGCAAGGACCCCCCATGAGACTCCATCTCCTCGACGTCGACGACGGTCAGCCCGGCCGCGGCGAGCACACGCTGCGTGGTCAGCAGGGACAGGTAGGAGTAGTGCTCGTGGTAGATCGTGTCGTACTCGTTGCCCTCGATGAGGCGGAGCAGGTGCGGGATCTCGATGCTCACCCGACCGTCGTCGGCGACGATCTCGCGTAGACCTCGAGCGAAGTCGACGATGTCCGGCACGTGCGCGAACACGTTGTTGGCGACGACGAGGTCGGCACGTCCGTGCTCGGCAGCCACGCGCCGCCCGGTGTCCTCACCCAGGAACTCCACGACGGTCGGCACGCCTCGCTCGACGGCCACGCGCGCCACGTTCGCGGCAGGTTCCACGCCGAGGCATCGAATCCCTCGCTCCACCACGTGTTGCAGGAGATACCCGTCGTTGCTCGCGATCTCGACGACGAACGAGTCGTCGCCGAGACCCAGCCGGCTCGCGGCGTCGTCCACGAACTTGCGCGCGTGCGCGACCCAGGAGTCGGAGTAGGAGGAGAAGTACGCGTAGTCGCTGAAGATCTCGTCCGCCGTAAGGTAGGCGGGCAGCTGGACGAGCAAGCACTCGGCGCAGACCCGGACGTGCAGCGGGTAGAAGGTCTCGCCGTGGTCAAGCTGGTCGGACCGCAAGTAGCTCTCACACGGCGGCGACATCCCGAGGTCGACGAACGTGCGGGTCAGCTCCGCCCCGCAGAGCCGGCACGACGGGGCGCTCACGCCGCCACCCGGGTCCGCAACGTCGTCAGGTCGAGCCGGCCGGCGTCCGCGAGCGCCTGCACCGCCCGCAGGCGGACGTACCGCGGGCCCTCGAAGTCCTCGAGAGTCAGCCCGCGCTCCCCGGCGTGGGTCCAGATCTCCTGGATGCCGTCCGGAACGGTCCAGCGTGGCCGGAACGCCGGCAGGAGCTCGCCGATCTTGGCGAAGTCGACCTGGTAGTCGCGGGTGTCGGGTCCGGCCCCGTCGGCGAACGTCACGGGTGCTCCGGTGATCTCGCTGACCTGCTCGGCGATGGTGCGGATCTGCACGACGTCCTCGTCGCGGCCGACGTTGAACGCCTCGTCGTGCACCACCTCGCGTGGTGCCTCCAGGGCTGCGAGGAAAGCGTGCGCGATGTCGTCCGCGTGCACGAGCGGCCGCCACGGGCTGCCGTCGGACTGCAGCCGGACCTCGCCGCGGGTGAACGCGGTGCCGGTGAGGTTGTTGACGACGATGTCCGCCCGCAGCCGGGGGGAGGATCCGTAGGCCGTGGCGTTGCGCAGGTAGGTCGGGGAGAACGCGTCGTCGGCGAGCGCGGAGATGCCCTGCTCGGCCATGACCTTCGACTCCCCGTACGGGGTGACGGGGTTGAAAGCGCCGTCCTCGGCCACCTTGCCGTCCCCGGCCGCCCCGTAGAGCGAGCACGAGGAGGAGAACAGGAACCGCTCGACGCCGGCCGCCTTGGCCCTCTGCGCCATATGGATCGCGCCGCGCGCGTTGACGTCGTAGGTGGCCTCCGGGTGCAGGTGCCCGATCGGGTCGTTCGAGATCGCCGCAAGGTGCACGACGGCGTCGAACCCGGCGAGGTCCGCGGCGACGACGTCGCGGACGTCCCCGGTGCGCTGCTCGTACCCGCCGGGCTGCGGGCCGAAGTCGCAGCCGTCGTACCACCCGGCGTCGAGTCCGACGACGTCATGGCCCGCGGCCTGCAGGACGGGGACGAGCACCGCACCGAGGTAGCCCCGGTCGCCGTCGACGAGTACGCGCATGACACCTCTTCGATCCGTCGGGCCGCGGCCCGCACCGCTCGCGGCGTACCGCACGCACGGCCACCGCCTCTCGTCGTCGAACCTACTGCCGCCGTCGTCGGCACGACAGGCGCAGGGCGGGTGGAATGCCGGGTGAAAGTCGCCCCACCGGCTCGGTTCCGGGCCTCGACCGGTGGAGGATTGCGGCATGAAGGTCCTGCGTATCTCCCACAGCGCGGTCGTCGCGTCATGGCGGGCGCGCGAGGAGGCGCTGCGTGCCACCGGGGCGACCGTCCGGCTGCTGTGCGCTCGCACCTGGGACGTGGGCGGCACGCCCGTCGGCCTCGCGGCGCGGCCCGGCGAGGACGTGGTCGGTGCCCGGACGATCGGCCGCCACCCCGCCCTGTTCCTCTACACCCCCCGGCCGCTCTGGCGCGCGCTGGGCGAGGGCTGGGACGTGCTCGACCTGCACGAGGAACCCTTCGCCCTCGCAACGGCGGAGGTACTCGCCCTGCGCGCGCTGCGCCGTCTGACCGGCCGCACCGTGCCGCCGTACGTGCTCTACTCCGCGCAGAACATCCCCAAGCGGTACCCGTGGCCGTTCCGGTGGTTCGAGGCCCGCGCGCTGCGCGGTGCCTCCGGGGTCTCGGTCTGCAACGAGGGTGCGCGGCACGTGCTGCGCGGCAAGGGCGCGCGGTGCCGGATCGAGACGGTGCCGCTGGGCGTGGACACCGGCGTCTTCCACCCGGGCACCTCCGGGGCCGGACGGCGGCCCGACGGCGGGTTCCACGCCGTCGTCGCCGGGCGCCTCGAGCCGCACAAGGGCGTCGACGTCGCGGTCCGCGCCGTGCTCGACGACGACACCCTGACCCTGATGATCGCCGGCGCCGGGTCGGCGGAGGCCGAGCTGCGTGCACTCGCCACACCGGCCGGCGAGCGGATCCGGTTCGTCGGTCCCCTTCCCGCGGAAGACCTGGCCGCGCTGTACCGCGAGGCGGACGCCCTCGTCGTCCCCTCGCGCGCCACCCCGTCGTGGGTGGAGCAGTTCGGCCGCGTCGCGGTCGAGGCGATGGCCTGCGGCACGCCCGTGGTGGCGGCTGCGACCGGCGCGCTCCCCGACGTCGTCGGCGGTGCCGGCCTGCTCGTGCCGCCGGACGACCCGGCGGCGCTGCGGGCCGCCTTGCACCGCGTGCGGGACGAGCCGGGCCTGGCCGGGCGGCTACGCGTCACCGGGCTCGCCCGGGCGCGCGACTGCACCTGGCAGGCCGTGGCGGACCGGTACCGCGAGCTGTACGCCGCAGCGCTGTCGCAGCCCGGTGCGCCCGCCGCCCGCGGGCCGGGCCGGCCGGCGCCCGAGGAACGTCCCGCGCGGGAACCCGCCGAGGTGGTCCTGGTGGCCTACGGGGCCCCGGAGCTGGTGCAGGCGGCACTCGAGCCGCTGGCCGGCAAGCACCCGGTGACCGTGGTCGACAACTCCTCCCTGCCCGCGGTCCGCGACATCGCCGAGCGGCTCGGAGCGCGCTACCTCGACCCGGGTCGTAACCTCGGCTTCGCTGCCGGAGTCAACGTCGCCCTGGCCGACAGGCAGGCGCCGGACACCGACGTCCTGCTGCTCAACCCGGACGCGGTGGTCAGCCCGGAGACGGTCGCCGCGCTGGCCGGCGTCCTGCGCGCAGAGCCCGACGTGGCGAGCGTCGGCCCCGTCCAGACCGACGGCGAGGGCGCCGCCGCACGGGTCTCCTGGCCGTTCCCCTCCCCGGTCAGGTCGTGGGCGGAGGCGCTCGGCCTGGCGCGACTCGTCGGCCCCGGTCGGCACGGGACGTTCGTCATCGGGTCCGTCCTGCTGCTGTCCCGCGACGCGCTCGCCGAGGTCGGCGGCCTCGACGAGCGGTTCTTCCTCTACGCCGAGGAGACCGACTGGGCCTACCGGGCCGCCCGCGCCGGGTGGCGGCACGTCGTGGCCGAGGAGGCCACGGCCCTGCACCTGGGCGGGGCGACCAGCACCGACCCCACCCTGCGCGAGTCGATCTTCCACACCTCGCAGGAGCGGTACTTCCGCAAGCACTTCGGCCCGCTCGGGTGGACGACGGCGCGGCTCGCCCAGGTGGCCGGGTCGGCGGCCCGCGCCCTGGTCCTGCGCGACGGACGGGGCGCCGCGGCCCGACGACGGCTGCGGCTCTACCTGCGCGGCCCCGCCACGACGTCGGACCGGGTGCGGACCCGGCAGGACGAGGGCGCATGAGGCGGACCGGGCGGGCCGCCGCGTGGTTCCTCGTCGCGCTCGGGCTCGCGGGAGTCCTGATCGTGCTCGGCGCCGCGTCGATCATCAACCGCGAGTATGCCGGGATCGCCGCGCTCGCCGTGCTCGTCTGCGGGCTCCTGCTGCACGACCCCCTGAGCGTCCCGGTGGTCGCGATGCCAGCCGTGGTCGTCGTCGAGCGGTTCGGCTCCGGGGGCGTCGACCTGACGATCTCCGACATCGTGCTGTTCGGCGCGTTCTGGATCGCCCTGGTCTTCGCGCCGCGGCCGTTCTCCCGGCCGATGCGCGCGATGCTCTGGCTGAACGCGCTGTACCAGGTCGCCACGCTGTTCACCGTGGTCGCCAACCCCTACCAGGCGAACACCGTCGAGTGGTTCCACGCCTGGCTGCTGATCAGCGGCGCCCTCGTGGTCGGCTGGGCGGTCGGGCGCAGCGGTCGCGCACGCCTCGGGATGGCGCTCTTCATGGGCGCCTGCGGGGTGCTCGCCGTCGCCACGGTGGTCACCTGGGGCAGACAGGTCGCTGCCGGGGACCTGGGCCCGGTCTATCCCACGTGGCCGTTCAACATGCACAAGAACTTTGCCGGCGACGTGATCTCGTTCGCCGCGGTGGTGGCCTACGCCCGACCGGCCTGGCTGGGCTGGCCGAAACGCTGGGCGCTCCCGCTGTTCTGGCTCTGCACGCTCGCGGTCGTCGCATCCCAGTCCCGGCAGGCGATGATCGGCCTGGCTGTGGCCCTTGTCATCCTCGTGCTCCGGCCGGAACCCGGCCGACGGCGTTCCAAGCTCATCCTGCTCGCCGTCGCGATCGCCGCCGTGTACGTCCTGACCCTCGTGAGCGATCAGCTGGAGTCCGACAACCAGCACAACTCCGCCTACCAACGGCTCACCTGGTACGAGCAGGCGCTGTCCGTCTGGAATCAGAATCCGGCGTTCGGGGTCGGCTTGCGGTGGTGGACGGCGGATCGTGCCGACTACGCCTTCCAGCCGCCCAACGCCGAGCTGGAGGTCCTCACGTCAGCCGGCACCGTGGGCCTCGTCGGGTTCCTGGTGATGTTCGCCGGGATGATCGTGGTCCTGTGGCGGGTCGACCGCCGCTACGGGTCCCTCGCGCTGGCGCTCGTCGTCTCGCGCCTCGTGCAGGCGCAGTTCGACCTGTTCTGGGTGGCGATCCAGACCTCGATCCCGTTCCTCGTCGCCGGAGTCTGCCTCGGCGTGCAAGCCCTCCACGCCGCGCAGCAGACGCCCACGCCGAGCCTCGAGAGCGTCCTGCGTCCAGACCCGGCGGTCCGGTGATGAGGATCCTGCACGCCATGGCCTCCGACGGCTTCGCCGGGGTCGAACGGCACGTGGCCCGGCTGGCCCGCGCCCAGCACGACGCCGGCCACGCCGTCCACGTGCTGGGCGGGGCGCCCGGCCCCATGCTCGCCGAGCTGCGCCCCACCGGTTCGGGGCCGACGTACTCCCCCGCGACGACGACGGGGGCGCTCGTCCGTGCCCTGGTCCAGCACCGGCAGCTCGCCGACGTGCTGCACGTCCACATGACCGCCGCGGAGGTGGCGGCGACCGTGGCGTTCGCCGGACGCCCGCGGACCGCGATCCCCGTCGTCGTCAGCACCCGGCACTTCGCCCGCCGCCGCGGCCACGGGCTCACCGGCCCCCTGGTGACCCGCGTCGCCCGGCACCGGGTGGACCGGCAGCTCGCCGTCTCCCGCCACGTCGCCGCGCACGTGGACGGCGAGGCGACCGTGGTGCTGCCGGGCATCGACGACCGACCCGACCCTCCGCCGTCGGCCGCCCGCGACCGCACCGTGCTGGTGGCCCAGCGCCTGCAGCCCGAGAAGCGGACCGACCTCGCGCTGGAGGCGTTCGTCGCCTCGGGCGTGGCCGCGGCGGGATGGCGCCTCGACGTGGCCGGGGACGGCGCGTCGAGCGACGGGCTCGAGCGGCACGCGGCACGGCTCGGCCTGGAGCCCGGCACCCACGTCCGGTTCCTCGGCGCCCGCACCGACGTCGTCGACCTCATGCAGACCGCCGGGATCCTGCTGGCCCCGTGCCCGGTCGAGGGGCTCGGGCTGAGCGTCCTCGAGGCGATGGCCTCCCGGTTGCCGGTCGTCGCGTTCCCCGCCGGCGGGCACCTGGAGCTGCTCGACGGGGTGGCAGCCGTCTGCCTGCCCCCGTCCGGCGACGTCGCCGGGATGGCGCGGTCCCTGGCGGCGCTCGCGTCCGACGACGCGCTGCGGGACACCGTCGCCGACGCCGCGCTCGCCCGGCAACGGCAGCACTGCACGCCGGCCGCCCAGGTCGCGCAGACCACCGCCGTCTACGAGCAGGCGCTGCGGCACGCCCCGCTGACGGAGGTGCTCCCGTGACGTCCGGCCTCGTCGTGGTCTCCCTCGAACCCTGGGACGACGTCTGGCGCCGCAACCAGTACCTGGTGGCGGGACTGCTGCGCGCCGACCCGGGGTTGCGCGTGCTGTTCGTCGAGCCGCCGTCCGACCCGCTGCACGATCTGCGCCACTCCCGCCAGCCCCGGTGGTCGCGCGGGACCCGCCCGGCCGCTCCGATCGACGGGGTGGCCCCTGGCCGGGTGCTCACCCTGCGCCCCACGAAGGCCCTCCCCCGGCGGGTCGACCCGGGCGGGGACCGCCGCCGGGCCACCGCGATCGTGCGCGCGGCACGCCGCCTGGGTCTCGAGTCCCCGACGCTGTGGATCAACGACCTCGTCGGCGTGGACCTGCTGGACCTCACCGACTGGCCCGCGCTCTACGACGTCACCGACGACTGGCTCGCCGCCGATCGTTCCCCGGCCGAGCACGACAGGCTCGTCGCGGCGGAGGCGCGCGTGCTGTCCGAGGCCGCCGTCGTGACCGTCTGCTCGCCGGCGCTCGCCCGGGCGAAGGGCGCGGACCGCCCGGTCACGCTGGTCTCGAACGGGGTCGACGTCGCCCGGTACGCGCGGCCGGTCGCGCGGCCCGCGGACCTCCCGGCCGGACCGTGCGCGGTGTACCTGGGGACGCTGCACGGCGACCGCCTCGACGTCGCCCTGTGCCGTCGCACGGCGGAGCACCTGGGTTCCGGCGCCACCCTGGTGCTGGTCGGGCCCTCCGCCCTGGCGGCCGACGACGAGGCGGCGCTGCGCCGGTCCGGGGTGATGCTCCTCGGCGCCCGGTCGCACCGGGACGTGCCCGCCTACCTCCAGCACGCGGACGCCCTGGTGGTGCCGCACGTCGTCGACGCGTTCACCGACAGCCTCGACCCGATCAAGCTGTACGAGTACCGGGCCGTCGGGCGACCGGTGGTGTCGACGCCGGTGGCGGGCTTCCGCGACAGCGCGGACCCCCGCGTGACGTCGGTGGACGCCGCCGGGTTCCCGGCCGCGGTGGCCGCGGCGGTGCGGCGTCCGCTACCGGCCCGACCCGTGCCCGAGGACCTGCCGACCTGGTCGGCCCAGGCCGAGGCGATGGCTGCCGCACTCGCTACGGCGCGGGACAGCAGGGCGTCCTACTCCTCGGCCGACGGCGATACTTCCCGGAACGGGCGCCAGGCCGGCTTCGGCTGACCCGGCGCATGGCGCCGCGCGGCGCCCGGCTTCCGCGGGTCCGGCGGCACCGCGCCGGCCGGCGGGATCGTCACCGGCAGGGCAGGTTCGGACCGGTTCGGCGACGGCTCGGCCGCGGACGCCGCCGAGGCGACCGAGACCGCCGAGGCCGACGACGAGGCGCTCCGGCCGTCGGCGCCGACCCGACCGGGCGGGTCGGCGGGCGCTGCCGGACCGTCGTCGGCCGAGACCACGGCCCGCTGCTCCTCGTCGCCGTACACCGAGGCGTACTGGGTGCGGCGGTCGCCGCGGACCCCGGAGAGAGCGAGCCCAGAGATCGGGACGTCGTTGATCCGTAGCCGCTGGACGGCCTCCGCGAGGACGACCCGGTCCGTCCGCCCCGCCGAGGCCAGGATGACCACGCCGTCGGAGTAACCGCCGAGGATCGTCGCGTCGGCCGCTGCCAGAACAGGTGGCGCGTCGACCACGACCACGTCGGCACGCTGGCGCAGGGTGGCGAGGAGCTCCTGCACCTCGATGGTGGCAAGGTAGTCGGCCGGGTCCATGCCCGTGTCCGGGACGGGCTGCAGCTCGAGGTTCGGCACGGTCGTCGGCCGCAGCTCGTGCGCGGGCCCGGTCCAGCCTTCCGGTGCGGGCAGCCACTCGTCCAGCTGGGGCTGGCGCATGTCGGCCGAGAAGGCGATGGTGCGTTGTCCGCTCAACGCCCACGACGCCGCGAGGTTCGCCGCGATGAAGGAGCGCGGCGCCGCAGGGTCCGCTGCGGTCACCACGACCACGCTGTGGTGGTCGGCACCCAGCGAGACGCGCGACGCCGTGCGCAGCTCGCGGATCGACTCGGTGAACGGCGACGCCGCGCGGGCGGTGATCGGCAGCTGACGGATCGCCCCGGCGTGCTTGGCCGCCGCCTTGACGCCGTACAGCTCGGCGAGCACGTTCACCTCGCTCACCTCGACGGCCTCCTCCGCGGACCGCACGTGGAAGTCCAGTCCTCGACGGGCGAAGGCCAGACCGACCCCGGCCACGAGACCCAGCAGGACGGCGAGCCCGAAGATGCTCGAGCGGGGCAGCCCGAGCGCCACCGCGGGGCCAGCCTCCGTGACCAGGGTGCCTGGCTCGCTGATCGACTCCAGCGTGCTCCGCTGACCCGAGACTGCTTGGTACTGGGCGACGATCGATTCCTGTTCTGCGGTGGCGAGCGGGTCGTCCTCGTCGCGCTCGAGGACCTTCTGCACGTCCTCGAGCTGGGAGCGCAGGGCGTCGCGTCGTTCGTCGAGGATGGCGACCTGAGCGGCGATCAACGTCGGCAGGTGACCGACGTAGGACGCCGCGAAGGCGTCGGCGAGATCCTGCGCCGCCTGTGGCGAACCGGCCTCGGCGGTGACCGAGACCGTCCGCAGGTCCGGGTCGTACACCGCACCCACCGCCGGGACCAAGGTCTCCGGGGGCCCGTCGAACCCGAGCTCGTCGGCCGCGGCCTGGGCGACCGGATCGGACGTGACGATCTGCGGATCGACGTCGCTCAGGGGCGGTATCGCGGTGTTCTCGCCCGTGACCGAGTCGACGCCGTTGATCTGGACGACGGCCGTGGACTCGTAGACGGGCTGCAGCCGGTCCAGGTAGACGTACGCCCCGCCCACCACGAGGAGGACGGCCACCAGGACGTAGTACTTGCCGGCCCAGACCACCTGCAGGAATTCTCGGACGGTCACCCGCGGTCACCTCCCACTCGTCGACGCCCCCGACGGACGAGCGCGCTGCGTCGTCGTCCCCACGGCCGCGCGCAACCGGTCCGCGAACCTCTCCTGCGAGAAGGATCTCACGTGCCGCCGCAGCGCGTCCGGTGACCATGACGCCCGCAGCGCCTCGTCCGTCGCGGCCGCGAACTGCTCCGGCGCGTTGGCCGCGACGTGCCGCCCGGTCACTCCGTCGACGACGGTGTCGAGATAACCGCCGGCCCCCAGCACCACTGCGGGGCGCCCGAACGCTGCCGCCTCCAGCGGCGAGAGCCCGAAGTCCTCGTACGACGCGGCCAGCAGCAGGGCACAGTGCCGGTACAGCCATCGCAGCTCGGCGTCGTCGACCCGCCCGGTGAACGTCACCGCGGCATCGCCCGCCATCCGCTCGAGCCGGGCCCGGTCCGGCCCCTCGCCCACGACGACGAGGCGGGGACCGCCGACGAGCCGCGCGGCGCGGACCAGCACGTCGACGTTCTTGTACGGCAGCAGCCGCGCGACGCACAGCAGGAAGCCCGGCTCCAGCCCCGGCACCGGCCGTTCGTCACCCGCGGGCATCATCGCGGGCGGCGGGGGCACGATCTCGGCCTCGATGCCGTACACCTCACGGACGGCGTCCCGGGTCACGGTCGAGTTGGCCAGGTAGAGATCGGCCCGGCCCGCGGCGTCGGCGTCCCACCGCCGCAGCCGAGGTGTGAGCACGTCCAAGGCCGCGCGGGCCAGACCGGCGCGTGCCCGTTCCGGCATGCTTCGTCCGTCCTGCCCCGACAGGTAGCGGGCACGCTGGTAGAGCCAGCGTGCCGGGGCGTGGCAGTAGACGACGGTGCGCCCCGCGCCCCGGTACCCGTGCGCCCACCCGGTCGAGCTGGCCAGGAGGACGTCCGCCTCGACCACCTGGGCGTCGATCGCGCCTGCGAGCCAGGGCAGCGCGAGCCGGTGGTGCCGTCGCAGCACACCCCAGCGATTCAGCCGGGAGGTGCGCAGATCGACGTCGGCGAACTCCGGGAAGGTGCCGTCCGGGTCGTAGAGCGTGGTGAGCACCGGAGCACAAGGGAAGGCCCGAGTCATCGCGAGGGCGACCCGTTCGGCGCCGCCACGCTGTGTGGCGTAGTCGTGGGCGAGCACGACGTCGGTCATCCGGTGCTCCTCGGCGCAGGGTCGAACGTCCCGTCAGGCTACGTCGCCGTCAGCGCCCGGAGGAGACCTCGGCACCGTTGTCACCCGGGTGAAGATCGGCGCCCCGGCACCGTGCGCCGCTCAGCCGCGCTGGTGGTACTTCCCCTGCGCGGCCAGCAGCCCGTCGGTGACGACCATCTCGACGGCGTCCGCCGCGTCGTCGACGAGCATCGGCAGGTCCTTGCGCTCCGTGGCCGAGAAGTCGCGCAGCACGTAGTCCGCCGTGTCCATGCGACCCGGCGGGCGCCCGACCCCGACGCGCACGCGGACGTACTCCCGCGCGCCGAGCGCCTTGGAGATGTCGCGCAGGCCGTTGTGCCCGCCCTCGCCACCGCTCGCCTTGAGCTTGAGCGTGTCGAACGGGATGTCCACCTCGTCGTGGACCGCGAGCACGTGGTCTGCGTCGATCCCGTAGTACTGCGCCAGCGCGGAGACGGGTCCGCCGGACGTGTTCATGTAGGTGGTCGGCTTGGCCAGGACCACGCGCGGGCCGGGCGCACCGCCGGGCAGCGTGCCCAGACGGGCCTCGGCGACCACGGCCTGTGCCCGCGGGTGCTTCGCGAACCGGCTGCCGGTGCGCTCGGCGAGCAGGTCGAGCACCATCTGGCCGACGTTGTGCCGGTTGCCGGCGTACTTCGGTCCGGGGTTGCCGAGCCCGATCACGAGCCACGGACTGTCGGTCATCCCACCTGCCCCTTCATGTTGTGGGCGCGAAATCTGGCCCGGAAGATCCTTTTTATCCTGATATGGCACACAGATTTTGCGCCCACAACGTCGGAGCCTAGTTGCACGACGCAGAACGCCCGACGGCGGCGCGGGGCCGCCGTCGGGCGTTCGGGTGCTGCTGGCTCGTCAGGCGAGGGTCACTCGGCGGAGCCGTCACTCGCGGCCGAGGCCGACTCGGCCGACTCCTCGTCCGCGGACTCCTCGCCGCGCGGCTCGGAGATCGCGACGACGGCGTACGAGGCGTCCGTGAGGAGCTCGACGCCTTCCGGCAGCTCGATGTCGCCGGCGAGGATGTGGTCGCCCGGCTCGCGGCCCTCGATGGAGACCTCGATGGAGTCCGGGATGCTCGTGGCGTCGGCCTCGACGGACAGCGTCTGCTCCTCGACGAAGTGGATGGAGCCCGGCGCGGACTCGCCCACGACGTAGACGGTGACGTCCACGGCGATCTTCTCGCCCTTGGTCACGAGGAGGAGGTCGATGTGCTCGATCTCCACGCGGACCGGGTGACGCTGGACGTCCTTGACGACCGCGAGGTGCTGCTCGCCGTCCACGTCGAGACCGATGAGCGCGTTCGTCTGGCGGACGGCGAGCATGGTCTCGTGACCCGGCAGGTTGATGTGCAGCGGGTCGGCGCCGTGCCCGTAGAGGACGGCGGGAATCTTGCCGGCACGGCGGGCACGACGGGCGGCCCCCTTGCCGAACTCGGTGCGGGCCTCGGCGGCGAGCTTGATCTCGGCCATGTGGATCACTCCTGCTTAAGGTCTGTGCGTGCCGACGACCAGAGGGAGCCGTCGGCTGTCCGCGAAGGGGAACCGGCGCGGACGGGCGGCTGCGTCGGCGTGGGACACGTGACGGACGCGATCGTGGGCGCCGCACGGTCGGCGCGGTGCGCGCCCTACCGGCAGCCGCCCAGTCGATCACGGAAATCCGACGGATCCAGCTCTGCGGGCGATTCTTGCGAAAAGCCGGCGCCCGTCAGACGTCCCTCGCCGAGGCAACCTGGTTACTGTACCTGGCGCGACGGCGCGGAGGGAAGTCGGGTCCGGCCGCAGCCCTGTCGGCCTCGTCTCAGCTGTTGCCGTCGAACAACGAGGTGACCGAGCCGTCGTCGAACACCTCACGGATGGCCCGGGCGAGGAGCGGCGCGATCGAGAGCACCGTCAGGCGGTCGAACCGCTTGTCGGCGGAGATCGGCAAGGTGTCGGTGACCACGACCTCCGAGACGCCGCACTCGCTGAGCCGCTGGCCGGCGGGGTCCGAGAGCACGCCGTGCGTCGCCGCGACCAGCACGGACTTCGCGCCGGCGTCCATGACGACCTTGACCGCCTCGGCGATGGTGCCGCCGGTGTCGATGAGGTCGTCGACCAGCACGCACTCACGCCCCTCGACGTCACCGACGACCCGGTTGGCGACCGCCTGGTTCGGCCGGGTGACGTCACGGGTCTTGTGCACGAACGCGAGCGGGCTACCGCCCAGCTTCTCGGCCCACTGCTCCGCGACGCGGATGCGGCCGGCGTCCGGGGAGACCACCGTCACGTTCGAGGTGTCGACCCGGGTGCGCACGTACTCGGTGAGCACCGGCATCGCCCACAGGTGGTCGACCGGCCCGTTGAAGAAGCCCTGGATCTGCGCCGTGTGCAGGTCGACGCTCATGATGCGGTCCGCGCCCGCGGTCCGCAGCAGGTCGGCGACCAGACGCGCCGAGATCGGCTCGCGGCCCCGGGACTTCTTGTCCTGGCGGGCGTAGCCGTAGAACGGCGTCACCGCGGTCACCGTGCGGGCCGACGCCCGCTTGGCGGCGTCCACCATGAGCAGGTGCTCCATCAGCCACTGGTTGACGGGGGCGGTGTGGCTCTGCAGCAGGAAGATGTCCGCACCACGGACCGACTCACCGAACCGCACGTACGTCTCGCTGTTCGCGAAGTCGTACGCCGAGAGCGGCAGCAGGCCGATGCCCAGCTCCTCGGCGACGGCGTCGGCGAGCTCAGGGTGCGCCCTGCCGGCCGCGAGGACCAGGTTGCGCGCTCCGGTACCGGGGATCGAGGTGTTCATCAGGGAGGTTCTTCCTTCGTACGGGGTCACGGTGGGCGAGCGATCAGGCGGACTCGGAGGACTCCGGTGACCCGGCGTCGTCGTCAGGCACCACCGGGACGGCCCCGGTGAGGGCGTTGTGCTCGGCCAGCTCGCGCTGCGCCTGGCTGCCGAGGGCGCCGGGCCTCTCGCCGGCCCCGTTGGCCCGCGCGGCGGCGTCGGCGGCAGCCGTCCCGGGACGGCGGCGCTCGACCCAGCCGTCGACGTTCGTCTGCTGCGAGCGGCTCACGCCGAGGGCTCCCGCGGGCACGTCGCGCGTGATGATGCTGCCCGCACCGGTGTAGGCGCCGTCGCCCACCGTCACCGGCGCGACGAACATGTTGTCGGCCCCCGTCCGGGCGTGCGAGCCGATGACGGTGCGGTGCTTGTGGACGCCGTCGTAGTTGACAGTCACCGAGGCCGCACCGATGTTGCTCTGCTCCCCGATCGTGGCGTCGCCGACGTACGACAGGTGCGGCACCTTCGAGCCCGCACCGATCTGGGAGTTCTTCGTCTCGACAAAGGTCCCGATCTTGCCCCGCTCACCGAGGACCGTGCCGGGGCGCAGGTACGCGAACGGCCCCACGCCGGCCCCGGCGCCGATCACGGCGAGCGAGCCGTGGGTCCGCACGACGGTGGCGTCCGGGCCGACCTCGACGTCGGTCAGCGTGGTGTCCGGCCCGATGGTGGCGCCGGCCTCGACGCGCGTCGCCCCGTGCAGCTGCGTGCCGGGCAGGAGGGTGACGTCCTGGGCGAGCTCGACGTCCGCGTCCACCCACGTGGTGCCCGGGTCGACGACGGTCACGCCGGCGCGCATCCAGTCGGTCAGGATGCGCCGGTTGAGCTCGGCACCGAGCGTCGCCAGGGCGAGGCGGTCGTTGACACCCTCGACGAGCATCGGGTCGTCGCTGAGCAGGGCGCGCACGGCCCCGCCCTCGGCCCGGGCCGAGGCGATGACGTCGGTGAGGTAGACCTCGCCCTGCGCGTTGTCGGAGCCCAGCCCGCCGAGGCCACGGCGCAGCACCGCGGCGTCGAAGACGTAGACCGACGAGTTGATCTCGCGGATCTCGCGCTGCTCGGGCGTCGCATCGGCGTGCTCGACGATCGCGACGACGTCGCCGGTGCCCTGCTCGCGCACGATGCGGCCGTATCCGGTGGCGTCCTCGAGCTCGGTCGTCAGGATCGTCACGGCGTTGCCGTCGGCGTGGTGGGCGGTGAGCAGCTCACCGAGCGCGGCGCCGTCGAGCAGCGGGATGTCCCCGGCCAGGACGACCACCGAGCCCTCGAGGCCGTCCCCGAGCGGGTGCTCCGCGCCGTCGTGCACCTCGGCGGCGGTCGCGAGGTCTGCGGCCACGGCAGCGTGGGCGCGCGCGTCGAGCGCGTCCAGCGCGCACTGCACGGCCCGGCCGGTCCCGGGGATCTCGTCCTGGTCGACCACGAGGGCGGACTCGTCGAGCTCGAGCGCCGCGGCGGCGACCCGCTCGCGCTCATGGCGCACCACGACGGCCACGTGCACGGGGTCGAGCTCGCGAGCCGCGGTCATCGCGTGCCCGAGCATGGATCGGCCGCCGAGGGCGTGCAGCACCTTGGGGGTCGCGGACCGCATGCGTGTCCCTTGCCCGGCGGCGAGGACGACGACGGCGGCCGGTCGCGGCATGCCGTTCGACGCTCGCGTCGGGCCGTGGGCTGCGTGCTGGTCGCCGTGAGGGTCCGTGGAAACCACCGGTACTCCGTCTCTGTCGGGTGTCGCGAGAGCTCCGCCCCCAGGATTCGAACCTGGACCAAGGGCACCAAAAACCCGTGTGCTGCCGATTACACCAAGGCGGATCGGTGCGCCACGGCGGCCCGGGGTCCTCCCCGCAGCACGCGGTACTGCCCACCTGCTGCGCACCGCCGTCACGCGTCCGGGGCCCAGTCTGCCAGGTCGCCGGGAGTGGCTCGCGCACATCCGGGCGAACCGGACGTGAGCGCCACGTGGCGCAGACCACATGGTGGCCCGCGCGGACCAGGCATGATGGACCCATGCCTGCCGACTCCCGCGCGTCCAAGCGTGCCCCGCGTGCCCGGATGACCGCGAGCCAGCGCCGGGAGCAGCTGCTCGCGGTGAGTCGCGGCCTGTTCGCCGCCAAGGGGTTCGAGGGGACCAGCGTCGAGGAGATCGCCGCCACGGCGGAGGTGTCCAAGCCGGTGGTGTACGAGCACTTCGGTGGCAAGGAGGGCATCTACGCCGTCATCGTCGACCGGGAGGTGCAGAGCCTGACGTCGGCGCTGACGGGCGCGTTGGCCGAGGGCGGGCACCCCAAGCTCATGGTGGAACGCACCGCGCTGGCCCTGCTCGGCTACATCGAGGCGTCCGAGGACGGGTTTCGCATCCTGGTGCGGGACTCCCCCGTGGCGCAGGCGACCGGCACCTTCTCGTCGCTGATCGGCGACGTCGCCGCGCAGGTCGAGCACATCCTCGCCGACCAGTTCAAGGGCAACGGGCTGGACCCGAAGATCGCGCCGCTCTACGCGCAGATGCTCGTCGGGATGGTGGCGCTCACCGGTCAGTACTGGCTGGACGCCCGGCGTCCGAAGAAGGCCGACGTGGCCGCCCACCTGGTCAACCTGGCCTGGAACGGCCTGGCGGGCATGGAGCGCAAGCCGGGTCTCATCAACAGCTGACCCCCTCCTCTTCGCCGCTGTGGGTGCACGACGCGCCGCCTGACTCATGCCTCAACCGGCGTGTCGTGCACCCACAAGCACGCGGGGCGAGGGGTTGTCCACAGATGCGGGGTGGGCCCTCCCGCCGCGCCGGGCGCCCGGGCACCGTGTGCCCATGCCTCCCCCACCGCTCGACCCGCGCATCCCTCTCGACCGACCGTTCCGGGTGTCCGACGCCGTCCGGCACGGCGTCCCCCGTCACCGGCTCCGCTCGTCCCGGTTGGCGACCCCCTTCCGCGGCGTCCGCTCCGCCGCGCTGCCGGAGAGCCTGGCCGACACCTGCCGCGCGCTCGCCGAGCGCCTCGGTCCCGACGTGGCGTTCTCGCACACGACGGCGCTCGACCTGCTCGGCGTCGAACGCCCCTGGACGCTGGAGCACGACGACGCCATCCACGTAGTCACCGGCAGGCAGCAGGACCGGCCGCGGTACGACGGCGTGGTCGCGCACCGCTCGCGGCAGTCGTTCCTGGAGGTCGTCGAGCACGACGGGCTGCTCGTCACGACGGCGGCCCAGACGTTCGTGCACGTCGGCGTCGGGCTGCGGCGACCCGACGACGTCGTCGTCCTCGGGGACGCGATGATGCGCCGCCAGCACTCGCTCACCACTGTCGCGGGGCTGACGGACCTGGCCGAGCGCACGCGCAAGGTCAAGGGCATCACCCAGGTGCGTGAGCAGATCTCGCGCATGCGGCCGGGCACCGATTCCAGCCCGGAGACCGTGACGCGCCTGGGACTGGTCGCCGGTGGTCTGCCGTGCCCGCGGGTGAACGAGGTCGTCACCGACCCGGAGGGCCGGTACGTCAAGCGCGTCGACCTCGTCTATCCCGCCGAGCGGATCGCCATCGAGTACGACGGCGACCAGCACCGCACCGACCGGGCTCAGTGGCGTGAGGACGTCCGCGCCCGACGGCGTCTGGAGGAGCTCGGCTGGATCGTGATCGTCGTCGTCGGCGACGACCTGCGCGACCTGCGACCCGTCGTCGCGCGCGTCCGTGCGGCCCTGCGTCGCCACTGACCCCGCCCCCCCTGATCGTTGTGGGTGCACGACGCGCCGTCAGACGGAGTCCCGTAGCCGCGTGTCGTGCACCCACAGCGATCAGGGGGCGCGTCAAGAGTCTTGACGTCGAGAGACCCGCGATACGCTCGTCGCATGGACAGCACGCGCACCGGGGACGAGGTCGACCGCATCGTCGCGGCCTGGCGCCGTGAACGACCCGACCTCGACGTCGAGCCGCTCAGCGTCTTCTCCCGGATCAGCCGGCTGGCCCGCCATCTCGACCGTGCCCGGCGCGGCGCGTTCGCCCGCCACGAGCTCGAGACCTGGGAGTTCGACGTGCTCTCCGCGCTGCGTCGGGCCGGCGACCCCTACCGGCTCTCCCCCGGCACGCTGGTGGCCCAGACCCTCGTGACCAGCGGCACCATGACCAACCGCATCGACCGGCTCGAGCGCCGGGGCCTGGTCGAGCGACACCGCTCCCCGGACGACCGCCGTGGCGTGCTCGTCCAGCTCACCTCGTCCGGTCGCCTCCGCGTGGACGCCGCGATGAGCGACCTGCTCGACGTCGAGACCCGCGTCCTCGACGCCCTGCCCGCCACGGAACGCCCCCGCCTCGCCGACCTGCTGCGCACCCTCGGTGCGCAGTTCGATGCTTAGCCCGTCCGACGGCGGCACCCGCCCTGGCGGCGTGCTCACCACCAGCGCCGGCTGGGGCGCGCTCGGCGCGCTGCTGCTCGTGGCGCTCAACCTGCGCGCCCCCATCACGTCGCTCCCGCCCGTGGTCGACCAGGTCGCCGCAGGGCTCGGCCTGTCCTCCGGTGGAGCCGGCCTCCTGACGTCGGTGCCGGTGCTCTGCTTCGCGCTGTTCACGCCGACGGCGGCGGTACTGGTCGGTCGGCTCGGTCCCGAGCGCACCATCCTGCTCGCCCTGGTCGGCGTGCTGGGCGGAACGCTGCTGCGGTCCACCGGGTCGGTCCCCACCGCGCTCGCCGGGACCGCCGTGCTCGGTCTCGGCATCACGCTCGGCAACGTCGCCGTGCCGGTGGTCATCGCCCGCGACTTCCAACGGCGCGCAGCCGCCGTCACCGGCGCCTACACCGCCACGATGAACGTCGGCTCCACCTTCACCACCGTGCTCACCGTGCCCCTGGCGGTCGTGTTCGGCTGGCAGTGGGCGCTGGCCGGGTGGGGACTCCTCGCCGTGGCAGCCCTGGTCGTGTGGCTGCCCACGGGCCGGGCGCTCGCCGTGCGCCACACCGGGGTGCCGCCGTCGGCCGCTGCGCCACCCACCGCCGGGGCGCTCGGTGCGCAACGGCGGCTCGTGGTGCTGCTGGCGCTCGCGTTCGCCGGGCAGGCCTCCGGGTACTACGCGATGACGGCGTGGCTGCCCGCGATCCTGGCCGACCGGCTCGGGATCGACGCCGCGGCCGCAGGCGGGGCGGCGGCGCCGTTCCAGCTCGCGGCCGTGGCCGGCGCGTTCCTCGTGCCGCTCGGGATGGCGGGGCGGCTCTCGGCGCGGAAGGTCGCCACCGGGCTGTCGGTCATGTGGCTGTCGCTGCCCGTCGGGCTGCTGCTCGCACCGCACGCCTGGTGGCTGTGGGTGTGCCTCGCGGGCGCAGCCCAGGGCGGCAACTTCACGGTGATCTTCACGCTGATCGCCCAGCGCTCGCCGTCCGTGGCGACCGCCCGCCGGGCCTCCGCCGTCGTGCAGACCGCCGGGTACGCGTGCGCGGCGACGGCCCCGACGGTCCTCGGCGCGGTCCACGAGGCGACGGACGGCTGGACCGTACCGCTGCTCGTGGCGACCGGGCTGCTGACACTCATGGCGGTGACCCTGTGGCTCGCCTCGGGCCGGCCGCGTGGCGACGCGTTGTGGGTGCACGACACGCCGTCTGGCTGAGCCGCCGGACGGCGTGTCGTGCACCCACAACGACGGGGGCGGGGGGCGGGGACGACTGGCGTCACTCGGCGATCTCGGCGGCCTCCAGCCACTCCATCTCGACCTCGTCCTTCTCGGCGAGCAGCTCGCGCAGCCGCGCGTCGAGCCGCGCGACACCCTCGTAGTCCGTCGGGTCGGCGGCCATCTTGTCGTGGAGCTGCTTCTCCTCCTCGACCAGCTTGGTCAGCCGGCGCTCCAGCCGCTGCACCGCCTTCTTCGCCGCCCGCTGGTCCGCGGGCGACGCCGTGGGCCCGGCAGCACCCGTGCCCGACGACGGCACCTCACCGCCGCGCGGCAGGCCGGAGCCCGCCGGACCCGCGGCCGCAGCACGACGCAGCTCCAGGTACTGCTCCACTCCCCCGGGCAGGTCCCGCAGGGTCCCGTCACCGAGCAGCGCCCACTGCCGGTCGCACACCCGCTCCAGCAGGTACCGGTCGTGGGAGACCACGATGAGCGTGCCGGGCCAGCCGTCGAGCAGGTCCTCCACCGCGGCGAGGGTGTCCGTGTCGAGGTCGTTGGTGGGCTCGTCCAGCAGCAGCACGTTGGGCTCGGAGACCAGCAGCCGCAGGAGCTGCAGCCGACGGCGCTCACCCCCGGACAGGTCCCGTACCGGCGTGTGCGCGCGTTCGCGAGTGAACCCGAGCCGTTCGGTGAGCTGGCCCGCCGTCATCTCCTTGCCGTCCACGACCACGGTGCGCTTCTCGGCGTCGACCACCTGCACGGCCGTCCGGTCGCCGACCTCGTCGAGCTCCGTCACCTCCTGGGTGAGCTCCGCGACCTCGACCGTCTTGCCGCGGCGCACACGTCCGTCGTCGGGCTCCCGTCGCCCCGCCAGGAGCGCGAGCACCGTCGTCTTGCCGGCACCGTTGACCCCCACGAGCCCGTAGCGGTCGCCGGGCCCGAGCCGCCACGTGACGCCGTCCAGCAGGGTGCGCTGCCCGCCGTCCGGCCGAGGGACGGAGACGGTGACGTCCTCGAGGTCGAGCACGTCCTTGCCGAGGCGCTTGGTGGCCATCTGGGTGAGCTCGAGCGTGTCGCGCGGCGGCGGCTCGTCGTCGATGAGCGCGGCCGCGGCGTCGAGGCGGAACTTCGGCTTGGACGTCCGCGCGGGCGCCCCGCGCTTGAGCCACGCGAGCTCCTTGCGCAGCAGATTGTTGCGCTTCTCGGCCGCGGCGGCCGCCTGCCGCGACCGCTCGGCGCGGGCCAGGATGTAGGCGGCGTACCCGCCCTCGTAACCGTCGACGGCGCCGGTCCCGTCGCCGCGGACCTCCCACATGCGCGAGCAGACGGCGTCGAGGAACCAGCGGTCGTGGGTCACGACGACGAGCGCGCCCGTCGCGCCGGCACGGCCGTACCGGTCGCGCAGGTGCTCGGCCAGCCAGGCCACGCCCTCCACGTCGAGGTGGTTGGTGGGCTCGTCGAGCAGCATCACGTCCGGGTCGGTCACCAGCAGCGCCGCCAGCGCGGCCCGACGGCGTTGCCCGCCGGAGAGGGTCGACACCGGCTGGTCGAGGTCCAGGTCGGCGAGCAGCCCGGAGTGCACGGCGCGGATGCGGGCGTCGGACGCCCACTCGTGCGTCGCGTCGTCGCCGTGCACCAGGTCGAGCACCGTGGCTCCGGGCCGGGCCTCGTCGCGCTGGTCCAGCATGCCTAGCCGGGAGCCGCCCACCCGGGTGACCCGTCCGCCGTCGGGCGTCGCGGTCCCCGCGAGGAGGCGCAGCAGGGTGGACTTGCCGGCACCGTTGGGTCCGACGACGCCGATCCGGTCGCCGTCGTCGAGGCCGAGCGAGACGCCGTCGAGCAGGGTGCGGGTGCCGATGGTCAGAGAGATGCCGTCCGCACCGAGAAGATGAGCCACCCCAGAAGGGTAGTCACCTCCCAGCGCGCAGCGAGACGTCGAGCTCCGTCATGAGCCGGGCCACCCGGCTCCGTCCGGCCGGTGCCGGCGGGTACCGGCGGAGCACGTCCACGACGACCGGCGTGGCACGGTCCCGCGCCTGGGCGAGGGACCGCTCGACAGCGCCCAGGTCGGCGCCGGCCCGGATCTCGGCGATGCGCACGGCGTTCGCCGCGGCACGCAGGACGTGACCCACCTGGTGCGCCTTGGCGATCGGGTGCAGGTACGCCGCCGCGGCGGCATCCCCGGCCGCCTGCGCTGCCAGTCGGGACGCTTCCGTCGGGGCTGCCGCAGCGGCGCGGTGGGCGTCCATCGCGGCCGTGCGCTGCCACCGGCTGCGCGGTGCACCGTCGACGAACGCCCGCGCGGACTCGAGCGCGGCGCGCGGCCGGCCGTCGTCAGGCCGCTCCTGCTCGAAGACGCCGAGGACGTCGCCTGCGGACGTCGCGGCGTAGCGCGCCACCGCACGCAGCTCGTCGCCGGTCAGCTCGAAGTCGCCGGAGGCACCAGACATGCGTCGATGGTGCCACTGCTGGACGGCAGCCCGCCTGACCGGCAGCGATAGAGTGCCGCTCATCACCGCGCCACGTACGGAGGACCACGCATGGCCCAGTTCGACCTGCCCCTGCCCGAGCTCGAGCAGTACGCTCCGCAGCTCGACGAGCCGGCCGACTTCGACGAGTTCTGGGCCGGCACCGTCGCCGAGGCGCGTGGGCACGGCGAGGACGTGCGGGTCGAGCGCGTCGACACCGGGCTCTCGGAGATCACGGTCGACGACGTCACGTTCCCGGGCTTCGGCGGCCACCCCGTCAAGGCGTGGCTGGTGCGCCCCGCACGGGTGGACGGGCCGCTGCCCGCCGTCGTCGAGTACCTCGGGTACGGAGGGGGCCGCGGACTGCCGCACGAGCAGCTCGGGCTGGCAGCGGCGGGCTTCGCGCACCTGATCATGGACACGCGAGGGCAGGGCTCGGGCTGGGGTTCCGGCGGTGACACCCCGGACCCGGTGGGCCACGCACCGGCCTCGCCCGGCTTCCTGACCCGCGGGATCCTCGACCCCGCGGAGCACTACTACCGCCGGGTCTTCACCGACGGTGTCCGAGCGGTCGACGCCGTCCGGCAGCTCGACGGCATCGACCCGGCGCGCGTCGCGGTCGCGGGGACGAGCCAGGGTGGCGGTATCGCGATCGCCGTCGCGGGCCTGCTGCCCGACGTGGTCGCCGCCGCACCGAACGTGCCGTTCCTCAGCCACTTCCGGCGAGCTGTACAGATCACGGATGCTTTTCCGTACGGCGAGATCACCCAGTACCTGTCGGTGCACCGTGAGCACGAGGACGCCGTCTGGCGCACGCTGTCCTACCTCGACGGGGTCTCGTTCGCGCGGCGCGCGCAGGCGGCCGGGCTGTACTCCGTCGCCCTGATGGATGCCATCTGCCCGCCGTCGACCGTGTACGCGTCGTACAACGCCTGGGGCGGTTCGGACAAGAGCATCGACGTCTATCCGTACAACGGGCACGAGGGCGGCCAGCACTACCGGTTCGCCCCGACCCTGGCCTGGTTGCGCAAGCACGTCGGCGAGGTGTGACGCCGTCCTACCTCGACGGGCGCCGTACTACCCCGGCGAGACCGGTACCACCTCGTCAGAGGACGCGGGCGCCCGCGGCCGGGCCGGTGGTGCACCAGACGGCGTCGGCCGCCCCCTCGGCGGTCCACGTCGCGGCGATCGCCAGGGCGTGCTGACGCGAGCGCGCCAACGCGGCGACCGTCGGCCCCGACCCGGAGACCATCGCCCCGAGCGCGCCACCGTTCTGCGCGATCTCCAGCGTGCGCTCCAGCTCGGGGCGGAGGTCGAGCGCGGCCGGTTCGAGGTCGTTCTGCAGCGCCTGGCCCAGCGCTGTCGGGTCGCCGGCGCGCAGGGCCTGCATCAGACCGTTGTCGTCGGCCGAGCTGACGTCGGAGCCGGCGCCTCCGCCGAGCTCGTCGAACCGCCGGTACACCGCCGGGGTCGACAACCCCTCGTCGCGGGTGGCGAACGCCCAGTGGAACTCCCCACGGGCCATCGCCGGGGTCAGCAGGTGCCCACGGCCCGTCCCGACGGCGGTGTGCCCGAGGAGCGCGAACGGCACGTCCGACCCCAGCGTCGCCGCGATGCTCTGGAGCTCGTGCCGCGGCAGGGCGGTGCCCCACAGCGCGTCGCAGGCGAGCAGCGTCGCGGCAGCGTCGGCCGAGCCCCCGGCCATCCCTCCGGCCACCGGCACGCCCTTGGCGATGTGCAGCGCCACGCTCGGGTCGAGCCCCACGTGCCGGGCGATCGCCTCGACGGCCTGCCAGGCCAGGTTGCCGGAGTCCAGCGGCACCCGGTCGGCCTGCGGCCCCTCGACGGTCAGCGAGATGCCCGTGCCCTCGGGCACCTCGGTGGCGGTGATCTCCTCGTACAGGGTGACCGCCTGGAACACCGTCACGAGCGGGTGGTAGCCGTCGTCGGCCACGGGCCCGACGCGCAGCGTCAGGTTGATCTTCCCCGGGGCACGCACGCGGACGGACGGCGCGGGGGCGGCAGCGAGGTGGCTCACGCGTCCACCGTGCCAGCACCGGCGTCCAGGCGCTCGGCGATGCGGGCGAAGTCCGAGACCGCCAGGCGCTCACCGCGCAGCGAAGGGTCGACGCCGGCGGCGCGCAGCTCCTCCTCGGCGGCGGCCCCGGAGCCGAACAGGCCCGACAGCGCGGCCCGCAGGGTCTTGCGGCGCTGGGCGAACGCAGCGTCGACCACGCGGAACACCTGCTGGCGCGTGGCAGTCGTCGACGGCGGCTCGTGCCGCTCGAACGCGACGAGCGCCGAGTCCACGTTGGGCACGGGCCAGAACACGTTGCGCCCGATGGTCAGCGACCGGCGGGCGGACCCGTACCAGGCGGCCTTGGCGGACGGTACACCGTAGGTCCGCGACCCGGGTGGGGCGGCGAGGCGGTCTGCGACCTCGGCCTGCACCATGACGAGCACCGAGCGCAGCGAGTCGAAACGCTCGAGGAACGTCAGCAGCACCGGCACGGCCACGTTGTACGGCAGGTTCGCCACGAGGGCTGACGGCGGTTCGCCGGGCAGCTCGGTGACGTCCATCGCGTCCGCGGTCACCACCTCGAGGTCGGCGCCGGGCAGGTGGCGCTCGACGGTCTCGGCGACCTGCCCGGCCAGGACGGGGTCGATCTCGACCGCGACCACCGACGCGCCGGCCTCCAGCAGCCCCAGGGTCAGCGACCCCAGGCCGGGGCCGATCTCCACGACCCGGTCGCCTGGCTGCACCCCGGCCGCACGGACGATCTTGCGCACCGTGCCGCCGTCGTGCACGAAGTTCTGCCCGAGCGTCTTGGTGGGCCGGACGCCGAGGCGCCCTGCCAGCTCGCGGATCTCCGCAGGGCCGAGCAGGGCGCCGGGGGTGTCAGTCATGGGGCTGAGTATCGCCCGACCGGACCTCTCAGTACCAGTTGTTGGCCTGCGAGTGGCCCCAGGCGCCGCACGGGGAGCCGTAGCGGCCGGCGATGTAGTCCAGGCCCCAGGAGATCTGGGTGGCCGGGTTGGACTGCCAGTCGGAGCCGGCGGTGGCCATCTTGCTGCCCGGCAGGGACTGCGGAATGCCGTAGGCGCCCGAGGAGGGGTTGGCGGCCGTGTGCGACCAGCCGGACTCCTTGGTCCACAGGTTCTCCAGGCAGGTCCACTCGCCGCCGCTCCAACCGCGGGCCGCGGCCATCTGCTGACCGATCTCCCGGTTGGATCCCGAGTAGCTGCCGGTTGCGGACGTGGACGCCCCGCCGGACGAACCGGAGGAGGAGCCGGACGACGAGGTCGCCGGCTCGGGCTCCGGCCGCTCCTTGGTGCCCTCGACGAGCACCTCGGTGGTCGGTTCGGCGGTCACCAGGGAGGTGACCTTCTCGTTCGAGACCTCTTCGCCGTCGATCGTGGTGATCTCCCGCACGACGGTGCGCGAGCCGGGCTCGCCCTTCTTCTTGACCTTGGGGTCGAGGTCCTCGAACCGGTCGGAGCTCTTCTTCGTCTTCGTGTCGAAGTCGATCTCCTTGACCTGGGTGACGCGCTCGACCTCGACACGCTGGACGACGACGGCGACCTGCGGCACGTCGGCGCCCTCGGGCAGGCTCTCGGCCGTCACCCCGGCGTCGCCCGCGGTGTGCAGGGTGACGACGTCGTCCTCGTCCACCGCGACCTCGGCGTCGTCGAGGACGTCGTCGAGCTCGTCGGTGCCGTCGGCGACGGCCACGGTGTCGTCGTGCACCACGGCGACCTGGTCGCCGTCGTGCACCTGCAGCGGCAGCTCGGCGCGGTCCTCGGACCGCGACGCGACGAGCGCGATGTCCTCGCCGCGCTGCGCGAGCAGGTTGAGCGCCTCGTGGGCGTCCGCCGCGGTCACCCAGGCGGTGCTCTCCTTGCCGTCGATCTCGACGTCGAGCTCCTTGCCGGTACGCACGACGATCTCGTCGTCGGTGGACAGCGCGGTGCCCCCGGCGGGGGCGACGAGGTCGCGGTCACCGACGGCGACGCCCTCGTCGGCCAGCAGACCGTCCACGTCACCGGCGAAGGTGCTCACGGTCCGGGTAGCGCCGTCGACGTCGAGCGTGACGGTCTTGTGAGCCTGCGACACGGCGACGGCCGAGCCGACGCCGAGGACGAGGGCGCCGGCGGTGGCGCCGGCGATCAGCGTCCGACGACGGCGCACGTGGCGCGTGCGGACGGCGCGGGTCTCGGCGGTGGTGGGCCGAGGCACGTTGTTCTCCGGTGCGGAGGTCATAGAACTCCCGTGGGGTACGTGGTGGGGGGGTGGCTCTCGAAAGCTGGGCGGCGGCCTATACGGCTGGCACGCCTCGCGGAGCGCGAGCGACACCCGACCGTAACTGATTCGTTATAGAGAGCAACACGACGTGCGTCACACCTGGCGGTCCCGGGCCTCAGGGCTTCTCGGCCCGGACACACCACGAGGTGGTCGAGAGTGCCGCGAGGTGGTACTACCTCGCGGCACTCTCGACCACCTCGTCGGGTGGTGCGCTACGTCGGCCAGGTCAGAGCAGGCCGAGCTTGCTGGCGCAGTGCGGCCACTGGCCCCAGCCGGAGCGCTGCTGCAGGATCTTCGCGCGCTTCGTCTGCTCGGCGGCCGACGCGTCCGAAGGGAGGCCGGAGCCGCCCACGGCCTGCCACGTCGGCAGCGAGAACTGGTACAGCCCGTAGTAGCCGTTGCCGGTGTTGGTCGACGGGTTGCCGCCCGACTCGCACTGGGCGAGCTGGCCCCAGACGCCGGCAGGGGCGCTGCCGCCGGACGAGCCGCCGGACGAACCGCTCGAGCTGGAGCTGCTGGACGAGGAACCGCTCGAGGACGAGCTGCTCGAACCGGAGTCGGCGGGCGCCGGCTCGGGCTCCGGCCGCTCCTTGGTGCCGGTCACGACGATCTCGTCGACCGGCTTGGTGGTGACCTTGTTCGACACCTTCTCGCGCGACTCGACCTCGCCGTCGACGCGCGTCACACGCTTGACGATGGTCCGCTCGCCGTCCTTGCCCTCGCGGGACACGGTGGAGCCCTTGTCGCTGTAGCGGTCGGGGTCCTTCTTCGTGACGGTGTCGAAGGCGATCTTCTTGGTCTTGGTGACCTTCTCCACGTCGACGACCTGCACGACGACGCGCACCGTCGGGTCGCCGGGCGCGGCAGCCTCGATCCGGTCCACGTGGACGCGGTCGTCGGCGTCGATCTCGACCGACTCCGCCTCGAAGAGCTCCGAGAGCGTCGTGGCCCCGTCGTCGACCACCGTCTCGTCGCCGCCGACGACGAGCGCCACCGGCTGCTCGGCGTCGAGACGGATGGGCAGGGTCGCCCGGTCCGCGGACCGGGACGGCAGGAGGCGGACCTGATCGGCACGCGTGGCGAGAGCCGCCAGGGCCTCGTCGGCGTCGAGCGCCGTGACCCAGACGTCCTGCTCCTCGCCGTCGGTCTCGACGGTCAGCTCGCGGCCGTAGCGGACCTCGACGACGGCGCCGTCACGCAGCTCGTCGCCCGCCGCGGGCGTGACCTCGTCGTTGCTGCCGACGCGGACGTTCTCCTCGGCGAGGACGTCGTCCACGGTGTCGGCGTAGGTGGTCACCGAGACGAGCTCGCCGTCGACGTCGAGCGTGACGTCCTTGCGGAGCTGCTCGACGACGGCGAAGCTCACGCCGCCGGCGACGACCATGCTCAGCGCGACCACCATGGTGATCAGCGGCCAGCGGCGGCGGCGCAGCGCGGTGGCGGCCGCAGCCGCCCCGGCGGTCTGCTCCGTGGCGGGTTCGGCACTCACGGGGACGGGTGCTGTCGGTGGCGTGACGGAGTCGTCGGACCAGTCGTTCAAGAGATGTTCCAGACGTCGGCAGGTCCGGGCACGACGGCGGGTCCCCGACTGGCGGTCGGGCCGGGCGTCGATCCGGTGGCTCCGACGACCGTAACCGCATCGTGATCTACATCCAAGACGCCCTGTGGTATTTATGCCCGGCTACGGGACGGTATGCCGGAAAACTGCCCGGGTTCTCGCGACGGACGTCACACCAGCACCCGGTCGAACGCACCCGGCCGGCCCCGTCAGTACCAGCCGACCGACATGGAGTGCTCCCACGCGCTGCACGGGGTGCCGTACCGCCCGGAGATGTAGCCCAGGCCCCACGAGATCTGCGTGGCCGGGTTGGTCCGCCAATCGGATCCGGCGGACGCCATCTTCGACCCGGGCAGGGACTGCGGGATGCCGTACGCCCCGCTCGAGGGGTTCTCGGCGTTCCAGCGCCAGTTGGACTCCTTGGTCCACAGCTTGTCCAGGCACACGAACTGGTCGTCGCCCCAGCCGCGCTCGGCCGCCATCGCCCGGCCGATGGCCTTCGCCGACCCCGGGTCGGCCTGCACCTGCGACACGTCCAGCGTGCCCACCACGACGACCTCGTCGACGGGCTCCACCGTCACCGACCGGTCGACGACCGTGCGCCGGACCTCCGCGCCGTCGAGCGTGTGCACCTCGTAGGTGGTCACGCGCTCGCCCGGCACGCCACGGGTCCGCACGGTCTCGTGCCCCTTCGGCAGGTCGTCGGACTCGATGCGCTCGGTCTCGAACGGGACGACCTCGGTGACGATGTCGGACGCCGTCCCGCCACGGTTGACCACCACGACCATGCCGTCGACGGCGGCCGCCCCCAGCGGGACCGACGTCCGGTCGTCCTCGCCCAGGGAGATCTCGACCTCGGCCAGCACGTCCCGCACCGTCGCCTGCGTGGTCCGCAGCGGCAGCACCGAGCCATCGACCGACACGTAGACGGTCTTGCGCGTGGACACCCGCACCGGGCCGCGGCCCAACGGGTCGCTGCGGGACGCCGAGGCCACCGCGCCGTCGCCCCGCGGCCCCAGGGCGGCGAGGAGCTCGCCCACCGTGTGCGCCGTCGTCCGGAAGCTCGTGGTCTCGCCGTCGACCTCGAGCGTGACCTCCTTGCTGGTGCGCACCACGACCTCGCCGTCCCGCGGCGCGGGGGCGGAGGCGACGGGCTGCACCAGGTCGTCGGGGCCCGGCTCGATGCCGTGGAACGCGAGGACCTCGCCGACCGTGCGCCCGTAGCCGTCGAGAGTCTGCACCCGGCCGTCCATGTCGACAGTGACCGTGCTGTGCGCCGCGAGGACGCCCGTCGTGCCGAGCGCCACCGCGACGACCACCAGCACCTGCAGCGCACCGCGGGTGATCGCGCCCAGGGGGCCGCGGCGGCCGACGTACCGCTCCGGGGGACGGCGCCTCCGGGTCATGTCACGCCGTCGTCCAGCCTCAGGTGTCGCCACGGTCACCAGACCGTAGCCGAACCTGGGCTCGAGCGACAGGGGTCACCACGACCCGTAGACCCGTCCGGTGTTGTCCGAGACCGCTCGGCAGACGTCGGCGAGCGGTCGGTCGAGCACCTCGGCCATGGCCCGCACGGTGTGCGCGGCGACGTACGGGGCGTTCGGCTGCCCGCGGAACGGGTGCGGCGGCAGGTACGGCGCGTCGGTCTCCACGAGGACGAGCTCGAGCGGCACCGTGCGCAGCGCCTCGCGCAGATGGGTGTTCTTCGGGTAGGTGACCGTCCCGGCGAAGGACAGGTACCAGCCGTGCTCGGCGGCGAGCGCCGCCATCGCCGCGTCCCCGCTGAAGCAGTGGAAGACGGTCCGCTCCGGTGCGCCGTCCGCCAGCAGGACCTCGACCACCTGCTCGTGGGCGTCGCGGTCGTGGATCTGCAGCGCCAGCCCGAGCTCCTTGGCGAGCGCGACGTGGGCGCGGAACGACTCGCGCTGCGCCTCCTCGCCCTGCGGCCCGGTGCGGAACAGGTCCATGCCCGTCTCCCCCACCGCCCGCACGCGGGGGTTGTCGCGGGCGACCTCGGCGACGCGGGCGATCGCGTCCGCCAGCGACGTCGAGTGGTGCGGCCGCGGCTGCGGCTCGAGCCCGTCGGGGCCGACCTCCCGGACACCGGCGTGCAGCACCGCCTCGTTGGGGTGGATCGCCACCGCACCCAGGAGCGCGTCGGCCTCCGCATCCCGCAGGAGCGCGTCGGTCCACTCGACGGACGGCAGATCGCAGCCCACCTGCACCATCCGGTCGACGCCGACGGCGGCAGCCCGGGCCACGTGCTCGGCCACGGTCGGGACCGGCGAGCCGTCGGGGACGAGGTCCGCGATCGCGTCCAGGTGCGTGTGGTTGTCGACGACGGGGACCGGCAGCGGCTCGGGGTCGCGCGGGAACCCGCGCTCACGCTTGCGCGCCACGCTCAGGCCTTCTCGCGCAGCCGCTCGAGCTCTTCCTCGACGATCGAGTCGTCGAGCTTGGTGAACACCGGGGACGGCTTCGCGATCGGGGTGCCCGGCGTCACGGGGCTCGACGCCCACGCGGGGAACCGGTAGCCGCCGTCGTGGTCGCCGGTGATGACCGGGTAGTGCCGCGAGTCGTCGTCCAGGTCGGTGACCTCCTCGATGCGCGGCTGCGGGGCGAACTCACCCATACCCCCCAGGACCTCGTGCACCGACTGCGCCGAGTGCGGCAGGAACGGTGCCAGCAGCGTGTTGCAGTCGCTGACCGCCTGCGTCGTGGTGTGCAGCACGGTGGCCAGCCGCTCCGGGTCGGTCTTGAGCTTCCACGGCTGGGTCTCGGAGACGTAGCGGTTGACGTCGCCGACGACGCGCATCGCCTCCGCGATCGCGGCCCGCTGCCGGTTGGACTCGATGAGGGAGCCGATGTCGGAGAACGCCTTGCTCGTGGCGGCCAGGACGTCACGGTCGGTGTCGGTCAGCTCGCCCGCCGTCGGGATCTGCCCGAAGTTCTTGTGCACCATCGACGCCGTGCGGTTGACCAGGTTGCCCCAGCCGGCGACGAGCTCGTCGTTGGTACGCCGCAGGAACCCGTCCCACGTGAAGTCGACGTCCTGGTTCTCCGGTCCCGCCGCCGCGACGTAGTAGCGGAACGCGTCGGGCTGGTACCGGGCCAGCATGTCGCGCACGTAGATGACGACGCCGCGCGAGGAGGAGAACTTCTGGCCCTCGACGTTGAGGAACTCGCTGGAGACCACCTCCGTCGGGAGCTGCAGCGAGCCGAACCGGCCCGGCGCACCCCCGCGCGACCCGCCACCGTCGTACGCCAGCAGCTCCGCCGGCCAGATCTGGGAGTGGAAGGTGATGTTGTCCTTGCCCATGAAGTAGTACGAGCGGGCGTCCGGGTTCGTCCACCACTCGCGCCACGCCTCGGGCGTGCCCTGGCGTCGCGACCATTCGATCGAGCTGGACAGGTAGCCGATCACGGCGTCGAACCACACGTAGAGCCGCTTGGCGGGATTGTCCTCCCACCCCTCCAGCGGCACGGGGATGCCCCAGTCGATGTCGCGCGTCATGGCGCGCGGGCGGACGTCGTCGAGCAGGTTGCGGCTGAAGTTGAGCACGTTGGGCCGCCACCCGTCGCGCTTCTCGAGCCACGAGGACAGCGCGTCGACGAGGGCCGGCAGGTCGAGGAAGAAGTGGTTCGACTCGACGAACTTGGGCGTCTCGCCGTTGATGCGGCTGCGCGGGTTCTTCAGGTCGATCGGGTCGAGCTGGTTGCCGCAGTTGTCGCACTGGTCGCCGCGAGCGCCGTCGTAGCCGCAGATGGGACAGGTGCCCTCGATGAAGCGGTCGGGCAGCGTGCGGCCCGTGGACGGCGAGATCGCGCCCATCGTCGACTTCTCGACCATGTAGCCGTTCTGGTGCACCGTGCGGAACATCTCCTGCACGACGGCGTAGTGGTTGCGCGTCGTGGTGCGCGTGAACAGGTCGTAGGACAGGCCCAGGGAGGTCAGGTCCTCGACGATGACCCGGTTGTAGCGGTCCGCGAGCTCCTGCGGGGTGACGCCCTCCGACTCGGCCTGGACGAGGATCGGCGTGCCGTGCTCGTCCGTGCCGGAGACCATCAGGACGTCGTGACCCGCCATCCGCATGTGCCGGCTGAAGACGTCGGAGGGAACGCCGAAGCCGGCGACGTGGCCGATGTGCCGCGGGCCGTTGGCATAGGGCCATGCCACGGCCGAGAGGATGTGGGTCATGCCCCGAATCCTAATGGCCGACGACGGTCGCGGGCCCGGGCGTCCAGGGTCCGGCCGCCACGGCCGGCGGCGACGGTGGCGACGAAGGTGGCGACGAAGGTGGCACAGTGGTGGGCATGAGCACGCGCGCACTGATCGTCGTGGACGTCCAGCCGACCTTCTGCGAGGGCGGTGAGCTCGGCGTCGACGGCGGGAACCGTGTCGCGGCCGACGTCGCCGCGTACGCCGGGGAGCACCGCGACCGGTACGGCCTGGTCGTCACCACCCAGGACTGGCACATCGACCCGGGCGAGCACTTCAGCGACACCCCGGACTTCGTCGACTCGTGGCCGGTGCACGGCGTCGCGGGCTCGCCGAACGCGGAGCTGCACCCGGCGCTCGCGGACCTCGCCGCCGACGTCGCGGTCAAGAAGGGGCAGTACGACCACGGGTACTCCGGGTTCGACGGGGCCGACGTCGCGGGCCGGTCGCTCGAGTCGGTCCTGCGGGAGGCCGGTACCACCGCGGTGGACGTCGTCGGCCTGGCGGAGTCGCACTGCGTCAAGCACACGGCGCTGGACGCGACGCGGCTCGGGTTCTCCACGAGGGTGCTGGCGGACCTCACCGCGCCGGTGTCGCCCGAGCTGGGCGAGCGGGCGCGCGAGGAGCTGGCCGCCGCCGGCGTCGAGCTCGCCGACTCCGGCGCCGCGAGGTAGCGCCGCTCCCGCCGCTCCTACCTCGGCGCCGGCGTTACTACCTCGGCGGGCGGGCAGCGAGGGCGGCGGCGTAGAGGTCCCGTTTCGGGACGCCGGCCGCCGTCGCCACCTCCGCCACGACGGCCTTGAGCCGCTCCCCACCCTGCACGCGCTCCAGGACCTCGGGCACCAGGTCCTCCACGCGCGGCGTCTCCGCGGCCGGGGCTCCGCCGACGACGACGCAGATCTCGCCGCGCAGCCCGGCACCCGACCCGGCCCGCTCGCCCGCCAGCGCCGCGAGCTCACCCAGGGGGCCGCGCAGCACCTCCTCGTACGTCTTGGTCAGCTCGCGGCACACGGCCGCAGGACGGCCCGGGCCGAACGCGGAGGCCATCGCGGCCAGCGTCTCGACCACACGGTGCGGCGCCTCGAAGAAGACCATGGTGCGCGGCTCGGTCACCAGCGCGCCGAGGAACCGGCCCCGGTCCCCCGCCTTGCGCGGCACGAACCCGTCGAAGGTGAAGCGGTCGGTCGGCAGCCCGGACAGCGCGAGCGCCGTGAGCACCGCCGAGGCACCCGGCGCCGCCGTGACCGGCAGCCCCCGCTCGACGGCACGCTCGACGAGCCGGAACCCGGGGTCGGAGACGGCCGGCATCCCGGCATCGGTGACGACGACGACGGTCCCGCCGCCGTCGACCACGTCCAGCAGGTCGTCGGCCCGGTCCCGCTCGTTGTGCTCGTGGTACGAGACCACGCGGCCCCCGACCTTGATGCCGAGCCGGCCGGCCAGGCCGTGCAGCCGGCGGGTGTCCTCGGCGGCGACGACGTCCGCCTCCTGCAGCAGGCGCAGCAGGCGCGGCGAGGCGTCCTCCACGTTGCCGATGGGGGTGGCGGCCAGCACGACGGACCCTGCCTCACGACTCATGCGGGCAACTGTCCCACGGCGACGTCATGACCCTCTAAAGTGGCCGAGGTGACCGCCCCTGATGCCGACGCTCCCGCCACGGGTGAGAACCCGGAGATCGACTCGCCGTCCGCGCCGCGCCGCCAGTACCCCTCACGGCGTGACGTCCACGGCCACCGCACGGACACCCGCGGCATCCCCATCGTGACCGGCGCGTTCCGCGCCATCACCGGTGCCGTCCCGAGCGTCGGGCAGAACGGTTCGTCGCGCACCCCGCCCACGCCGGCCGACGGGACTCCCACCGCCGCCGGGAGCGGGGCGGACGTACCGCCGTCGGGCACGGACCTGCCGGCGAACGAGGCGGAGACCACGCCGGGCGAGCCGGCCGCCACGGAGCAGACCCTGCTGGTGCGGCTGCTGGGCGAGCGTCGCCTGGCGCTGGGGGCCACCCGGCGTGCCCAGGTGCTCGGCTGGGTGGGCACGATCGTGGTCACGCTGCTCGCGGCGGTGACCCGCCTGTGGGAGCTCGGCCGGCCGGGCAGCCTGGTCTTCGACGAGACCTACTACGTCAAGGACGCGTACACGCTGGGACGCGAGGGCACCGAGCGGCAGTGGCCCGAGGACCCCAACCCGGCGTTCGAGGCGGGTGACGTCGACTCGTACCTCGACCAGGCCGCCTACGTCGTCCATCCGCCCGTCGGCAAGTGGATGATCTGGCTGGGCATGGAGGCCGGTGGCGGTCCGGCCAACCCGTTCGCGTGGCGCCTGGCGAGCGCCGTCGTCGGCATCCTGGCCGTGCTGCTGCTCGTCCGGATCGCCCGTCGTCTCTTCTCGAGCACGGTGATGGGTCTCGCCGCGGGCTTCCTCCTGGCGATCGACGGCGAGGCGATCGTCCACTCGCGGGTCGCACTGCTGGACCAGTTCCTCATGTTCTGGGTGCTCGTGGCCTTCGGCTGCCTGCTGCTGGACCGCGAGCAGTCCCGCCGGCGGCTGGCAGCCGGCGTCGGGTCGGTCCTCGAGGCGGGCGGCACCGTCGCGAGGTTCGGACCGCGCGGGCTGGGGTTCCGCTGGTGGCGCCTGGCCGCCGGCATCGCGCTGGGTCTGGCGTGCGGGGTCAAGTGGTCGGGGCTGTGGTTCGTGGCCGTGTTCGGCCTGCTCACCGTGCTGTGGGACCTGACGGCCCGGCAGCGGGCGGGCATCCGGCACGGCTGGCTGCAGTCGTTGGCGCTCGACGCCCCGCTCGCTTTCCTGCAGATCGTGCCGGTCGCGGTGGTCACCTACGTGGGGTCGTGGACCTCATGGATCGTCGGCAAGGACGGCTACTACCGCACCTGGGCCGCCGACCATCCGGACGAGGCGGTCTCGTGGATGCCCGACTGGCTCGCGAGCCTCTGGTACTACCACCAGCAGATGTTCGGCTTCCACACGGGCCTGAACTCCGATCATGCCTACGCCTCGCACCCGCTGGGCTGGATCGTGCAGTGGCGGCCCACGTCGTTCTTCTGGGAGCGCTCCGCCGCCGGCGAGAACGGCTGCCCGCCGGACGGCGGCGCGTGCGCCGTCGCGGTCTCGGCGATCGGCAACCCGCTGCTGTGGTTCCTCGCCGCCATCGCGATCGTCGTGACGATCGTGCTCGGCGTCTGGCTGCGCGACTGGCGGGCCCTGGCCGTCCTGTCCGGCACGATCGCCGGCTGGGCCCCGTGGTTCTTCTACTCCGAGCGGACCATCTTCACGTTCTACTCGATCGTGTTCACGCCCTGGGTGATCCTCACGCTCCTGTACCCGATGGTGGTGGCCCTCGAACGCACGCGCCACCGGTCCGGGCGCGGCGGGACCCTCGCCGTGATCGCCGGCGTGCTGCTGGCGATCACGGCGGTGTCGGTGGCGTTCTACCCGTTCTGGTCGGCGATGCAGGTGCCGTACGACTACTGGCGCGAGGTCATCCGCTTCCAGAACTGGATCTGACGGCCCCCGGCGTCGGCGCGGAGCCACCCGTCGGACGGAGCTACCAGGCGACCTGCGGCGTCGGGTGGAACGCCCACCCGGCGGAGCGCCACGCCGGCGCCTGGGCCGCGGTGCGGGCCGTGAACCCGTCGAAGTCTCTCGCCTCGGCGGAGGTCCAGGCGACCTCGGCCACGGCGCCGAGCCGCGGGAGCAGCATCGAGAACAGCTCGTCACGGGTGGTGAGCGTCTCGGTCCACACCGCGGCGGAGACGCCTTCCACGGCGTCGGCAGGGAGGCCCTCGATCACGGCGGTGGGCTCCCACTCGTAGGAGTCGCGCAGCTCGACGAAGCCCGCCCACTGCAGACCCAACGGGTGCTCGGCGGTGTACTTCATGTCGAGATAGGTGTGGTTGCCGGGAGACATGATGAACCGTGCACCACCCTGGGCCGCCGCCACGAACCGGTCGAGGTCCTCGCCCTTCGGCTCCCAGTACTGCAGCAGCGTCCCGGGCTCCACCGGGCCTCGTGCGCCCTCCTGCCAGAAGACCGGCGTCTTGCCGTGCTCGCGCACGACGCGCTGCGCGAGCTCCACGAAGCGCGCGAACTCCTCGCGCTCCATGGTCAGCACCTCGTCGCCGCCCACGTGCACCCACTCGCCGTCGGTCATGCGTGCGAGGTCGCCGACGACGTCGCGCACGAAGGGTTCGGTGGCGGGGTTGTCGAACCACAGCCGCGAGAAGCCGACCTCGATGCCGCCGTACGCGTCGGTGGCGACGCCGTCGTCGGTCAGGCCGCCGTAGACGTGCGTGGCCGCGTTGACGTGCCCGGGCATGTCGAACTCGGGGACGATCGTCACGTGGCGCGCCCCGGCGTAGTCCTGCAGCGCACGGAAGTCCTCGACGGTCAGGTAGCCGGCGGAGCCGCCGCCGACCTGGTTGTCGGACGCCTTCTCCAGCTCGGGCCGCGACGGGATCTCGATGCGCCAGCCCTGGTCGTCGGTGAGGTGCAGGTGCAGCACGCGCAGCTTGAACGCGGCCACGAGGTCGACGACGGCACGGATGTCGTCCGGTCCGAACCAGTGGCGCACGACGTCGAAGGACAGCCCGCGCCAGCGGTAGCGCGGGGCGTCGTGGACGACGACGGCGGGGACGCTCCCCCTCCGTCCCGCCGCATCGTCGGGGCGCACCACGAGCTGGCGCAGGCTGCGCGCGGCGTGCAGCAGGCCGACCGGCTCGGCAGCGGTCGCGGTGATCGCGCCCTCGCCCACGGCGAGCGTGTACCGCTCAGGGCTGTCCGAGCCCTGGGGTCCGGCGGCGGTGTCGAGGCGCAGCGTGAACGGCACGGCGTCCGCCGCGGCGGCGAGGGGCACCCCGGCCGCCGAGAGCTGCTCGGCGACGAGCTCGGCGAACTGCGCGTCGGGCGCGTCGACGCGCACCGCGGGCAGCTCGAGGGCAGGGGCGTCGGGCTGCGTGACCTCGGTGGGCCACGGGATGAGGGGAAGCATGCGGGGGTTCTCCTGCTCAGGGCCCGGCGACGAACAGCGGCGCCGGGTCCGTGGGGACGAGGTCGGCGCCCTGGGCGGGGAGGTAGGTCGGTCCCGCCCAGCCGGTGTGCACCCCGTCGGGGACGTTGTCGGACACGCGGTTCCACACCCACTCGCCGGTGGTCGGCCCACCGGTCCGGTCCGCGGCGAGGACGATCTCCACCGCCTCCGTGCCGGCGGCCACGTCGGCGAGGCGTTCACGGTCGACGACGGACTCCGGTCGCGTCTGGTGCACGAGCACCGTCGTCGGCGGCAGACCGCGGTTAGTAACCACCCCTTCAATATAGGTGATCACGGCCTGCACCTCCTCCACCGACACCTGCTGGGACGGCAGCACGCCGTCGGAGACGCGATCCTCCGGGTGCAGCGCCACGCCGACCCCCGGGCTCGAGAGCAGCTCCTCGAGCGGCTCCACCTCCTCCAGCAGCGCCGAGTCCCCCGCCGCGACGTCGAGCAGCACGTACTGCCCCGCGTCCCGGGCCGCGTCGACCACCGGCTCGAGCTCGGCGACGCGCTCCTCGGCGGGCCGCCCCGCCGCCGCACCGGCCTGCACGACGACGGTCGGCACCACCGGACCGTCGCCCAGACCCGCGTACGCCTCGGCCGCGGCCGCCGCCCGTGCGGTCACCGCCGCCGGGTCCTCCGACGGCTCTGCCACCGTGGTCACGTAGCGCGCCGGGAGCAGCTGCTGCGTCCCCGTCGGCAGCAGGTCACCCCGCTCGGCCGCCTCGACCCGCCAGGCAAACTCCGCGGCGCCGCCGAACGTCGGCCCCACGCCGACCACGGCGAGCGCCTGTGCCAGGTCGATCTCCGTGATCGACTCGGGCGAGGCGGCGATGTCGCCACCCGGCACCGCATGGTCCACGGCCCCGGCCGCACGCAGGGTCGCGATCGCCGCCTCCTGGCCGGGCTGCGGGTCCGTGAGCGCGAGCACCTCACGCAGCCGCACCTCGGCAGGGTCCTGCGGCTCGGGTGACGCACCGTCCGCGAGCGCCGCGCCGACGTCGTCCTGCAGGCTCGCCACCTCGGCCGCGCTCAACGCACCGGGCTCGTCCTCGCCGGCATCCGGCAGCCCGCTGACCCGCAGGTGCACGACGTCGACGTCCGCCGTCGCGGCCGCCTGCTCGGCCTCGCTGAGCTCGGCGCCCACCGCGGTGCCCTCGTCGGACCAGGTGTCGTCGGTCGCGTCGTCGGGCCCGCCGGACTCTCCGGCGCCTCCCGCGCCGAGGGGCGCACCCGCGCCGGGCGGCTCGGCGCTCACCACCACGGCGACCTGCGCACCCAGGCGGCCCAGCTCGTCCGCGACACCCTGGGCGGAGACCGCACCCCCGACGAGCAGGGCGGGAGCACCGAGCGCCTCCGCGGCCGAGGCCTGCGCCGCCCGCACCGCGGCGCCGTCGTCCGCGGCGCCGTCGTCCGCTGCGCCGTCGTCCGCTGCGCCGACGTCGACGTCGTGAGCCTCGGCGACGACCGCAACCGGGGAGCGCTCGAAGATCTGCTGGCTGGTGGTCAGCGCGAGCTCGGCCGGGTCCGCGGCACCGAGCAGCAGGGTGTGGGCCGTCGGTGCGGAGACGACGGCCTGCCCCGCCGGGACCTCAGCAGGGTCGGGAGGTGGGTCGTCGGCGCCGCAGCCGACGACGAGCGCGGCCACGCAGACGAGAGGAAGGACGAATCGGGCGTTCCGTACACGCACGGGCCTATCCTCGCGCATTCCGGACGTGAGGTCGATGCCCCGGACCAGCCGGTTCGGTCAGACGGCCTGTCGCAGCGGCGGCGCCGCCTGCCCTGAGGCCCGGCTGAGCCGCGCCTCCGCCTCGCGGACGAGCTCGTCCGCGACCGCGGCACCGGCCACCGACCAGACGACGGACGAACGCAGCTCCGGCCACACCAGGACGTCGACGGCGCCGGACGGCTCGGTCAGGTTGGCCAGCACGTGGCGGCGCAGGTGGTCCGCCGAGGCGGCGGCCTGGATGTCGTCCATCGGTGGCAGCGTCGCGAGGACGGCGAAGCGGTCGCCGTCCACCCGACCGGCCTCGCAGCCGCGCGGCAGGCCGCCGACGAGCCGGTCGGCGAGCTCGACGAGCACCGTGTCGCCCGTCGTGTAGCCGTGCCGGGCGTTCAGGCGCGTCATGCCGTGGACGTCCAGCAGCACCAGCACCACCCGGGTCCCGGTGCCGTGCACCAGCTCGCACCGGCGCGCCAAGGAGTGCCAGGTGGCTGCCCGGGTGGGCAGCCGGGTCTGCGGGTCGTGCGTCGACCGCTCGGCCAGCGCCGCGACGAGAGCGCGCATCAGGTCGGCCGTCCCGGCGCTGAGCCACCGGTCGGAGGCCACCAGCACGTCGTCGTAGCGGTGCGCGTCCGTCCGCTCCATCGCCCGGGTGGCCACGGAGGACACCGGGTCCTGCGGGTGCACCACCATGGGCGACCAGTCGGTGACGGCGGACGTCGGTTTGCGCTCGAGCACGGCGCGCCCGTAGCCGAGCCGCCCCGTCAGCGCGGCCGTGAGACCGGCCCGCATGATGATCCCGGCTCGACCCGCGGCATCGTCAGTGACGACGACGGAGCTCACGTCAGGGTTGCGGAACATCACCTCCAGCTGGCCCACGGGCATGGTGGAGCTGACCACGTCCACGGGGCGGGCCAGGTCGGACGCCACTCCTGCGAGTCGGGTGCCGCCCCGCACCTGCCGGTGCCGGGCCACCTCGGTGATCTCGTCATGCACGGGGCCACCATGGCGCACCCGCCGCCCGCCGTGCGGCACCGCAGCGATATCGACCGACGCTGTTCAGCCGGCGTTCACGGCGTTCACCCGCCGGATCACCGCACCCACCGTTCCTGCCCCAGATCTTGAGCACTCCCTGAGGCACCCTCGAGGTGACGCTGAGACTCCGTGGATAACTTGGCAGCAGACGCCCCGCCGGGTGATATCCCCCGTCTCCACCCGGCGGGGTGTCGAACATCTGCCCGCCGGCGACCTTGACGAATTCCTGAGGTTGCCCCGCGGGACACCTGAGCCGGCCCCGATACTTTGCGACGAGGCGCCCCGCCGGATCTGCCCCCCATGCGGTCCGGCGGGGCGTCCTTGTCGTCGCCGGTGCGTCGTCGACGCGGCGCACCGGCGCACCGCACCGAGCCGCCCCACTTGCTCGCCCGCCTCACCGGGCGAAAGGTGGCCACCATGAGCCACGACCATCAGCACGACCGGCACGGCGGGTCGGACGAGCACGCCATGCACGCCGACGGCCACACTGCGCACGGCGACCACGGAGGCCACGGCGACCACGTCGGCCAGTACCGACGTCTGCTCTGGATCATGCTCGTGCTGGCGGTGCCGGTGGTCGGGCTCTCCGGGATGTTCGCGACGATCCTCGGCTACACGCTGCCGGACGGCCCGGGAACGGCCTGGGTGTCCCCGGTGCTCGGCACGGTGATGTACGCGTGGGGCGGGCGACCCTTCCTGACCGGCGCGGTCTCGGAGCTCCGGGCCCGCAAGCCCGGGATGATGCTGCTCATCGGGCTGGCGATCACCGTCGCGTTCCTCGCGTCCTGGGGCGCGAGCCTGGGGCTGCTGGACCATCGGCTCGACTTCTGGTGGGAGCTGGCGCTGCTGATCGTGGTCATGCTGCTCGGCCACTGGATCGAGATGCGGTCCCTCGCCCAGACGACGTCGGCACTGGACTCGCTGGCTGCGCTGCTGCCCGACGAGGCAGAGCGTGTCGAGGGCGAGGACGTGGTCACCGTGCCGCCGTCCGACCTGCGCGTCGGCGACGTCGTGGTCGTACGGCCGGGCGGTCGGGTCCCTGCTGACGGCCACGTCGTGCAGGGCTCGGCCAGCATGGACGAGTCCATGATCACCGGGGAGTCCCGCCCGGTGCGTCGCGGTGACGGGGACCCGGTGGTCGCCGGCACCGTCGCGACCGACTCCGGGGTACGCGTCCAGGTCACCGCCGTGGGCCAGGACACCGCCCTGGCCGGCATCCAGCGCCTGGTCAGCGACGCGCAGAGCTCCAGCTCCCGGGCGCAGCGACTGGCGGACCGGGCCGCCGGGTGGCTGTTCTGGTTCGCGCTGGGCGCCGCCGTGATCACCGCGACGGTCTGGTCGGTCGCCGGGATGCCGGACGCCGCCGTCGTCCGCGCGATCACGGTGCTCGTCATCGCCTGCCCCCACGCGCTCGGCCTCGCCATCCCGCTGGTGGTCTCCATCGCGACCGAGCGTGCGGCGCGGGGTGGCGTGCTGGTCAAGGACCGGCTCGCCCTGGAGAGCATGCGCACCGTCACCTCCGTGCTGTTCGACAAGACCGGCACGCTCACCAAGGGGCAGCCGACCGTCACCAAGGTCCACCCCGCCGACGACGGCGACACCCTCCTGGCGCTGGCGGCCGCTGCCGAGTCCGACTCCGAGCACCCGCTGGCGCGCGCGATCGTGCAGGCGGCACGGGCCCGCGGTCTGCAGGTCTCCGGCGCCGCCGACTTCACGTCCTCCCCGGCCGTGGGCGTCAGCGCCACCGTCCAGGGGCGGACGGTCGCGGTGGGTGGCCCCCACCTGCTCGTGCAGCACGACGCGAGCGAGCTGGCAGCCGCCGACCGGTGGCGCGCGGACGGCGCGACCATCCTCCACGTGCTGGTGGACGGCCGCGTGGCCGGTGCCCTCGCGCTCGCCGACGAGGTCCGTCCCGAGTCCCGCCAGGCCGTCGACGCGCTGCACGCCCAGGGCGTGCAGGTCGTCATGATCACCGGCGACGCCGAGGCCGTGGCCGCGACGGTCGCGGACGAGCTCGGCATCGACCGGTACTTCGCCGGTGTCCGGCCGGAGGACAAGTCCGCGAAGGTGCGCCGGCTGCAGGAGGAGGGACGCAGGGTCGCGATGGTCGGTGACGGGGTCAACGACGCCCCGGCGCTCGCGCAGGCCGACGTCGGGATCGCGATCGGCGCGGGGACCGACGTCGCGATCGCGTCCGCCGGGGTCGTCCTGGCCAGCGACGACCCCAGGTCGGTGCTCTCGGTGATCGAGCTGTCCCGTGCGAGCTATCGCAAGATGAAGCAGAACCTGTGGTGGGCTGCCGGGTACAACCTCGTCTCCGTACCGTTGGCCGCCGGCGTGCTCGCTCCGATCGGGTTCGTGCTGCCGATGTCCGTCGGGGCGGCCCTCATGTCGCTCTCGACGGTCGTGGTCGCCCTCAACGCCCAGCTGCTGCGCCGGCTCGATCTGCGCCCCGGGGAGGTGACGTCGTGACCGGAAGCCCGACGCCCGACCGCTCGACGACGCGGCGCCGGGTGCCGCTGCGGACCACCTGTGCCCAGCCCCACCACTGCTCTGCGTCCGTGCGCCGGAAGGTCCTCGGCCAGGTCCCGCTCTTCGAGGGTCTCTCGCCCGACGAGCTCCTCGGGATCGACAGGCACATGGTGTCCCTGGCCTGGGCCGAGGACGACCCGCTCTACACCGCGGGGGAGCCCGCCGAGCATCTCTACGTCATGGCCACCGGACGCGCCAAGGCCGTGCGCACGGCATCGACCGGTCAGGACGTCGTCGTCGACATCCTCGGCCCCGGGGACCTCTTCGGCGCCCTGCACACCCTGGGCCAGCCCACCCACAGCGAGACCGTCCGGGCGATGGAGACCACCTGCGCGCTGCGCATCGGCACCGACGCGTTCCGCCGCGTCCTGACCGAGCATCCCCGGGTGGCCCTGCGCGTCCTGGACGACACGGCCGCGCTGCTGTCCCGGGCCCGCTCCGACGTCACCGCGCAGTCCACCGCCACCGTCACCCAGCGGGTGGCCGCCACCCTGCTGCGGCTGGCCGAGAAGTTCGGTCAGGGCCGCGCCGGGGGCGGCACGCTCATCCAGCTGCCGCTCTCCCGCGCCGACCTGGCCGGGATGACCGGCTCCACCCCCGAGTCCGTCTCGCGCGTGATGAGCCGGCTGCGCAAGGACGGCGTCATCGACTCCGGGCGCCGCTGGACCGCCGTCCTGGACCCGGACCGCCTCGCCGCCCTGAGCGACTGACCCGACGCAGGCCCGTGACGGCGCCCACGGGCGTCGCTCACCGCAGGCGCAACGGGACGGCGGCGAACCCGCCCAGGGGTGGCAGCGAGCGTTCCCGGGCCCGGTCCGGGTCGGGCTCGACCGCCGTGGTCGCGTGCAGCACCGCGCGGGTCAGGATCCGCAGCTCGAGGGTCGCGAGCGGGCGTCCTGGGCACACGTGCTTCCCGACGCCCCAGACGACGTTGTCCGGCGCGTTGCCCTCCGGGTCGAACGCGTCCGGGTCGCCGAACACCTGCGGGTCGCGGTTCGCGGAGGTCCAGTGCAGCACGACACGTTCGCCCGCGGCGAGCACCCGTCCCGCCACCGTGACCGGCTCCGTGGTGATGCGACGGTTCGCGACGAACGGGTCGTCGATCCGCAGGATCTCGTCGAGGATCGCGTCGAGCTCTCGGTCGGAGACGCCCGAGCGCACCCGGTCCTGCACGTCGGGGTGGTCGGCGAGGTAGGCGAGCACCACGCCCACGCACAACGCCATGGATCCCAGGTCGCCGCCCGTCCAGTTCCGCAGGATCGAGACGATCTCGTCATCGGTGAGCTCTCGGCCGTCGACACGGTCCCGCACCAGGTCGGTGGTCACGTCGTCGGGGGCACGGTCACCGGCCTCCCGGCGGGTGTCGGTCAGGGACCGGATGATGGCGTCGAACCGCGCGGCCACCTCCGCGGTGCGCGAAGCGTCCCGCGAACGGGTCGCGGCCCGGTTGTCCGCCATCCACCGCAGGAGGTCCTCCTCCAGGTCCGCGGGCCAGCCCAGCCAGGCGCTCTGTGCCCGCACGGCGAACCGGGCGCCCGTCTCCACGGCGTCGATCGGACCGGGAACCTCGAGCTCGGCCGTCAGGTCTGCCGCCACCTGGTGCACCACGGGCTCCAACTCCGCCATCCGCTCCGGGGTGAAGTAGCGGTCGACGACGGCGCGGAACGCCGAGTGCGTGGCGCCGTCGAGCCCGTTGGGCACCTGCAGGTGGCGGGACACCGCGTTGGAGAACGTCTCGTGGTCGCGTGCCGCCGCGACGACGTCGGCGTGCGAGAACAGCGTGCAGGCGCCGCTGTCGACGGACGCGGCGAAGGTCGGCTCAGCGGCCGGCAGATGCTCAGTCATGAACCCATTGTGCGGTTGATTGATGCCCGTCATGGTCCGCCGCGGCGGCCGCTCGTAACGTCACAGTCACAGCCCCTCGCAGAAGGGGAAGACACATCGCACGGAAGGAACACCGACGATGAGCAGCACCGCTCCCGCCACCACCCGCACCGTCCTGCGCGCCGAGGGATTCTCCTGCCCCTCCTGCGTGGGCAAGATCGAGAAGCAGGTCGGCCGACTGGACGGCGTCCGCTCGGTCCGGGTCCAGTTCGCCTCGGCCCGCATCGAGGTGGACCACGACCCGGTCAGTGCGTCCGTGGACGACCTCGTCGCCGCCGTCGCCAGGGCAGGGTACGTCGCCCGCCCGGCAGCCTTCTGACCCGCCCCGTACGCAAGAGACCTCGCCGAGCCCCGGGGAACCGGGGCCGGCGGTGAAGGGAAGTGCACGATGAACAGACTGCAGCAGTGGCGGCACGGCCCGTGGGCGGTGCCCACGGTCTCCGGGGTACTGATCCTGGCGTCGTTCCTCGTCGCCCGCGTACTGGGCTCGGACGCGGTCGGCGACCTCTTCATGGTGGCCGCCGCCGTCGTCGCGGGCACCCCCATCGTCATCAAGGCCGTGCGGGCGCTGATGGTGCGAAGCATCAGCATCGACCTGCTCGTCTCCGTGGCCGCGATCGGCGCGGTCATCATCGGGGAGCACTGGGAAGCCGCCGCGGTCACCTTCCTCTTCGCCGTCGGGCACGCCCTCGAGGCACGCACGATGAACAAGACCCGTTCGGCGCTGGCCGAGCTGGTCGCCGTCGCCCCCGACGTCGCCGTCGTCCTGCGTGACGGCCACCAGGTCGAGGTGCCCGCCGGTGCTGTCGCCGTCGGTGAGACGGTCCTGGTCAAGAACGGCGCCAAGGTCCCGGTCGACGGCGAGGTCGTCGACGGGACCGGCGCCCTCGACGAGGCCTCCATCACCGGCGAGTCCATCCCCGTGGAGAAGACCGCCGGGGACCGCGTCTTCGCCGGCACCGTCTCGCGCGGCGGGTTCCTCCAGGTCCGCGCCACCGGGATCGGCGCGGACACCACGCTGGCCCGCATCGTCCACCGCGTGGAGGAGGCTCAGGACGCCAAGGCCCGGACCGCACAGCTCACGGACCGCTTCGCCACCTGGTACACCCCCGGCATCATGGCTCTGGCCCTGCTGGCCGGCCTCGTCACCGGTGACGTCGTCCTGGCGCTGACGCTGCTGGTCATCGGCTGCCCCGGCGCGCTGGTCATCTCCATCCCCGTCTCCGTCGTCGCCGGCATCGGCCGGGCGGCCAAGGACGGCATCCTCATCAAGGGCGGGGAGTACCTGGAGAGCTCGGCCAGGATCACGGCCGTCGCGGTGGACAAGACCGGCACCCTGACCGAGGGCCGCCCGCAGCTGACCGACGTCGTCGTGCTGGACCCGGCCCTGGACCGCAGCCAGGTGCTGGCGTGGGCCGCTGCCGCCGAGGCCGGCTCCGAGCACCCGCTCGCCCGACCCGTCCTGGAGGCTGCCGCTGCTGAGGGCGTCAGAGCGCCCGGGCTGCCCGAGTCCACCGAGCCGGTGCCCGGCAAGGGCATCGCGGCCACGACCGGCGGGCACCGCGTCCTCGTCGGGAACCTCGCACTGCTGGAGCAGCACGGCGTCGCCGACACCGTCGGCGCCGCCCAGGTCGCCGACGAGCTGGCCGCCGCCGGAACGACGGCCATGATCGTCGCGGTGGACGACGCCGTGGCCGGAGTGATCGGCGTGGCCGACCAGGTCCGGACCGACGCCGCGTCGATGGTCCGCCACCTGCACGATGCCGGCGTGCGGTCCGTCGTCATGCTCACCGGTGACGCACCGTCGGTCGCCGAGGCCGTCGGCGCGGCCACCGGCGTCGACGAGGTCCGTGCCGGCCTGCTGCCCGAGGACAAGCTGGACGCGGTCCGCGACCTGCAGGCCCGTGGCCACGTGGTGGCGATGGTCGGCGACGGCGTCAACGACGCCCCGGCCCTCGCCGTGGCGGACATCGGGGTGGCGATGGGTGCGGCCGGCTCGGCCGTGGCGGTGGAGACCGCCGACATCGCCCTCATGGGCGACGACCTGCTCAAGCTGCCCGAGGCCGTCACGCTGGCCCGTCGCACCGTGACCACGATGCGCCAGAACATCACCATCGCTCTGGCCACCGTCGCGCTGCTGCTGGCCGGCGTCTTCGCCGGCGGGGTGACCATGGCCGTCGGGATGCTCGTCCACGAGATCTCGGTCCTGGTCGTCATCGTCAACGCCATGCGCCTGCTGCGCCGCCGTCAGGTCACGTCGGCCGTCCGCCGCGACGGGCAGCGCCCACCCACGACAAAGGCCCGGACCCACGATTCGTGGGACCGGGCCGTGCCGACGTCCTGAGACATCATCGACGTGGAGCTAGGGGGATTCGAACCCCCGACCTTCTCATTGCGAACGAGACGCGCTACCAACTGCGCCATAGCCCCGTGGAGCGGTAGCCAGATTAGCACCCCGCCACGGCTCCTGACCAAATCGAACCGCTGGTCGTCGCCGTGACGTGCATCGCACCGACGGCAGGGCCGCGGGCACCTCAGCCCGCGGCCCGACGCCGCGCCAGGATCTGCTCCAGCGGCAGCCCGAGCGTCTCGGTCCGCGGGCGCGGCTCCTCCGTGGTCAGCGAGGCGTCGTGCGCGTCACGCGCCGCACCGGCCGGGGCTGTCGGGGCGGATGCCGCCGACGCCGCCGAGGCAGCGACCGGGGCGCTCTCGCGCACCGGTTCGGTTGGCTCGACGCGCGTCTCGTGCGTCGGCACGGTCGTGGCCTGCTCGCGACGCGGCGCGGCGGGCTTGGTCACGTACGTGGGCAGCGGGACGGGCACCGGCTCCCAGGGCTCGCCGCCGACCGGTTCGGGGCGTGCCGTGCGGGGCGCCGCCGGCACACGCTCCGAGTCGTCGGCCTCGCTCGCGCCGTCGCCGGAGTGCCGCACGCTCGCGGAGGCCGTCGGCTCCCGCGACGTCGCCCGGCGTCCGGCCGGGGTGCCGGTGTCCTCCGCGGAGCGGTCCGGCGCGGTCTGGGGCCGCGCCGCGGGCTGCACGCGCGGGATCATCCGCGTGCTGGTGTCCGAGGGGTGCACCGCGCGGCCCGTGACCCGTGCGCGGTTGCGCGGGGCGTACGGACCACCGTGCGCGAGGGTCCGCTGCTGCGTCGCGCGCTGCTGCTCCGCCCGCCGCTCGGCACGCCACCGCGCGTCCGAGCGCCGCGCCGCGAGCACGGCGACCCGGCCGAGCAGGAGGACGAGGGCGAGCGCCGCCGAGGGCACCACCGCGCCCCACCACGGCAGGTGACCGAGCCCGACCGCGGTCCACGTGCCGGCGGTGGCGAGCACGAACCCCAGCGTCACCACCAGGCGTCGGCGCGCGCGTGCCGCCCGCCGCTCCAGCACGGCCAGCCGCTGGGTCCGCACCCGCGGCGTGGCGCCCGACGGCGGCCCGGCGGTCCGTGCGCCCACGAGCGGCACGCTGCCGGTCACCGGCGCGAGCTCGTCACGGTCCATTCGCATCGCACGCTCCTTCCGTCGTCGTTCCGGCCGAGACCGGCCCGCGACGTCTCCGTCCGCCACGGCCAGGACGCGCAGCCCGCCGGAGAACCGGTCGTCGATCTGCGCGTCGGCGAGCTGCTGACGGTGACGCAACCGCTGCGGGACCCAGAAGCCCAGCCACAGCACGAACAGCGCGAGGGCTGCGAGTCCTGCCGGCGACGTCTCCACACGCCGACGTTAGGCGAGGCGGGGCGGGCCGTGCCGCACCGACGGGCGGCGTGTCCGCGACCTGACCCGTTCAGGCGCCGTCGCGCGCCTGCTGCCACCGCGCCAGCAGACCACCCGGCGCCTCCTCGGAGGTGATCGCGAAGGTCCGGTGGTCGCGCCAGTCGCCCTGGATGTGCAGGTAACGCTCCCGCACTCCCTCGTCCCGGAACCCGAGCTTCTCCACGACGCGCAGGCTCGCCGCGTTCTCCGGGCGGATGTTGATCTCGACGCGGTGCAGACCCAGCACCAGGAAGCAGTAGTCGGTCGCCATCGCCACCGAGGTCGGGATGATGCCGCGGCCCGCATACTCGCGCGCCACCCAGTAGCCGATGCTCGCCGAGCACAGGGAACCGTACTGGATGGAGGACACGGTGAGCTGGCCGACCAGCGCACCGTCCAGCTCGACCACGAACGGCAGGGTGGTGCCCGCCCGGGCCTGCGCGCTCAGTGCGCGCACGTAGTCGCCGAACGACGTCGCCTCGGGCCGTTCCCCCGGCGAGGTGGCCTCCCAGGCCCGGAGCCACGACGCGTTGAGCTGACGCAGCCGCATCCACTCGCCGCCGTCGCGGCGTCGCAGGGGCCGCAGCACCACGGCGCCCGACGGCGTGTCCTCACGGAGCGTGACCGGCCAGGGCCTGGTCACCGCCCACCTCTTCGCATCGTTCATCCCGGTTCCCTCGTCCACCTACCCGGCGCGCCGGGTCCCCGTGGCACCGGACCCTGCCACAATAAGGACATGCACGGCGACCTCAAGGCCTCGACAGCGCATCAGCCGTACCCGGTCGTCGCGGGGATGGAACCCGAAGATGCCAAGGACGAGCTGCGGCGCGCGATCCGCCACCACCGCTCGGAACGCTCTCAACGGCTGCGTGACCAGGCGGCGAAGGCGCTCGCCGAGGTCGTCGCCGACGTCCCCGCCGTGCAGGAGGCGTCCGTCGTCGTCGCCTACTCCCCCCGTCCCACGGAGCCCTCCACCCTGCCGCTGCTGGAGCGCCTCGCCGCGCGCGGCGCACGGGTGCTGCTCCCGGTGCTCGGCGCGGGCCTCGCCCGCGACTGGGCGGACTACACCGGTCCGGACGACCTCCGCGAACGGGCCCCGGGCCGGCCGCCGGAGCCGGGCGGGCCCAGTCTCGGCGCGGAGGCCATCACGCAGGCCGACGTCGTCATCGCCCCCGCGCTGGCCGTCGACACGAGCGGCACCCGGCTCGGGCAGGGCGGCGGCTGGTACGACCGCGTGCTGAAGCAGGTGCGTCCTGGTGTGCGGTCCATCGCGCTGGTCTTCCCGGAGGAGCTCTACGACGCTGCCGAGCGACCGCTGCCGGTCCTGGAGCACGACGTGGCCGTGCACGCCGTCGCGACCCCGGACGGCTGGCTGCCGCTCCCGGCGGCGTAGTCACCGGGAGCGGCAGGACCTCAGGGCACGAGGGTCGCGGTGTCCTTCGCCGCCTCCTCGACGGCTGCGCGGCTGAACGGCCACGGGAACGTCTCGCCGTCGGCCCACGCCGAGAGCTGGTCGGTGTAGTGGGACGACGCCGGGTGGCCTGACGTGCCGGTCACCGTCACCCACGTCGAGGCGTCCAGGTCGCCCAGGTCCACGACCATCCGCATGGACGGGCCGGTGGTCACCCGGAAGCTGCCCGTCGAGGCGTCCCACGAGGTGGCGTTGACGATCGAGCTGCCGCCGGCCATCTCGACCGGTCGCGGGTTGACGTAGTCGCGCACCAGGGCGGGCACCGACTCCCCGCCGATCACCGGGTGCTCCAGCGCCAGCGTGTGCAGCGCGCCCCACCGCCAGTCCGTCGCGTCCTTGGACAGCTCGACGGTGAGGTCGCCCCGCGCGGTCACCAGCGCCTGGGTGAGGGCCTCGTCGCGGGTCTCGACCACGTTGACGGTCGAGCGGTCGTCCCAGAACGGGTGCTCCGGCCGCTCGAGCATGTCGCGCACCACGACGAGCCACCGCGACCCGCCGGTCGGCCGCATGCCCTCCGGGACGTCGTCCCAGAAGGTGGTGCGCAGCAGGTTGCGCCACACCGCGTTGAAGTAGGCGGCGGCCGCCGAGTCCGTCTCCGTCGTGTAGTCCCAGCCGGCGAGCAGCTGCTGGCCGTCCGCGTCGTACGGGTCGTCGATCTCGACGTCGAGCAGGGCGGGCACCAGCGCTGCGGCGAACGGCGACCAGTCGTCGTTCTGCAGGTTGTTCATGTCCTCGACCGAGAAAGGCCGCCCGGCCGCGACCTGCTGCGTGATCAGCTCGCGGATGCGCTCGGAGCGGAAGCCGTGGTCCCAGTCCTTCGACAGGTCCGGTCCGACGCCGTGGGGCAGCACCGCCTGGTTGGCCGCGACGATGAACCCCTCCTCGGGATCCAGCGACCGCGGCATCTCCTCCGCGTCGACCCAGCCGCGCCAGTCGTACCGGGGGTCCCAACCGGGTCGCGGCCAGGTGCCGTCGGCCGGCACCGGTCCGGAGACCCGCTTCCGCTCCGGGATGCGGCCCGGCGCCTGGTAGCCGATGTGCCCGTCGGTCGTGGCGAACACGATGTTCTGGGCGGGCACGTCGAACATCGCGGCCGCCTCCTGGACGTCCTCGGCGTCGGCCGCGGCGGCCATCGCGAAGATGGCGTCCGCCGTCCGGCCCGGCTCGAGGGCGGTCCAGGCCAGCGAGACCGCGTACTCGCCGAAGTCGGTGCCCACCTCGGTCGGGGAGCCGACGACGGCGCCCACGTCGAGCACCGAGGACACCACCGGACCGTGGTCGGTCGAGCGCACCTCCAGCTCGACCGGGTCTGCTCCCGCGACACGGATCGTCTCGGTGCGCGACTCCATGGGGACCCATTCCTCGGCGTCCGCGTCGCGCAGCCACGTGTCGTCGCGCACGCGTTCGACGAAGAAGTCCGTCACGTCGGCGCCCATGTTGGTCAGTCCCCAGGCGAGCTCGGCGTTGTGCCCGATGATCACGCCCGGAAATCCCGCGAACGAGAACCCGGACACGTCGAACGGGCAGTCCGCCGAGACCTGCTCGCAGTGCAGGCCCACCTGGGACCACAGGCTCGGCACGTCCAGCGCGAGGTGCGGGTCGTTGGCGAGGATCGGCGAGCCGGAGGCGGTGAGGTCACCGGAGACCACCCAGGAGTTCGACCCGGCGCCGTCGCCGGTACCGACGAGGACGGGTACGGCGTCGAGCGCCGCGGCGGCCGACGAGACGGCGCCGCCGAGCGCGTCGCCGCGCCAGGCGACGTCGGCCGGCGCGGTGCGCGAGCCCTTGCGCCCGTCGTCCTCGACGAGGTCGCTCTCCGCCAGGATCGGGGTGTTACCGCCCTCGACGAAGCTCGGGAAGAGCTCGTCCACGAGCTCGACGTCCTCCAGCGCGCCGTACGCGAGCGCCCGGTCGAGCTCGTCGTCGTAGTTGCCGCGCAGGTCCCAGGCCATCGCCTTGAGCCAGGCGAGGGAGTCGACCGGGTCCCAGGGCGCGGGTGTCGCGACGTCGACCGTGGCACCGAGCACGGTGTACTCGAGGGCGATCTCGTCCGTGCTGCGGTCGGCGAGGTAGGCGTTGACGCCCTGCGCGTACGCCTGCAGGTAGCCGCGCGACTCCGGGGAGATGAGGTTCCACTCCTCCTCGGCCACCTCGCGCCAGCCGAAGGTGCGGATGACCTTGTCCGCGTCGATCGCGGTGGGGACGTCGCCGACGAGCTCGGCGAGCCGCCCCGACGTCACGTGCCGGCGGTAGTCCATCTCGAAGAACCGGTCCTGGGCGTGCAGGTACCCCTGCGCGGCGAAGAGGTCCTCCGCGGTCGATGCGTACACCTGCGGCACGCCCTGCTCGTCGCGGTGCACCGTGACCTCGCCGGCGAGCCCGGGCACGTTCTGCGTCCCGGAGGTCTCCGGCAGCGGCTTGCGGACCGTGACGACGGTGAAGGTCACGGTCGCGACGAGGGCGAGCGCCACGACCACCGCGATCCCCACCACTCCTCGCCGCAGGCGGGAGCGGGGCCCGGGGACGGGCTCTTCCTCGCCTGCGTCCTCGGGCGGTCGGGTCTCGTCGGGTTCGTTCGCTGAGGGGAGGTCGCTCGCTGACACGCAGGCGAGACTACCGTCCGCGTATGATTGGCACTCGCATCATCTGAGTGCCAGCCCGACGAGGAGAACCCGTGCCCACCTACGCCTACCGGTGCGCCGACTGCGGCCACGCCTTCGACATCCACCAGGCGTTCACCGACGACTCGCTGACGGTCTGCCCGGAGTGCTCCGGGCGGCTGCGCAAGCAGTACGGCTCGGTGGGCGTGACCTTCAAGGGTTCCGGCTTCTACCGGACCGACTCGCGCAACGGGTCGAAGAGCTCGGGCGGCTCGTCGTCCGGCACCTCCGGCTCGTCCGACAAGAAGTCCGGCGGCTCCGACAAGGGCTCCTCGACGTCGGGCTCGTCGGGCTCCGGCTCGTCGGGCTCCGGCTCGTCGGGTTCTTCGGGGTCGGGCTCCTCGGGCGCGTCCAAGGCCGCCTCCGCCTGACGCGGGCACCCGAGGCCACCCCCAGGTGGAGGCGGTCCACCGGCGCACGACGGCGACCGCACCGGCCGCGCCGCGCGCCCTAGCGTGCCCGGCATGGAGCCCTCCACCACGTCCCGCCTGGCCCGCCACGCGCGGACGGTCGCCTGGCGCAGCCGGTTCGTCGTCGCCGCCCTGTGCTGCGGCGTGGCCGCCGGCATCACCGTCGACGCGATGCGACCCGAGGTCCCCGCCACCCGCGAGGTGGTCGTCGCCGCTCGTGCGCTGCCGGCCGGCACGACGCTGCGCGCCGGCGACCTCACGACGCTCACGGTGGCGGCCGAGCTCGCCCCGGACGGCATGCTGACCGACCCGGCCGACGCCGTCGGCCGCTCACCCGCCGTCGCCGTGCCCGCCGGGACCCCGGTGCACGCCGACCTGGTCGCCGGGGGTGGGATGGCCGAACGGGCGCCCGACGGCACGGTCGTCGTCGGCGTCCGGCTCACCGAGGCCGCGTGGCTGCGCCCCGGCGACCGCGTCGACCTCCTCTCGACCGACGACGCCGACGAACGCCTCGCGCGCCGCGCGCTCGTCCTGCCGGGGCTCGCGGACGACGACGATGCCGACGGCGCGGGCGGTCTCCTCGGCAACGCCGCGCCCGCCACGCAGGACGCCGCCGTCACCCTGGTGGCGGTGGACCCGGAGGAGGCCGCCGCCGTGTCGGCCGGCGCCCGGTGGGGCACCGTCGCCGCCGTGCTCGTACCCTGAGACACGGTGGGGGCGAGAAGCGCTCCCCCGCTCAAGGAGGACGGGACATGCTGGCTGGCTTCAAGACGTTCATCATGCGTGGCAACGTGGTCGACCTCGCCGTCGGCATCGTCATCGGCAGCGCGTTCGCCCTGGTGATCACCGGTCTGATGGACGGGATCCTCAACCCGCTCATCGCCGCGATCTTCGGCGAGCCCGACATCTCCGGGGTCGGCACCTTCGAGCTCAACGGGGCCTTCTTCAGCATCGGCCTCTTCCTGCAGGCCGTGCTCAACTTCCTCATCGTGGCGGCGGCCCTGTACTTCGTCGTCGTCATGCCCATGAACATGTACGCCGAGCGCCGCCGTCGCGTCGAGGACGAGGTCGCGGAGGAGCCGGATGCCGACCTCGCGCTGCTGACCGAGATCCGCGACCTGCTCGCCGCGCAGGCCCGCCGGCCCTGACTCAGGTCACCAGTGCGGCGGCACGTCCCGGCGCAGCCGGTCGTCGTTCGAGTCGTGGCCGCCCTCGTCGTCAGCCGTGACGCCCCAGACGGTCTCGCGCTCGCTGCCGCGGCGCACGGCGCGCCGCGGACCGCGTCGGCGGGCAGCAGGTGCACCCGGCCGGTCAGGCTCCGCGGGGCTCACGGCGTCCCCGGGGTCGGGTGTGCCGGTGGTGTTCGCGGACTCGTCGGAGGACGTCACTCCCCCATTGTCTCCCGGGGATCCTTGACGACCTCGTCAGGCTCGTCGTCGGCCATCACGGGCACCACGACCTCGGGCGGGACCGGCACGCCACCGGGGGTGCCGACCCGCTCGTCGCGGACCTGCTGCACCAGGCGGCGCACGCGGTCCGCCTCGCCCTCCGGGTCCAGGAACGCCGCCGCGGACCACACCTGCGCGACGGTCCAGCCGAGCCCTTCGAGCCGCTGGGCCAGCTGCCGGTCCCGCACCCGCACGGACGGCTCGGCCACGTACTGCGCGTCGTCGGTCAGCACCGCCACGAGCAGCTCGCCCGGCAGGTCGGGATGGCCCACCACGAGCGGGATCCGGTCACCGTCGCCGGTGCCGTAGTCCGTCTCGACGAGGTACCCCAGCCGCCACAGCCGCTCACCCAGGTCCATGAGGAGCCTGTCCGGGACGCGGCCCGCGTCGATCCCGTTGCCGAGCTCCACCTGGTCCGCCACGCCCGAGCGTCGCTCGGCGAGCTCGAGGACGTCCCGCAGCAGCCGCGGCCCGGCGCCACGCAGACGGTCGGGGTCGAGAGCCTCGGCCGGGAAGCAGGACACCACGTGCAGGCGACGCCGCGTCGCGCCGAGCGCTCCCAGCAGCATCGCCGCCCCGCCGTCGTCCCCGAGGACGCCGAACCGGTGCAGCACGCGGCCGTGCGGCGTCCGGCCGAAGCCGAGCGAGAGCAGGATCGTGTCGCGCGAGAGCCCGGCCACCCCCGTGATGTCGGCGACCACGACGGGCTCGGCGCGCCGCCCGGAGAAGAAGGGGGCGAGCGCGGGGTTCGCGCGCACCTCCGCGAGCAGCGCGTCGCGGATCCGGTCCGCGTGCGCGGCGGTGACCGTGACGATCCCGAGCGTCTCCTCGGGGCGGGTCAGCGCATGCTCGATGGACACCTCGACGACGCGGTCCACCTCGGCTCGTGTGCTCTCGACGGACCCGGACGTCGGGTCGGGCATCCCCGTGCCGTCGACGACGTCGAGCTGGACGAGCGCCTCCGGCCGCGGCAGCGGAGCCGGCCGCAGCAGACCCTCGTATCCGTGGGCCGCCAGCAGGCGGGTCAGCTCGGGGTCGCGGCGGTTCTCCCGCGGCTGCAGCGTCACCGTGGGCAGCAGCTGGGACAGCTCGCGCACGCTGGTGCCCGACGCCGTGCGCGGGTCACCGACGACGACCACCTGCCGGCCACGAGCCAGGCAGGTGACGACGACCTCGATCGGCACGTGCTGGACCGCGTCGAGCACCACGAGGTCGACCGTGCGGTGGGTGGGCAGCAGGTGAGGCACCAGCGTGGGGGTCGCCAGGACCACGGGCCGCAACCGCCGGGCCACGTCGCCGTACCTCTCGACGAGCTCGCGCAGCGACGCCATCCGGCCCTCGATGAGCTCGGCGAACATCGCCTCGGACCCCTCACGGTCCTCCCGCATCGCCGCACCCAGGTGCGCGCGGGCGGCCACCCTGGCCGGCTGCGAGAGAGCGGCGAGGTGCCGGGCGTCCAGGTCTCGGAAGCGGCGCGCCAGCGCGTCGAGCCCGGCGCCGTCCTGGCCCGCGAGGGTCGGGTCGCCACCGAGGATCTGCTCGAACACGCTGGTCCACCACGCGAGGTCCAGCTCGGCGGCCACCTGGTCGGCGTCGACGCGGCGCGAGGTCAGGTCGTCGATCAGCTCGCCGAGACCTGCCTCGCGGGCTCGGCGGAGCAGGTTCGTGCGCTCGGGCAGCGTCTCCAGCGCCTGGGGGTCCAGGGCGAGCTGGTGCAGCCGCTCCGCGAGTGCGTCGAGGTCCAGGTCGAGCAGCTGCGCACCGTGCACCGTCGGTCCCAGCACCGGCTCGAGGGCGACGAGGTCGATGCGCACCGCCTCGTACGTGTCCTCGATGGTGGCCAGCCCCTCGGGAAGCGTCGGCCACCCGCCGCGCGGCGAGTGCTCGGCCCAGACGTCGCGCTGCTCGGCCACCTCGATGAGCGCCGAGTGCAGGTTCGGCACCCGGACACCCGGACGGACCATGTCCCGCGCGCGCTTGCGCAGCCGCCGGCGCGTGAACCAGCCCATCTCCACGCCGTGCTCGCTGCGCCACCGACGCGTCGCCGTCGCCTGCACCAGGTCCGTCGCGGTGCGCTCGAACACCATCGGGTGGAACACGTCGAGCGTGCTGCGCATGCCCGCGAGCATCGCGAGCTGCGTACCCCACGCGTTGATCGTGGTCGGCGCCTCCAGGCCCGTCACCTCGCCGGTGTACGCGATCTGACGGCGGAGCTGCGGCAGCGTCGCCTCCTTGAGCCGCCGCACGCGCGCCAGGGCGTCGCGCGCCTCGTCCATCGTCGTCAGGTGGGCGCCGAACCACGCCGTCGAGGACGGCCGCAGCGTGAACGCGCCCAGCGCGGCCGCACGCTCCAGCTCGCCCGCGACCCGCCGTCGGGCGTCACCGTCCAGGGCAACCGCCGTGCGGGCGTCCAGCCGCACCGACGTCGACGGCGCGGGCCGCTCCGAGGTGAGGCGCGCCAGCTCCTGCAGCGCGTCGTACGCGGACACCGCCCACGGCTCGCGGCGGGCGTGCAGGGCGTCGATGTAGCCCGTGAGCTGCGACCGCGCACCGATCAGGGCGTCGCGCACCTGCGCCGCTGCCGAGGCGTCGACGGCCTCCGGCTCCGTCGCCATCGCGGCGAGGAGGCGCTCCGCCATGTCCTCGCGCCAGGTCTGGCGCGGCGTGACGTCCAACGAGAGGCCCTCGAGCCCCAGCTCTTCCAGGCGCTGCGCCAGCCGGTCGGCGGCGCGGCGGTGACCCGTCACGTACAGCACCGAGCGTCCGGCGGCGGCCGCCTCCGTGACCACCGCGGCGACCGTCCCCGCGACGTCGGACCCGAGCGGCGCGTCCACGAAGAAGTGCTGCCCCGTGCCCAGCGCGTCCACGACGTGACGCTGGTAGGGGTCCAGGTCGCCCACGCCGCGCTCGCGTGCCGGGTCCGCGTCACCACGGCGGGGCGCGGGCAGCTCGGCGGTGGAGACGCGCGCGATCGCCTGGTCCGCTCCCGCGAGCGCCGCGACCAGCTCGTGCCGGCCCAGCGCCGGGGAGACCTCGTCGAGGTCGTCGACCAGCGCCTGACCCGGATGGACGAAGGTGCCGACCAGGACGCGCTGCTCCCAGCGGAAGTCGGCGAGGTGCTGGGCCCCGAGCGCGGCGACCCGGTCGAGGACGTCGTCGGGGTCGAACCCGGCCGCCGTGAAGGACGCCTGCGCGAGCGCGCCGAGATCGTCCTGGACGCCGCGGGCACGCAGGGTGCGCGCCAGGACCGGGTTGATCTCCGCCGTCGGCCCCAGCGTCAGGTCGTAGTCGGTCTCGCCGTCACCCCGGGGCGCCAGCGTCACCGGGCGCAGCAGGATGGGCACGTGGACCGTCCGTGTGCCCGGCGTGACCTCGTCGGGCGGGGTCGGGCGACGAACCGGGCGGCTCTGCCGGCGCGCGACGCTCACCACGGGGATCGACGTCGTCACCGCGGGCGTCGTGTCGGCGGTCGCGCCGTCGGCGACCGCCACGTCGCCCCGCGCGGCGCGGGCGGCATCCGCCGGGGACGCGACGGTGGCGACGTCGTCGGGCGACCCGGCGGAGTCCGTCCCCGCCGGTACCGGCGAGGTCGCGCTCGCACCGCTGGCCACCTCGGCGAGCGCGGTGAGGTCGCGATGGCGATCGTCCGCGGACTCGCCCTCCTCGACCGGCTCGGTCCAGGACGCCACACCGATAGCCAGCGAGGTCGGCGCCAGCCCGTACTGCGCGGCGTGCTCCGCGGAGCGCACGACGACGGCACGCGCGTGGCGCCGCGCCGTGGGGAAGGTGCCCGGCTCGCGCACCAGGTTGGACAACCGGGTGGACCGGCCGGCGAAGAGCTGTGCGACGCCCGACGGGTGCGCGGCGGACAGGTCGACCACCGCCTCGCCCAGCATCCCGACGTCGGTGAGCGTGGACCCGCCGACCATCTCGGCCAGCCCGGCACGCCACCGGCGGACCGCCTCGACGAGCGGGGTCGTCGTCGTGGGGCCGTTCGGGGCGGAAGGACCCGGGCGCGGACCGGGCGTGCCGTCGTCGGCGGGAGCGACGCCGTCGTCGGCTCCACCGTCAGGGGCACGCGCGTCGGTGCGTCCGCGGGCGTTCGCGCGCCCGGGCCGCCGGCGGGCACTGTCGTCCTGCGGCTCGACCGAGGGCTCGGCCGCGGCCGCGGCTGTGGATCGGCGGAGGACTCTCACGCCAGCACGGTAGACCGGCTCGCGGGGCCGACGGCGCCGGGCACGCCGGGGCGACCGGGATCGTCCGGGAAACCCCAGGGAGTGAAACTGTCGACGCCCCCTCGGCGGGGGGTCCGAGGAGGCGTCCGACCGGAAGCCGGTCGAGGACAGCGCGCACCGCGCAGGGGGCGGGCGATGCGCGCTGCCACCAGGCAGTCTGCCCCCCGCGCGTCTGACCAGTCAATACTCCGGAGCCGTTCAGCCGACACATTCGCGGGATCGCTCCCACCTGCGGTGACGTCGGGTGATGCACTGGGCAAAGAGGTGGCAGCGACGGGTGGCGTCCGCCTACGCTCCTGCGGTGAGGAGAGCGCTCGAGGCCATCGTCCCGGCCCGGATGGGGACCCCGTTCCGGTGGATGCTCGCGTCGAGCTGGACCAGCAACATCGGCGACGGCATCGCGCTGGCCGCCGGCCCGCTCCTCGTGGCGTCGCAGACGGACTCCGCGACGCTCGTCGCGCTGGCCGCGATGCTGCAGCGGCTGCCGTGGCTGCTCTTCGGGTTGTGGGCGGGCGCCCTGGCCGACCGGGTCGACAGGCGCCGGATCGTCATCGTCGCCAACGCGCTGCGCGCCGTCATCGTCGCCGTGCTGTGCCTCACGATCGCGACCGGTGCCGCGAACATCGTCGTGGTGCTCACCGCGATGCTTCTCATGGGTGTCGCCGAGGTGTTCGCCGACACCACCTCCCAGACGCTGCTGCCCATGCTGGTGGACAAGCGGGACCTCGGGACCGGCAACGCGCGGCTCCAAGCCGGGTTCCTCACCGGCAACCAGCTCGCCGGGCCGCCGATCGGGGCGTTCCTGTTCGCCCTCGGTATGGCATGGCCGTTCCTCGTGCAGGTCGTGTGCGTGCTGCTCGCCATCGTGCTCATCAGCCGCATCACCCTGCCGGCGGTGCCGCGTGCCGAGAGCCCCGCCCCGGCGTGCCGAGAGATCCTCGACGGGCTGCGCTGGCTGTGGACCCACCCCCCGGTGCGGACGCTCGCGCTCGTCATCTTCACGTTCAACGCGACGTGGGCCGCCCCGTGGGGCGTCCTGGTGCTGTACTCGCTCGACCGGCTGCAGATAGGACCGGTCGGGTACGGCCTGCTGACCACCGCCACCGGCGTCGGCGGGGTGCTCGGGACGCTGCTCTACGGCCGGCTGGAGCGACGGTTCTCGCTCGCGACCCTCATGAAGACGGTCCTGGCGATGGAGGTCGCGTTCCACCTCGTGCTCGCGCTGACGACGTCCGCCTGGGTCGCGATGGCGACCGTTTTCGTGTTCGGCGCCTACACCTTCGTGTGGGGGACGGTGTCGAACACCGTGCGCCAGCGTGCGGTGCCGACCGAGTACCAGGGGCGGGTCGGGTCGGTGTACCTCATCGGGCTGTTCGGCGGGATCGTGGTCGGCAACGCCCTCGGCGGGGTGCTCACCGACCTGTGGGGCATCACGGCGCCGTTCTGGTTCGCGTTCGTCGGTGCCGGGGTGACGCTCGCGCTGGTGTGGCGCCAGCTCGACCACATCGCCCACGCCGAAGCCGGCTGACCTCGGCGGGCTACTCGCCCGTCGCGCCGTCCGACAGCTCTCGAGCGACATCGAGGTGCCCCGCGTGGCGCGCGTACTCCTGCAGCACGTGGAAGCAGATCCATGCCAGCGTGGGCGGGTCGTCGGAGAACCGGCCGCCGACGGCGCCCCGTTCGGCGAGGTCGTGCTCCGCGAGCACCGCTCGGGTACGCCCGCCTCCGGCGTGCAGCGCGGCGACCAGCTCGTCACGGGTGACGCCGTCGGGCACCACCCACCGCCCGTGCGGGTCGCCGTCGGCGTGGTCGCCCCACGGATCGGCGACCGGCTCGGCGAGGAAGCCCCACACGAACCAGCGGCGCTCCATGTGGACCAGGTGGATCAGCAGCTCCAACGGCGTCCAGCCCGACGGCAGCCTGCTGGTGCGCAGCGCGGCGTCGGTCATGCCGTGGAGCTTCCGCTCGACGGCGTCGCGGTAGTAGTCGAGGTAGGCGACGAAGTGGGCCTTCGGGTCCGAGGAGTCGAGCCGGGGCTCGACGGCGGAGAGCGGCATGCGCCCAGCGTAGGGCGGTGACGTATCTCGACGGTCCGCGCGCCCTCTCTCCAGATAGGTCGCGCAGTCGACGGCGGCTCAGTCGGACCAGGAGGCAGCGATGCCAGCATCAACCGGCGGGTCCACACCAGCAGCCGTACGGACGAGACCCCGAGCCCTTCGGGTTCTGCGATGGGTCGGCGTCGGTCTGGTGGTCCTCATGCTTCTGGTGCAGTGCGCCATGCTGTCCGAGCAGGGGAACCGCATCGCGACACTCGAGACGACGAGCGCGAGCATCGGTCCGCCCGGCCCTCAAGGGCCTCCGGGAGAGCCCGGACCACAGGGGTCAACGGGCGAGGACGGGGCACGAGGGGAGCAGGGCCCCCGCGGCGATCGTGGGCCGCGAGGAAAGCAAGGTCCACGGGGTGAGCAGGGCGCTCGGGGCGAAGCCGGAGCGGGTGCTACGCAGAGCCTGCCCGACACCTCGCCGGACTCGGGCAGCGACTACTTCGAGAACTGCGACGCCGCACGTGCTGCTGGAGCGGCACCGGTCGTGGTCGGAGACCCGGGATACGGTCCGCACCTCGACCGGGACGGCGACGGCATCGGCTGCGAGTAGCCACCCGCCTCCCTGCCGATTGCCGACCCTTGACCAAAGTGCGCCTGACTGGACTCGAACCAGCAACCGTCCGCTTAGGAGGCGAATGCTCTATCCATTGAGCTACAGGCGCTTGCCGCCACGAGGACGGCGACGTCGTCAGGACCGGGCCCCGACGACGCCCACAGCCTAGCGCCCGAGCCCGCGCACCGCGGAATCAGCCCCACGCGGCCGGGTCGGCCACGACCTCCCGCAGCACCTCGCGCGCTCCCCCGGACAGCGCGGCGTGCTGACCGGCCCGGGCGGCCCGGACGTCGGGCTCCGCGAAGGGCGCGGCCAGCACCCGCTCCCGCAGCACCGCGGTGACGTCGTCGTGCAGCCACGGCTCCAGCTCGACGTACACACCGCCGAGCACCACGGTGGACACGCCGGTGAGGTTCACGAAGTCGGCGAGCGCCGAGCCCAGCGCCCGGCCGGCACGGTGCAGCGCGTCGCGTGCGCCGTCGTCGTCCGCCTCGAGGGTGGCGACGAGCGCGCGGAGCGGGGCGTCGACCGGCAGCCCGGCGGCGCGCAGCACGGCCTCCTTGCCCGCGTACTGCTCGAGGCAGCCGTGCGCGCCGCAGGTGCAGCGCGGGCCGGCGGGGTCGACGACGACGTGGCCTACCTCGCCGTTCCAGCCGCGTTCGGCGAGGAACAGGCCGCGGTCGACGACGATGCCGGCGCCGATGCCGACGTCGCCGGAGACGTAGAGGAAGGAGTCGGGGACCTCGCCGGCGAGCTCGGCGAGCGCGGCGAGCTTGGCCTCGTTGGCGACCCGCACGGGCAGGTCGCCGAGCCCCAGCAGCGGCACGGGGTCGAGCGACGACCACCCGAGGTTGGGTGCGACCTCGAGCTCGCCGGTGCGGGCGTCGACGAGGCCGGGCAGCGCGAGCCGGGCCCCGGCGACGCGCATGCCCTCGCCCTCGACGGCGTCGACGACGCCGGCGGCGAGCGCGCCGAGCCGGCCGAGCAGGGTCGCCGGTTCGGAGTCGTGGAACGTGCCCTGCTCGACGGCGTCGGCGACGGTCTGTCCGGAGAGGTCGAGGGCGCGCACGCCCAGATGGTCGACGTTCACCTCGAGCCCGAGGCCGACGACGGTGCGAGCGGCGGGCACGAGCGGCACGGCGGGACGGCCGGCGCGCTGGGCGGCGGCGGGCGGCAGCTCGGCGACGAGGCGGGCGGCCACCAGGTGGTCGACGAGCGTCGAGACGGTGGCACGGGTCAGCCCGGTGGCGGCGGCGACGTCGGCGCGGGACGGTGGTACGGCGTCCGGAGGTCCGGCGGCGGCGTCGTAGATGGCCCTCGCCACGAGACGGAGGTTGCGTTCGCGCAGCGTGTGCTGCCGCGAGGCGCTGCTGCCGCCACCCGGGGGTGCACCGGTGGTGCGCTGCGTCGTCGTCGGCTCGGCGGTCACGCCTTGACTGTAGCCCAGGTACCGGCAATAGTTCATCCGTACAACAAAACTGCCGCGGCGTCGCCCGGCACCCGACTCGACGAGGAGAACCCGTGAGCGACATCAAGTACTCGTTCGGCCTGTGGACCGTGGGCTGGCCCGCGAACGACCCCTTCGGCACCGCGACCCGCCCCGAGCTGGACCCGGCCGAGTCGATCCGCAAGCTGGCCGACCTCGGCGCCTGGGGCTTCACGTACCACGACAACGACGTGTTCCCGTTCGGCGCCTCCGAGGCCGACCGTCAGGCGGGCCTCGACGCCGTGAAGAAGGCCTCCCAGGAGTCGGGCCTGGTCTGCGAGATGGTCACGACCAACACGTTCTCGCACCCGATCTTCAAGGACGGCGCGTTCACCTCGAACAACCGCGACGTGCGCCGGTTCGGCCTGAAGAAGGTCCTGCGCAGCGTCGACAACGCCGCCGAGATGGGCGCCTCCACGTTCGTCATGTGGGGCGGCCGCGAGGGCACCGAGTACGACAACTCGAAGGACCTCGCCGCCGCGCACGCCCGTTACGCCGAGGGCATCGACACCGTCGCCGCCTACATCAAGTCCAAGGGCTACGACCTCAAGATCGGTCTCGAGCCGAAGCCGAACGAGCCCCGCGGCGACATCTTCCTGCCGACCATCGGGCACGCGATCGCGCTGATCAACACGCTCGACAACGGCGACATCGTGGGGCTCAACCCGGAGACCGGGCACGAGCAGATGGCGGGCCTCAACTACACGCACGGTCTCGCGCTGGCGCTGTACTGCGGCAAGCTGTTCCACATCGACCTCAACGGCCAGCACGGCCCGCGCTACGACCAGGACCTCGTGTTCGGTCACGGCGACCTGCTGTCGGCGTTCTTCACGGTCGACCTGCTGGAGAACGGGTTCCCGAACGGCGGCCCGCGCTACGAGGGCCCGCGGCACTTCGACTACAAGCCGAGCCGCACCGAGCACCTCGACGGCGTGTGGGAGTCGGCCAAGGCCAACATGGCCACCTACGACATGCTCGCCGCGAAGGCGAAGGCGTACCGCGAGGACCCTGCCGTGCAGCAGGCGTTCGAGCACGCCGGCATCTTCGAGCTGGGTCAGTCGACGCTGGGTGAGGGCGAGTCCTTCGACGCGTTCCTCGCGGACGAGTCGGTGGACGGCATCGACGTCGACGCCGTGGCCGCGCGCGACTACGGTCTGGTGAAGCTGCACCAGCTCGCGCTGGAGCACCTCATCGGCTGAGTCGCAGCTGACCTTCGTCGTTGTGGGCGCGATTTCTGGCCCGGTATGCCCGGTTCGCCGGGCTTCCGGGCCCAGAAATCGCGCCCACAACACCCGTCGACTGAACCAACCAAGGAGCGAAGATGCCCCTCGTGGCAGGCGTGGACACCTCCACGCAGTCCTGCAAGATCGTCGTGCGCGACGCCGAGACCGGCGCCCTGGTGCGTTCCGGCTCGGCCCAGCACCCGGACGGCACGGAGGTCCACCCCGACCACTGGTGGACGGCCTTCACCGAGGCGGCCCGCGCGGCCGGTGGGCTCGACGACGTGGCCGCGATCGCCGTCGGCGGCCAGCAGCACGGCATGGTCGCCCTCGACGCCGAGGGGAACGTGGTCCGCGACGCCCTGCTGTGGAACGACACCCGGTCCGCCCCGGCTGCCGAGGACCTCATCCGTGAGCTCGGCGAGGGCGATCGTGATGCCGGTGCCCAGCGCTGGGCGGATGCCACCGGATCGGTCCTCGTCGCCTCGCTCACCATCACGAAGCTGCGCTGGCTGCGCGACGCCGAGCCCGACAACGCCGCCCGCGTCGCCGCCGTCGCGCTCCCTCACGACTGGCTGAGCTGGCGCATCGCCGGCTACGGACCGGCCGGCGACCCGTCGGCGCCCCTCGGCCCGCAGCTCGACCGCCTCTTCACCGACCGGTCCGACGCCTCCGGGACCGGCTACTACGACGCCGAGGCCGCGGCCGACGACGGCACTCCCGACGGGCCGGGCGCGTACCGGCGCGACCTGCTCGCCCTCGGGTTCGGCCGCGACGACGTCGTGCTGCCGCGCGTCCTCGCACCCTCCGAGTCCGGCGGCGTCGCCCACCCAACCGTGGCGGGCTCCGCGGTCGACGGCGGTGCCCTGCTGGGTCCCGGCGCGGGCGACAACGCGGGCGCCTCGCTCGGCCTGGGCATGGGTCCGGGCGACATCGCGATCTCGATCGGCACCTCCGGCGTCGTCTCCGCCGTCGCACCGCGCCGCACCGCCGACGGCTCGGGCGCGATCAACGGGTTCGCCGACGCCACCGGCAACGCCCTCATGCTCGCGGTGACGCTGAACGCCGCGCGGGTGCTCGACGCCGCCCGCACCGTGCTGGACACCGACTTCGACGGTCTCGCGCGTCTCGCCCTGTCCGCACCGCCCGGGGCCGACGGCCTGGTGCTGGTGCCCTATCTCGAGGGCGAGCGCACGCCCAACCGTCCCGATGCGACCGGCACGCTGCACGGCGTCCGCCTCAAGAGCTCGACGCGCGAGCACCTGGCCCGTGCGTACGTCGAGGGGATGCTGTGCGGGCTGGCCGACGGGCTCGACGCCCTGCGGGCCCAGGGCGTACCCGTCGAGCGCGTCATGCTCATCGGTGGTGCCGCCCAGTCGCCGGCGGTCCAGGAGATCGCGCCGCAGGTCTTCGGCGTGCCGATCTCGATCCCCGCGGCGGGCGAGTACGTGGCCGACGGCGCCGCGCGGCAGGCGGCATGGGTGCTCGCGGCCGCGTCTGACCCGTCCGCGTCGGCCCCGTCGTGGTCGACGTCGGTCACCGCCACGCTCGACGCGGACCCGCGCCCGGTGGTGCGCGAGCAGTACGCGGCGGTCCGCGACCTGGTGTGACGACCGTACGCCGGCGTCCGTCCACGGTGCCGGCACCAGCGCCGGACGGCCCGGGAGGAGCGATCCTCCCGGGCCGTCGCGCTGCCCGGCGGCCATCGTCGGAACGATTCGACCTAATCGTTTAGCCCGGTGACCGCTCCCCGGCCCACGACTAACGTGGCCGCCGTCCTGAACCGTCTACTTCCTCCAGATCGGAGTCCGGAATGCAGCAGGTACGACGACGAACCCGCTGGACAGCTCTTCTCGCCTCAGCCGGCCTGATGGCCACCGGCGCCGTCGGTGTAGCCACCGCGACCAGCGCCGCGGCAGCCGAGGGCTGCTCGGTGGACTACCGCGTCACCAACGAGTGGTCGGGCGGCTTCCAGGCCGACGTCACGGTGACCAACCTCGGCGACCCGATCTCCGCGTGGCAGCTCGGCTGGACGGCCGCCTCCGGGCAGTCGGTGAACCAGGCGTGGAACGCCGAGGTGTCCCAGTCCGGCAGCACCGTCGAGGCCTCGGGCGTCGACTGGAACTCGGCCCTCGCCGCCGACGCCTCCGCGAGCTTCGGGTTCATCGGCACCTGGTCCGGCGACAACCCCGTCCCGAGCGACTTCACCCTCAACGGGGTGTCCTGCACCGGCGACGTCGGCGAGCCCGACCCGGAGCCCGAGCCCGACCCGACGGACCCCGAGCCCGACCCGACGGACCCCGAGCCCGACCCGGACCCCACGCCCGCGCCGTCCGGTGACCTCTACGTCGACCCGGACACGCAGGCGTACGCGGCATGGGAGGCGGCGAGCGGCAGCGACAAGGACCTGCTCGCCAAGATCGCCCTGACGCCGCAGGCGTACTGGGTCGGCAACTGGAACGACGCCGAGACGGAGCGCGCCGCCGTCGCCGACTACACCGGCCGCGCGGCGGCTGACGGGACGACGGCGATGCTCGCGGTCTACGCCATTCCCGGCCGCGACTGCGGCAACCACTCGGGCGGTGGCGTCGAGGAGAGCGAGTACGCCCAGTGGATCGACGAGGTCGCCGCCGGGATCCAGGGCAACCCCTTCATCGTCCTGGAGCCGGACGCTCTGGCCCAGCTCGGTGACTGCGACGGCCAGGGCGACCGCGTCGGTCTCCTGCAGTACGCCGCCGAGCAGCTCACGGCCGCGGGCGGCCGCGTCTACATCGACGCCGGGCACTCCGGCTGGCTGAGCCCCGGAGACGCCGCAGACCGCCTCAACCAGATCGGGTTCGACCACGCGGTCGGGTTCGCACTCAACACGTCGAACTACAACCCGACGGCCGCCGAGCAGGCCTACGGCGAGCAGATCTCGGCGCTCACCGGTGGTGCCTCCTACGTCATCGACACGTCGCGCAACGGCAACGGCTCCAACGGCGAGTGGTGCAACCCACGCGGCCGTGCGCTGGGTGAGCAGCCGCGCACCGTCGACGACGGCACGGCGCTCGACGCCCTGCTCTGGGTCAAGCTGCCCGGCGAGTCGGACGGCAGCTGCAACGGCGGCCCGGCCGCCGGTGCCTGGTGGCAGGAGATCGCCCTCGAGATGGCGGAGAACGCCTCCTGGTGATCGTCCCCGGTGAACCGGGTCCCCCGCGCGGGGGACCCGGTTGCCCGGGCCGGGGGATCACTCCCTCGGCCCGGGGCGCCACGCTGACGGTATGGAACAGACGAAGAGCACTGGTGCGGGCCTGACCCGCACCGCCGGCATCCTCATGATCGTCATCGCGGTGCTGCACGCCGTCGTCACCACCACGTCCCACTGGAGCGGCTGGCTCGCCGGCGACCTGCGCGACCGCACGGCGAGCGCCGAGTCGGTGGCGGCCTTCTGGGCGCAGCCCGGTGGGTTCGCCGTGGTCGTGCTGGTGCTCGGTCTCCTGGTCGTCCGTGCGGCGAACAGGGGTGACCGGCTCCCTGCCTATGTCGGCTGGTCGCTCCTCGGCTGGGTCGTCCTCTGCCTCGTCCTGATCGGCCCTGCGAGCGGCTTCAGCCTCGCGCTCGTGCCGGCTGCCCTGCTGGTCGCTGCCGACGTGCGGGCGCGGCTCGCGACCCGCCGCCGCCAGGTGCGGATCCGGTAGCGCAGCCCGGCGGTGCCCGACGACGTCATCCAGCGTGTCGACGCACCTGCGGCCGGCGACCACTCGGCCGGGTCGAGCACCGGTGCGAACGCGTCCCCCGCCACGTCGAGGTCGACCTCCGTGACCATGCAGACGTCCGCGAGCGCGACCGCCTCCGCGTAGACCTGCCCGCCACCCATGACCCACACCTCGTCGCCACCGACCGCCTCGCGCGCGATGTCCAGCGCGGCGGGCAGCGACGACGCGACCACCGCACCGTCGTCGGACCATCCGGGTTGCCGGGTCACCACCACGTTGGTGCGTCCGGGCAGCGGCCGGACCCTGGCCGGCAGCGACTCCCAGGTGAGCCTGCCCATGACGACCGGGTGCCCCGCCGTCGTGCGCTTGAAGTGCGCGAAGTCCTCCGGGACGTGCCACGGGATGGCTCCGCCCGCACCGATGACCGGTCGGCCCGCGGCGTCACGGGCCTGCGCCCAGATCAGCCCGACCACACCACGCCCGCCGCGCGATCCCTCGGACCGCGATCCCTCGGCCCCCGGACCCTCAGACAGCAACAGGTGCCTTGATGCCGGGATGGTGCTGGTAGCCGACCACCTCGATGTCCTCGTAGGTGTAGTCGAGGATCGACGCACGGGGCGCGAGCCGCAGCCGCGGGTACGGGTAGGGGTCGCGCGCGAGCTGCGTGGTCACCTGCTCCACGTGGTTGTCGTAGATGTGGCAGTCGCCGCCGGTCCATACGAAGTCGCCGACCGCGAGCCCGGTCTGTGCCGCCACCATGTGCGTCAGCAGCGCGTACGAGGCGATGTTGAAGGGCACGCCGAGGAACAGGTCGGCCGAGCGCTGGTAGAGCTGGCAGCTCAACCGGCCGTCCGCCACGTAGAACTGGAACATGACGTGGCACGGCGGCAGCGCCATGTTCTCGATCTCGGCGACGTTCCACGCCGAGACGATGTGCCGCCGCGAGTCCGGGTTGGTGCGGAGCTGATCGACGACGCGCGCGATCTGGTCCACGTGCCGGCCGTCCGGCGTCGGCCACGAGCGCCACTGCACGCCGTAGACGGGGCCGAGCTCGCCCCCGGCGTCGGCCCACTCGTCCCAGATGGACACACCGTGCTCCTGCAGCCACCGGACGTTCGAGTCGCCGCGCAGGAACCACAGCAGCTCGTACGCGATCGACTTCAGGTGCACGCGCTTGGTGGTGATGAGCGGGAAGCCGGCCTCCAGGTCGTAGCGGATCTGCCGCCCGAACACGCTGCGCGTGCCCGTCCCGGTGCGATCGTCCTTGCGCGTGCCGTGCTCCAGGACGTCGCGCAGCAGGTCCTCGTAGGGGGTCGGCACGGTGCCCGACGGCGCGGGCTCACCCGCGGACGTCGGCACGGCGGTGGCGTCCGTGAAGTCAGGGGCGGTCATGCGGACGAGTCTACGGACGCTCGGCGCCGGGGTGCTGGAGGCTGACCGGCCCGCCGGTACCGTGAAGCCATGAGCCCCCGACGACTCGCGACCACCGGCGGGCTCGCCGCCGTCGTCAGCGTGCTCGTCGTGCTGCTGTACTCCGCACGGGTCGGGCGCCGGATCGGCGAGCCGGGCGTGATCTCCGGTCTCGCGCTGGTGCTGGTCGTGGCCGCGGTCGCGGTGGCCGTGTGGTTCGCCGTCGTCTCGGCGCGCGTGCGCAGCCAGGTCGCACGGGTGGCGCGGTACCGGCCCGGCTCCCCGCTGTTCGTCGGGCGCCCGACGGCGGCACTGACGGCCGAGGCCCGCAGCCTCCGGGCGGGGACGCGCGGCCTGCCGCCCGACTGCCCCGACCGGGAGCATGTGGTCTACGCGATCCTCACCGACCGGGTCGAGCTGTGGGTCCGTGGCGACGACGCCCCGCGATGGTGGGTGACGCTGCCCGCCCCGGTCGCGACCGGCACGGTGGGCTCCGGCCGGCGGGTGCTGGACGCCCTGACGGTCCGGGACGCCTCGGCCCGGCTGCAGCTCGTGCCGACGTCGGACTCCGCGCAGGCGTGGCCGTCCCGGGCGCACCGGGCCGCCGCCGTCGCGCACGCCCGGGAGCTGCTGCAGCGCTGACCTCGTCGCGGGCCGGACGCTACTCCGACGGCCGCGCGTGCCGCGCGGCGTGCGGTGCGTCGACCGGCTCGTCGGGCACGGCGTCCGTCCCGTCACGACGGAGGTGGGCGCCGTGCTCCACCGCGGCGGACCGCTCCGCGGCACGGACGTCCGGCCCGACGGCCCCCGGGCGCTCGGGGTGCACGGAGCCGTCGTCGCTCTCGCTGCCGGTCGTCCCGCCGTCGGGCAGCTCGTCCGGCAGGATCTTGCCCGACCCGAAGTCGGACTTGTCCCGGGTGCTCATCCTTCGATCCAAGCACCGTCCGACGCCTCTCGCGCGGTGTGACGGACGCCGTCGCGCCAGATGTGTCTGCGGTGCGAGGATCGACCCATGACCGACGAGACGACCGCCGCCGACGCACCCGCCGCCGTGACCCCCTCCCCGACCGACCCGCTGTGGGTCGAGCGCACCGGTACCCGCACCTACCGCGGGCACACCGCGCGCGGTGCCAGCGTAGAGATCGGGCCGGCCTCCGAGGGCGCCGTCTTCACCCCGGGCGAGCTGCTGAAGATCGCGCTCGCGGCGTGCGCCGGCATGGCCAGCGACACCAAGTTCTCGCGCGTGCTCGGTGACGACTACCGCGTCACCGTCCGCGTCGAGGACCCCAAGGACATGAGCGACGACCGGTACCCCGTGCTGACGGAGAAGTTCGAGATCGACCTCTCCGAGCTGGACGACAAGACCCGCGAGAAGACCCTCCTGCTCGCTCAGCGGTCCATCGACCGCGCCTGCACCGTGGGCCGCACGCTCAAGGCCGGCGCCGAGGTCCCCCCGGCACAGTTCGCCCCGCCGGCCTGACGGTCCCGTGACCACCCGTCCGGCGTACCGCGTCGAGGTGTCCCGGCTGCTGCCGGTCGACGCCGAGGCCGCGTTCGCCCGGGTGTCGGACCCGCGCCACCACCCGCGCTGGGTCCCGCTGACGCGCTACGACGGGCCGACGGCGGCACCGGCGCCGGGCGTCGGGTTCACCATGGTGAGCGGACCGGGCGCACGGCGCGGCCGAGCCGGGTTCGTCGACCGGATGACCACCCTGCAGCATGTCGCGCCGTCGACGGCGGAGGGGACCGTCGGGCGCAACGTGGTGCGCAAGGACGGGCCTGCCCTGAGCGGCACCGCCGGACTCGACGTCGTCCCGGTGGACGCGGGCCGCTCACGCGTCGTGTGGTGGGAGGAGGTGCGCCTCGTCGGGCCGTGGCCGCGGCGGGCGAACGAGCGCGCGGTCGGGCTCTTCCTGCGAGCGATGCTGGCCGTCACGCTGTGGCGGTTCAGCCGCGAGGTCTGCTCGCGGGGCCGCGGGTAGAGTCGCAGGCGTGAGCACGTCGGACGTCACCCCGGAGGGCGGGCGCGAGGTCGAGTCCTGGACCCGGTACCGCCCCACTCCCCTGCTGGACTCGCTCCTCGACAAGGCGGTGACCATCCCGTCGGCGGCGATCCACAAGCACGTCGATGTGGTGCGCCGCCGCAACCCGGAGGCCGATCCCGCGCGCGTCGTCCAGATCCTGGAGCGCGAGTACCTCACGGTGGTCGCCACGACGGGTGGCGCGGTGGGTGCCGCGGCCGCTGCTCCCGCGGTCGGTACGACGGCTGCCGCCGTCCTGACCACCAGCGACATCGCGACGTTCTTCGCGACGTCGGCGGCGTTCTCCCTCGCCGTCGCTGACGTGCACGGCATCCCGATCGACGACGTCTCCCGGCGGCGCGCGCTGCTCCTGGCGACGGTGCTCGGTGACGCCGGCGCCCGCGACGTGCAGCGCGCCGCGGAGGGGTCGCAGCTCGCCTGGGGCAAGGTCCTGCTCACGTCCATGCCGCAGACGGCGATCAAGCGTGTCAACCGGGTGCTCACGCACCGGTTCCTCAAGCGGCAGCTCGCCAAGCAGGGCACGTTGGCGCTGGGACGGATGATCCCGTTCGGCGTCGGCGCCGTCGTCGGGTACGCGGGCGGGCGGGCGCTCGGGCACGGGGTCGTCTCCCAGTCCCGGTCGGCGTTCGGCGTACCGCCGGAGCGCTTCCCCCGCGTCGTCGAGAACGCCCCGCCGGCACTCGAGGAGGGTGAGCGCGGCAAGCCCTCGGCTGTGCGTTTCCGCCGATTCCGGCGGCGAGGTTCGGACATCTCCGACGACGACGGCGCCCACCCGGGCGCGTAGTCTCGGAGCCGTGAGTACCTCACCCGACCAAGCAACCGCCGTCGACCCCGCGCTCGCCGCCCGCCTGCCGGAGCTGCGCGAGCAGTACGCCGCGCTGCAGGCGCGAGGGCTGAGTCTCGACCTGACCCGCGGCAAGCCCTCGGCCGAACAGCTCGATCTCTCCGAGGCGCTGCTGTCGCTGCCCGGCGAGGGGAACCACACCTCCGCGTCCGGCACGGACGTGCGCAACTACGGCGGGCTCGCGGGCCTGCCCGAGCTGCGCGAGATCTTCGCCGAGCTGCTCGGTGTGCCGACCGAGCAGCTCCTCGCCCAGGACAACGCGTCCCTGCGCCTCATGTACGACTGCGTGGTCCAGGCGATGCTGTTCGGTGCGCCCGGGGGCGACGGGCCGTGGTCCGCCGCCGAGGGGCCGATCACGTTCATCTGCCCGGTGCCCGGCTACGACCGGCACTTCGCGATCTGCGAGGAGCTGGGGATCCGCATGGTGACCGTCCCCATGACGCCGGACGGTCCCGACGCCGAGGCCGTCGCCGAGCTCGTGGCCGACGACCCCTCGGTCAAGGGCTTGTGGGCGGTGCCCACGTATGCGAACCCGGACGGCTCGGTGATCTCCGAGGCGGTCGCGCAGCGCCTCGTCTCGATGCCCGCCGCGGCCGGTGACTTCCGCATCTTCTGGGACAACGCCTACGCGGTGCACCACCTGACCGAGCACGAGACCAAGACGGCGAACGCGATCGAGCTGGCCGCAGAGGCAGGAAACCCCGACCGCGTGCTCATGTTCGCCTCGACGTCCAAGGTGACGTTCGCGGGCGCGGGCGTGTCGTTCCTGGCGTCGTCGCCGGCCAACGTCGCATGGTTCACCGAGCACCTGTCGATCCGGTCCATCGGGCCGGACAAGGTCAACCAGCTCCGCCACGCGCAGTTCTTCGGTGACGCCGCCGGGGTTCGCGCCCACATGGCCAAGCACCGCGAGATCCTGGCGCCGAAGTTCTCCGCCGTCGTCTCGATCCTCACCGAGCGCCTCGCGGACACGGACGTCGCGACCTGGACGGACCCGGACGGCGGCTACTTCGTCTCCGTCGACGTGGTGCCGGGGACGGCGTCGCGGGTCGTGGAGCTGGCCGGTGCGGCGGGGATCAAGCTGACTCCCGCAGGCGCGACGTTCCCCTACGGACGGGACCCGGAGAACCGGAACATCCGGCTCGCGCCGTCGATGCCCCCGCTGGACGAGGTCCGGGTGGCGATGGACGGCGTCGCGACGTGCATGCTGCTCGCCGCCGCCGAGCAGGCCGCCGCCGCCTGACGCCGCGCGCCCCACACGTTGTGGGCGCCCCGCACGTTGTGGGCGCGATATCTGGCCTGTTTCGTCCGTTATAGGCCGTTCTCGGGCCCAGATTTCGCGCCCACAACGTGAGGACTCGGGACGACGAAGGCCCGTACCGCCCTCTTGCAGGGGCGGTACGGGCCTTCGTCGGCGCGGTGCAGGCCCTCAGCCGAGCACGGCCTTCAGGAACTCCTGGGTGCGCGGGTGCGACGGGTTCGTGAACATCGTCTCGGGGTCCGTCTCCTCGACGATCTGACCCTTGTCGAACATCAGCACGCGGTCGGAGACCTCGCGCGCGAACTGCATCTCGTGCGTGACGAGGAGCATCGTGATGTCCGTGGTGTCCGCGATCTCCTTCAGGACGCCGAGGACGTCGGCGACGATCTCCGGGTCCAGGGCAGAGGTGACCTCGTCGAGCAGCAGGATCTCCGGATCCATCGCCAGCGCACGGGCGATCGCCACGCGCTGCTGCTGACCACCGGAGAGCTCGTTGGTGTTGAAGTCCCGCTTCTCGCTCATGCCGACCTTGTCGAGCAGGCGCTCGGCGTCGGCGACGGCCTCGTCCTTGGACTTGCCGAGGACGTGGACCGGTGACTCGATGATGTTCTCGAGCACCGACATGTTCGGGAACAGGTTGAACTGCTGGAACACCATCCCGACCCGGTTGCGCACCACACGGCGACGCTTCTCCGGGACCTTGACCCACTTCTCACCCTTGTACTCGTGGGTGTAGGGGTCACCGTCGATGAGGATGAGCCCGCCGCTGAGCTCCTCGAGCGTCATGAGCAGACGCAGGATCGTCGTCTTGCCTGATCCCGACGGCCCGATCAGCGTGATCCGCTGTCCCTGCGGGACGGAAAAGTTCAGTCCGTCCAGCACGACGTTGTCACCGAAGCGCTTGGTGACGTCGCGGAACTCGATGGCGGGCGTCTCACCCGTGGATGTGGTCATGGTCTGGCTTCCTGTGGATCGAGTCGAGTCAGGCAAGGCGGATCTCCATCCTGCGCACCAGGAGCGAGGTCGGGTAGCTGATCAAGAGGAAGAGCACCCCGACCATCGTGATCGGCTCGATGTACGAGAAGGTGTTGGCACCGAAGCTCTGCGCCTCGGTGAACATCTCCACGATGCCGATCACGAAGAGGAACGGTGTCTCCTTGAACATCGAGATCGCGTAGTTCCCGAGCCCTGGCAGGGTGTTGCGGATGGCCTGCGGCAGGATCACCGCGCGCCAGGTGCGGCCCGGAGCCATGTTCAGCGCCGTCGCCGCCTCCCACTGCCCCTTCGGCACCGCCTCGATACCCGCGCGGTACACCTCGGACATGTAGGTCGCGTAGTGCACGCCGAGCACGCTGAACCCGACCGCCAGCGTCGGGATCGTCGGGAACGCCAGCCAGATGAAGGTCAGCTGCACCGGGATCGGCGTCATCCGGACGAAGTCCACCAGCAGCCGCAGCGGGGCCTTGAGCCATCGGCTGGGCGTCCGCATGGCCAGAGCGATGAAGAAGCCGAGGACGGCAGCGATGGCCATGCCGACCACGGTGGCGAGCACCGTGATCTGCAGACCCTCAAGGAGATGCGGCAGAACTTCCCAGGCGCGGTCCCAGCGCCAGATCGAGTCGTTCATACCGCTGACCCCCTCGCTGTGATCGATTCGGAGCCAACGTCCGGCTTGACCCGGAGCGCCTCACGCAACGACGGCTTCTTCGTGCCTCGTCCCAGTCGTCGCTTGGCGCGCTCCTCGAGCCAGTTCATACCCCACGTCAGCAGGTAGGCGATCGCGAAGTAGACGAGCAGACCCGCCGTGTAGCTGAAGAACACGTCGTTGGTCGCCCGCCGGAGCTGGTCCGTCCAGTAGTTGACGTCGTGCAGCGTGATGTAGGCCGCGAGCGCAGAGCCCTTGAGCAGCTGGATCAGGAGGTTCGTCAACATGGGGATCATCAGCGCCCACGCCTGCGGGAAGATCACTCGCCGCACCTTGTGGAACCAGCTCATGTTGAGCGCCGTCGTCGCCTCCCACTGCCCCTTCGGGACGGAGGCGATCGATCCACGCACCACCTCGGAGCCGTAGGCGCCGTAGTTGAGCCCCAGCGCGACGATTCCCACAGCCAGCGCCTGCATCTCGTAGCCGAACGCCGGCAGCACGTAGTAGATCCAGAAGAGCTGGACGACCAGCGACGTGCCGCGGAAGAACTCGACCACCACGCGGGACGGCCCGCGCACCCAGAGGGACCGGGTGCGCGAGCCGAAGCCGAGGAGCAGAGCCACGATCGCGGCGAGGATGGCGCCACCGATCGTCAGCTCCAGGGTGACGACGACTGCCTCGCCGAGACGAGGCAGCCGGTCGATCAGTGTCTGGATGTCATCGGACACAGGTCAGGAGCCCAGCCCCAGCTCGTCGTTGATGGCCTCGAGGTCACCCTCGCAGAGCATCTCGGCCGTCAGACCCTCCGGGGGACGCTCGGCCTCGGTGAACCCGAACTCGCCGAGCACCTCGGCGTACCGGTCCGGGTCGCCGATGATCGTGGCGGCCTGCTCGTTGTAGGCCGCGAGCAGCTCGGTGTCCTCCTGGCGGAACACCGTGGAACCCGCACCGACCTGCGCGACACCATCGATGACGGCGGTGAACGCCTCGGTCGCCTCCACGGCGGCGTCAGTGTTCTCGGCGAGGGCGCGCAGCGAGATGCCGGTCAGCGCGAAGGCGTCGGCACGACCGGAGTCGACGGCGTCCAGACCGTCCTGCGGGCTGCCCACCTCGAGCGTGCTGACGTCGGTCTCCTCGGCGTACCCGGCCTCGATGGCCCCGGACATCACGGCGATCTCGAGGTCGGTGCCCTCGACGGACTGCCAGTCGCTCAGTCCGTCCGGGTTGCCCTCGGGGACGAGGAACGCGGTGGTGTACATGATCTCGGGCTCGCTGAAGGCGGCCTGCTCGCACCGCTCGGGCAGGATCGACATGCCGGCGCTGATCGAGTCGACACGACCGGCCGTGAGGTTCGGGATGAGCGAGCCCCACTCGGTGAGCGTGCCCTCGACGGTGTCGATGCCGAGCTCGGAGTAGACGGCCTCGTTGAGTGCGACCGCGGCGCCGGTGAGCTCGCCGGAGTCGTCCTCGAAGCTGTACGGCTCCTCGCCGGCGAAGCCGACCGTGATCGAGCCGGCCTCCTGGAGCTGGGCGAGAGTCGAGTCGCCGCCCTCGTCGCCGTTGCCTCCGGAGCCTCCGCCGTCGGTGCTGGAGCAGGCGGTGAGTGCCGTGAGAGCAAGAACGGAACCAGCCGCCAACAGAGCGCGGCGGCGATTCGTGGTCCTGATGGACTGCACGGGAGTCTCCCTTCCGTGGCCCCGGCGCCTGCGGCAGTCGCTCGGGACTGAGATGTGTGGACGGATCGCCACGGTAGCGGCGATACGGACGTCCCGACAATCTGCACATCGGGCTGTCCGAGTGTCCTACACTCGCACAATCGGCAAGAAACCGCCGCTACCTGCGGCCGGATCTGTGCCACGACATGCCCCGGCGACGTCCAGGACCTGTGATCGTTGTCGGGTCGTGACCTTGGAAGGAGCCCAGATGCCCTCGGCGTCTCACCCTGCGTTCGGTACCGCCCCCGCCCTCTCACCCGTGACCCGTCCCTCGACGGTCGACCTGATCGCGGTCGAGCTGCGCAACGCGATCTACTCGGGAGGGCTGCGCGTGGGGTCGGGACTGCGGGAGATCGAGATGGCACGCCAGCTCGGCGTGAGCCGGGGTGCCTTCCGGGAGGCGGCCCAGCGGCTCGTCGCGGAGGGGATCGTCGTGGCCACTCCCGGTCGCGGGATGTCCGTGCGCACCATCGGTCGTGACGGCATCCGCCCGCTCTACTCCGCGAGGACGATGGTCGAGACGACGGCCGCACGCCTCGCCGTCGAACGCGCGAGCGATCGGCAGGTCGCCGCCGTGCGGTCGGCGCACGACGCGCTCGTGCGCGCCGAGGCCGCTCACGACGCCTTGCGCGTCGGGGCGGCCGACCTCGCGGTGCACTGGGAGCTGGTGGCCGCGAGCGGCAATGCTTGGCTGCAGCAATGGATGAGCACGCTCATCGTCGAGGTGCGCATCGCCAGCTTCACGGTGAGCGAGGAGTACACGGTGCGTACGGACGCCGCCCGCTCGCACGCCCCGCTCGTGGAGCACCTCGAGGCGCGCGACGCCGACGGCCTGGAGGCCGCGATCCGGGCAAACCTCGACGACGCCGTCATGCGCCTGCTCGCGCCCGACACGGCGGGCGTCCAGATCCTGGAGGAGCCGCGCCCCCTGCCGGCTCCCCGCCTCGAGCCCCTCGACCGCTAGCCCGCTAGCCCGCTAGCCCGCGGAGCGTTGTGGGCGCCCACAACCCCGACGGTCAGCGCGTGAGCGGCACCGCCTGCGCGCGGCGCTCACGCTCGTAGTCCGCGGCACGCCACGACGTCATGCCGCCGACGACGACGGCGACCGCCTCGCCCGCATCGTCCCGCAACACCTCGATCGCCTCACCCACCGGGCCGAACCCGTCGTGGACCGCCGGCCGCAGCACCGGCCCCTCCACCGTCAGCTCCTCCGCGCCGACGAACGGGTCGGCCTTGCGCGGGTCGATCAGCCACAACCGGTCCCCGAGGCGCGCCACGTCGACCATTCCCCACAGGTTCGCGTAGCAGCCGGTCCACCGGTCGAGGTCGCCGTGCGCGACCGCAGCGTCCCCGCCCCGAGCCGCTCCGCCGTCGTCGGCCACGGCCTTGCTGACCAGGGAGAACAGGCCGGCCGCGATCTGGTCGGCCGGGCCGTCGATCGCGTTCGTCAGGACGGCGACGGCGATCCCACGCTCCGGGTCGAACCAGGTGCGCGTGATCTGCCCGGGGAACCCTCCCGAGTGCCCCACCACCCGTCGGCCGGCGATCTCGCGCGCCTCGAAGCCGAGCCCGTACTCACGGCGCGGCACCCCGGGCAGGTCCACCACCGACTCGGCACGGTGCAGAAGTCGCCGCATCGCCGGGGTCAGCAGGTCGGACCCGTCGCAGTGCGCCGCCGCCCAACGGACCAGGTCGCGCGCCGTGGAGCAGAATCCGGTAGCGGCAGCGAGCGCACCGGTGGTCGCGGCGGCCACGGGCAACCGCCCGTCGGCGAACCGTGCGGGCAGGCCGGGCTCGGCGAGCACAGGGGCCGAGTGGCCGACGACGGCACGCCGGTCCTCGCCCTCACCGAGCTCCGGCGAGGTGTCGGCCAGGCCGAGCGGCTCGAGGAGGTCGGTACGCACGTGCTCGGGGTAAGGGGTGCCGGTCACCGCCTCGACCGCGAGCCCGAGCAGCCCGTAGGCCAGGTTGGAGTACTTGAACGCCTCACCCCGTCCGATGACGTCACCGCTGGTCAGGACGGCGTCCAGCAGGTGGGCGCGGTCCGGGAAAGGCGCCGCGAGCTGCCAGAAGTCCGCGTCCTGGCCGTCCCTGCGCACGCCGCCGGTGTGCCCGAGCGCCTCCCGGACCGTCACCTCGCCCACCCGTGATCCGCCGAGCTCGGGGACGTACGCGTCCAACGGGTCGTCGAGGCGCATCGCACCGCGCTCGACGAGGCGCGCGACGACGGTGGCGGTGAACGTCTTGGAGTGCGACGCGACGCGGAAGACGTGGTCGCCGCGCAGCGGCGTGCCGGAGGTCAGGTCGGTGACGCCCCACGCACCGTCGAGCACCACGTCGCCGCCGGCGAGCACGGCGTACTGCACCCCGGGCGTCCGGGCGATGCCGGCCTGGGTCGCGACCCAGTGGTGGAGGTAGGCAGGGTCGAGGCGGTCGACGCGCGTGAGGGACATGCGCGGCACTGTACTGGAGCCCTCCGGGCCGGCCACCGGACCGTCGTCCGCCGAGCGATGAATTCCCTGTCGGTGCCCGGTCGTAGGTTCTACCGTGAGGATGAGCCCACCAAGGAGACCTTGAGATGACTGAGAACACCGACCCGCGTCTCGCCGTCGAGGCGACAGGGCTCGTCAAACACTTCACCTCCGGGAAGAAGACCACCAAGGCCGTCGACGGCGTCGACCTGACGATCCCGACGGGGAGCGTCTTCGGCCTGCTCGGCCCCAACGGCGCCGGCAAGACGACCGTCGTGCGGATGCTGGCCACCCTGCTGCGTCCCGACGGCGGGTCCGCCCGCGTGCTGGGCCACGACGTCGTGCACGATGCCGACGCCGTGCGCAGCGCCGTCGGGCTCACCGGCCAGTACGCGTCCGTCGACGAGGACCTGACGGGCACCGAGAACCTGCTCATGCTCGCCCGCCTGTTCGGGTTCCGCGGGCGGGCAGCCACGCAGCGCGTGGCGAACCTGCTCGAGGCGTTCAGCCTCACCGACGCCGGGTCGCGACAGGTCAAGACGTACTCGGGCGGCATGCGTCGGCGCATCGACCTCGCGGCGTCGCTCGTGCTCTCCCCACGCGTGCTGTTCCTCGACGAACCGACCACCGGACTCGACCCGCGCTCCCGCAACCAGGTGTGGGACATCGTGCGAGTGCTCGTCGACGACGGCGCCACGGTGCTGCTCACGACGCAGTACCTCGAGGAGGCGGACCAGCTCGCCGACCGGATCGGCGTCATCGACCACGGCAGGCTCATCGCCGAGGGCACGTCCACCGAGCTCAAGCGGTCGGTCGGCCAGGGCGCGGTCGAGATCCGCCTGGCCGACGCCACGCAGCGCGCCGAGGCGGCCGCCGTCGTCCAGCGGATGCTCGGGACCGAACCGACGCTGCCCACCGACCCGTACGCCCTCAGCGCGCGGGTGCCCGACGACGGCGCACACCTCGTGGCGCAGCTCCTGCCCGCGCTCGGCGAGGCCGGGATCGCCGTCCCGGAGTTCTCCCTCGGGCAGCCCAGCCTGGACGAGGTGTTCCTGACACTGACCGGCGAACCGTTGCCGGCGGACGAGACGAGCGACGGCGCAGCCGTCGAGCAGGAGGTGGCCCGATGAGCGCCGTCGACATCAGCACGACGACCCTGCGCGAGGCCGTGGCGCTGGACGACCGGCCTGCGCGGCCCTCGGCGGTGGCGACGTCGCTGACCTTCGGTTGGCGGGCGCTGCTGAAGATCAAGCACGTGCCGGAGCAGCTCTTCGACGTGCTGGTCTCGCCCGTCATCTTCACCCTCATGTTCACCTACCTGTTCGGTGGGGCGATCGCGGGGTCCACGGACGCCTACATCCAGTTCCTGCTGCCGGGCATCCTGGTGCAGACGATCATCATCGTGACCGTGTACACCGGCTACACGCTCAACACGGACATCACGAAGGGCGTGTTCGACCGGTTCCGGTCGCTGCCGATCTGGCGGCCCGCCCCGATCGTCGGGGCGCTGCTGGGTGACACCGTCCGGTACACGATCGCCTCGGTGATGTGCATCGGGCTGGGGCTGATCATCGGGTTCCGGCCGGACGGCGGCGTGCTCGGCGTGGTCGCCGGCGTGGCGCTGCTACTGGTCTTCGCCTTCGCGCTGAGCTGGATCTTCACGATCCTCGGTCTGCTGCTGCGCACGCCGAACGCGGTGATGGGCGTGTCGATGATGGTCCTCATGCCGCTGACGTTCGCGTCGAACATCTTCGTGGATCCGTCGACGATGCCCTCGGGGCTGCAGACCTTCGTGGACCTCAACCCGGTGTCCCACCTGGTCACGGCCGTCCGTGGTCTCATGGCCGGCTCGGCGGGCTGGGGCGACGTGACGACGGTGCTGATCTCCGCCGTCGTGATGACCGCGGTGTTCGCCCCGATCACGATGTACCTCTACCGCAACCGCCACTGACCCCCGCCTCTCGGTTCGTTGTGGGCGCGATTTCTGGCCCGAATTGCCGTCTTTGGGGGCATTTATGCCCCAGAAATCGCGCCCACAACGGCTACCGCAGCGCCTGGCGGGTGCGTCCCACCAGTCTCGTCCCGTCCCGGACGATATCGTCGGCCACCGCGACGATCACGGTGTGCCCGATCTCCTCGAGCCACCGGCGACGGCGGACGTCATCTCGCCACTGCTCCTTGTCGGTCCGATGCTGGTCACCGTCGTACTCGATGACCACCCTCTGTGCCGGATAGAGCAGGTCGCACCGCTTCACGTACGTCCCGTCGGCGAGACGAACCACCTCGTTCACGACGGGACACGGCAAGCCGGCACCGGTCAGAAGCAGACGCGTGCGCGTCTCCATGACCGAGTCCGTGCCCGGCCGGACCCGCGAGAGCTGTTCGCGCACCTGCGCGATGCCCTTCACCTTTCGGGTCGCCTCGGCCTTGCGCTGTAGCTCCGCCACCGAGGTGAGCATCCACTTGCGCCGGAGGAACGAGTCACCGAGCACCACGACATCGTCCGGGAGTCGCAGACCGACACCGACATGGACGAAGGTCTGCGCCGGCGCCGTCACGCGCAACCCGCCGACGTCCACGACGTCGAGGCTCTCCTGCCTGCTCCGGTGTGCCACGACCCCGGGCCTCTGGGCACGTTCCGCGGGGTTCGACGAGATGACGTGCAGCGCGTCGTCCTGGGCGATCGTCCAGGGCACGTCGACGCCGAGCAGGCGCAGTGCCGTCCCGTGGCTGAAGGCGACGGAGTCGTCCAGCACGGTCGCGAGGGCGCGGCAGCGGGTGAGGAAGTCCTGGTGCTGCGGGCCCGGGACACGGACGCCGTGAAAGGGAGCCACCAAGGAGTCGCCGATACGCAGCGATTCGGCGGAGGTACCGCGGCCGATCGCTGATCGCACGGAGAAGGGCGAGGCGGCTCTGTGATCGGGCGTCGACATGCACCGACCGTGCCAGAACGGGCACCTCGGCGAGGTCGCCTATCCACAGCCCCGGGCGACCATCGATTGTGGGCGCGATTTCTGGGCCGTGGATGCCCCCAAAAGGGGCATATCAGGCCAGAAATCGCGCCCACAACATCACGGGGGTCAGGCGGCGGGGTCGGCCTGCATCTCTTCGTCGCAGCGACGGGTGACGACCAGCACCGGGCACTGGGAGTGGTGCAGCACCGCCTGGCTGGTCGAGCCGAGGAGCAGCCCGCGGAAGCCGCCACGCCCTCGTGAGCCGACCACGACGAGGTCGGCCGCCGACGAGAACTCGGTGAGCAGCTCGGCCCCCGACCCGTCCAGCACGTGGCGCTTGATCGTGAGGCCCGGATGCTCCGCCTGGATCTGGTCGACGATCACGTCCAGCCCCGCCTCCACGTCCGCGAGCACCTGCTCGTGATCGATCTGGGACGGCAGCCAGGCGAGCACCCCGGCGCCCGACCCGAGCGGCACGCCGGCGACTGCGACCAGCTCGGCATCCCACGACTTCGCCTGGTCGACGGCGTACCGCAGTGCGACCTCGGACGTCGGCGAACCGTCGACGCCGACGACGATCCGGCTGACCTCGTGGACGGTGTCACCGTCGCGGCGCCGCGGGTCGTCGGCACCCTCACGGTGCGGGACCACGACCGTCGGGCAGTGCGCGTGCGCCGGCAGCGCCGACGACACGGTGCCGAGCAGACGCTCCGTGAAACCGCCACGGCCGCGGGTGCCCACCACGGCGAGCGAGTGCTCGGACGACATCTCGACGAGCACACCCGCCGCGTCCCCCGTGGCGACCGTGCCCTGCACCGGGACGCCGAGCGGTGCGACCCGCGCCTCGGCCTCCGCGAGCACTGCCTTGGCACCTTCGGCGATCGCCGTGTCGTCGAGTGCCGCGTATCCGCCGTCGAGCGACGCCGCCGTGAAGGAGGGCAGCGAGTAGCTGCACACGATGTGCAGCCCCCATCCGACCCGCTGGGCGTACGCCGCGGCCCAGTCCAGGGCGTGCAGGCTCGCGGTCGAGCCGTCGACTCCCACTAGGACGACCTCTGGACGTGTCATGTCGCGCCTCCCGTCATGTCCGGACCTCACCGTCCGGAGCCACCTTGCTTCAAGGGTAACGAAAGACGCCCGCAAGGTGTAGCAAAGAGGACGCACGACGCCCCGACGTCCACGGGGAACGTCGGGGCGTCGAGGGTCCTGCTCGGCAGCAGCCTCAGCCGGTGACTCGCAGGAACACCGGGCTGGACTGCCACAGGCTGCTCTGGCGGACCGTCCATCCGCCCGGGCGCGTGGCCTCGATCTGCTGGCCGTTGCCGATGTAGATCGAGATGTGACCGGGCGACCAGATGAGGTCACCGGGCTGCGCCTCGGCGCGCGACACCACGGTGGTGGCGGACGAGCTACGGATCTGGCTGGACGAACGCGGCAGCGACGTCACGCCGACCTGGGCGTAGGCGTAGGTCACCAGGCCCGAGCAGTCGAACCCGGACGGCGAGGCGCCACCGACCACGTACTTGGTGCCGATGTACCGGGCGGCGATCGAGGCGACCTGCGAGCCGCGCGAGCCGTCCGCGGCGGGGGCCGCTGCGGACTCAGTGCTCGCAGCCGAGGTGTCGGCGCTCGTCGTGCTGGTGTCGACGGCGGTGCGCTCGGACGAGCGGGACGGCGCGACCTCGCGGACGGGCTCCGGCTCCGGCTCGGGTGCCGCCTTGATCTCGGCCGCCTTGGCGACCTTGGGCGTGATCTTCTCGACGGAGACCTTGGCCTCGGCGTCCACGGTGACGACGGGGGCCGCCTCGAGGGCCGTGCGAGCCTGGTCGGTCAGCGCGCCGAGGTCAACGGTGCTGAGCTTGTTGGCCGCGTCGTTGTCGACCGGGGCGGCCTGTGCTGCGGTGGCGCCACCGATGGTCGAGACGAGCAGGCCACCAGCGGTGGCCACGACGGCGGCCCGACGGCCGGCAGCCGCGGACGGCGCAGCCAGCATCGGACGGCGTGCGGCACGGTGCTTGCCGCGCGTCCTGGATGGTGCGTTCACGTGTTCCCTCTCCTGTCGCCTACGAGGTCAGCTGTCGGGTTCGGGTGGGAGAAATCACCCGGCCGCACGGTACTTGCGCACTGTGCGGCTTCACCCCAAGGACACCGTCTCCGATGCCCGGAAGTGGGTCCCCCGCTCCTGCCGGCGGTCTTGGTTCCCTGACCGGTGGCAGGACTCGGCGTCCGATCAGGATCCGGAAGAGTGCTCTACCGGACGTGGAAACGGTAGCGGATCCGAGCGGACATGTCACGTTTAGGTCACGGTGATGTGCGACGCAGGCCGCAGCGCACCTCCGGAACCCCTTGGACGCCCCGCAGACGCCCGCGCTCACGCTCCCCGGACACGTCCCCGCACGAGCGACGACGGGCGCCCTGCGCCCCCTGGAGCCCCGGACGCGACAAGACCCCACCGCGCAGATGCGCGATGGGGTCTCGGTCGGCGTGGCGGGAGTGTCAGCCCACGCGGATGAACGTGGGGTTCGACTGCCAGATGTTGCGGAACTGGATCGTCTTGCCCGGACGGGGGGCATCGATCTGGGTGTTGCCGCCGGCGTAGATGCCGATGTGGCCCGGGGTCCAGATGAGGTCACCCGGCTGAGCGTTCGCGCGCGACACGACCGTGCCTGCGTAGCGCTGCTCCGAGGAGGAGCGGGACAGCGTGATACCGGCCTGCGCATAGACGTACGAGGTGAAGCCGGAGCAGTCGAAGCCGGACGGCGTCGTGCCGCCGGAGACGTATGGGACACCCACGTAGCGCGAAGCGATCGAGATGATGTTCGACCCGTTGGCCGAGGCCGGCGCGTCTGCCGTCGAGGAGGACGACGACGACTCGGTGCTGCTGCTCGACTCGACGGCGGTGCGCTCGCCCGAGCGGGACGGCGCGACCTCGCGGACGGGCTCCGGCTCCGGCTCGGGTGCCGCCTTGATCTCGGCCGCCTTGGCGACCTTGGGCGTGATCTTCTCGACGGAGACCTTGGCGTCGGCGTCCACGGTGACCACAGGGGCCGCCTCGAGGGCCGTCCGAGCCTGGTCGGTCAGCGCGCCGAGGTCGACGGTGCTGAGCTTGTTCGCCGCGTCGTTGTCGACCGGAGCGGCCTGCGCCGCGGTGGCGCCGCCGATGGTCGAGACGAGCAGGCCGCCGGCGGTGGCGACGACGGCGGCCCGACGGCCGGCAGCCGCGGACGGTGCAGCCAGCACGGGACGGCGTGCGGCACGGTGCTTGCCACGCGTGGTGCGAGCAGTCACGTTCAACCTCTCCTTGTCGCCTACGAGGTCAGCTGTCGGGTTCGGGTGGGAGAAAACACCCGGCCACCGAGAACTCGCGCTCTCGACGACTTCACCCCAAGGACACCGTCTCCGGTGCCCGAAAGTGGGTCCCCCGCTCCTGCCAGCGGTCATCCGTGGAAACCAGGACGGCGGCAGGGTTAGGCGTCCGTCCCGGTACTCGCCGGAGGAATCTCCCGCGAGCGTGTCCGACCGTACCCGACCCGGCTGGCGATGTCACGTTCCGATCACGGGCACGCCGGGCGCCCCCGCAGGAGGCTCCCGAAGCGTTCAGCGCGCCGCGACGAACAGGTGCTTGGCGAGGTCCTCGGGCAGCTCGAGGCCCTCGTCGGCGCCCGAGGCCTGCACGGCGTAGTAGTCGCCGATCGCTCTCGCCTGGACGCGCGTGCCAGGCAGCAGCCCGACCTTCGCCAGCCGTGCGAGGAACTCGTCGTCGACCTGGACGGGCTCGGCGATGCGCTGCAGCACGACCGTCACCTCGTCGGAGCCGCCCCGCAGGAAGGTCGGCAGCGACTGCACGCCGTCGAGGAACGGCACGTCCTCGTACTGCTCGCCCAGCTCGGACAGTCCCGGGATCGGGTTGCCGTAGGGGTCGTGGTGCGGGTGGTCGAGGAGTGTGACGAGGCGCCGTTCGACGAGGTCGCTCATGACGTGCTCCCAGCGGCACGCCTCGTTGTGGACGTGCTCCCAGTCCAGCTTGATGACGTCGGTGAGGAGCCGCTCCGCCAGCCGGTGCTTGCGCATGACGCGGGTCGCCTTCGACCTGCCGTCGTCCGTGAGCTCGAGGTGGCGGTCGCCCGTGACGATCACCAGGCCGTCCCGCTCCATCCGCGCGATCGTCTGCGAGACCGTGGGCCCCGAGTGACCGAGGCGCTCCGCGATCCGTGCACGGAGCGGCGTGATGCCCTCCTCACCGAGCTCGTAGATCGTCTTGAGGTACATCTCGGTGGTGTCGATCAGGTCGGTCACGTCCACTCCCGTCTTGAGGCCCGGGCCTAGTCTATTCGCACACGTCACCGTTCGAACGTCCTCGCACGTGCGAACGGACACACCACGAGCCACGGAGCCCTCATGACCCTGCAGATCCCCTCGTCGCTGCTGCCGTCGGACGGCCGGTTCGGCTCCGGTCCGTCGAAGGTTCGCACGGCTCAGGTCATGGCTCTGGGTGCGGCCGGGGACCCGGCCCGGCCCGTGCTCGGCACCTCGCACCGGCAGCCTGCCGTGAAGGACCTGGTCCGCCGGGTGCGCGCGGGCCTCGCGGACCTCTTCGACCTTCCCGACGGCTACGAGGTCGTGCTGGGCAACGGGGGGTCGACGGCGTTCTGGGAGGTGGCGACGGCGTCTCTCGTCCGTGAGCGGGCCCAACACGCGACGTTCGGCGAGTTCGGCGCCAAGTTCGCGGCTTCGACGCGCCGTGCACCGTTCCTGACCGACCCGGAGGTCGTCGAGGCCGCACCGGGGAGCGTGGCGTACCTCGCGCCGTCGGACGCCGTGGACGTCTATGCCTCTCCCCACAACGAGACGTCGACGGGTGCGATGGCGCCGGTTCGCCGGCCGGCGGGGAGCGACCAGCTCCTCCTGACGGACGCGACGTCGGGCGCGGGCGCCCTGCCCGTGGATGTCCGTGAGACGGACGTGTACTACTTCGGCCCGCAGAAGGCCTTCGGGGCCGACGGCGGCCTGTGGCTCGCGCTGTGCAGCCCGGCCGCGATCGAGCGGGCCGCCGAGGTCGAGCCGTCCGGCGGCGGCCGCTGGGTGCCCGAGTTCCTGTCGCTGACGACGGCACTGGCGAACTCGCGGCAGGACCAGACGCTGAACACCCCGGCGGTCGGCACGCTCGTGATGCTCGCCGACCAGGTCGAGTGGATCCTCGGCCAGGGCGGGCTCGCGTGGTCGACGGCGCGCTGCGCCCGCTCCGCCGAGATCCTCTACGGCTGGGCGGGGTCCCGCGACTGGGCGACCCCGTTCGTCGAAGATCCGGCGGAGCGGTCCACCGTGGTGGGGACGATCGACCTGGACGCCGCGGTCGACGCGAGCGCCGTCGTCGGACACCTGCGGGACAACGGGGTGCTCGACGTCTTCCCGTACCGCAAGCTGGGCCGCAACCAGATCCGGGTCGGGATGTTCCCCGCGGTGGAACCGTCCGACGTCGAGGCACTGGTCAACTGCGTAGATTATCTCGTCGACCGCCTCGCGTGATCTACTGAGCGAGAATTTCACCCGCTCTCCTGCTAGCCTTCCCGACATATCTCGCATACACGACATGCGTGACGCGTCAGAGAGGATGCCGGGGATGGACCACTTCACATACGGGATGCTGACGCCACTGGCGGGCTACATCGCCTCGTTCATCGGCTGCCTGACGGGACTCTCCGCGACGTCGCGGGCACGCGCGGCGACGGGAGTGGCCGCCAAGAGCGTCTGGCTCGCCATCGGCGCGGTCGCGATCGGCGGTACCGGGGTGTGGGTCATGCACTTCATCGCGATGCTCGGGTTCACCGTGCACGGCATGCCGATCAAGTACGACATCCCCCAGACCATCGCGTCCGCCCTGCTGGCGATGGTCGTCGTGGCGATCGGCCTGTTCATCGTCGGGTTCTTCGGCGACCGGATCGTCTACCTGCTCGGCGGCGGGCTCGTGGTGGGACTCGGCGTCGCCAGCATGCACTACATGGGTATGGCCGCGATGCAGATGAGCGGCGAGGTCAGCTACAACGGCGTCCTCGTGGCGGCGTCGCTGGTCATCGCCGTCGTCGCCGGTACCGCGGCACTGTGGCTGTGCGTCAACGTCCGGGGCTGGCTGCTGTCGACGGCCGCCGCGCTGGTGATGGCGGCCGCGGTGGCGGGCATGCACTACACGGGCATGGCCGCGATGGAGATGTCCGGCCCGATGGGCGAGGCGCCGCTGGGCACGTCGGCGACCGAGCTGCTGGCGCCCTTGATCGGCGGGGTCTTCCTCACCACCGTCGCGCTGATCTTCGTGGTGCTCATGTGGCCGACGGAGGAAGAGATGCGCGAGCGGCAGCGGCTCGCCGAGCGCATCGCCCTCCCGCAGGGCTGAACCGCCGCGGCCGTCGGGCGCACCGCCCGCGACGCGACCACGCCCGCGCCGTCTGCTCAGGCGGCGCGGGCGTGGTCGCGCTCGACGGCGGGCGCCTGGTCGAGGTAGACGACCTCGAGGTGGGGCCGGCGGAGCAGCCGGTACCGCACCTTGAGCCGCCAGTTGCGCACGGCCCAGATCGTCGCCCCGAGCGCGACGACGAGCGTGGCGATCGACCCGATGAGGATCGACCAGCGCGGGCCGAAGGCCTCCCCGACCCACCCGACGATCGGCGACCCGATCGGCGTCGCGCCCAGGAACACCATCATGTAGAGCGACATGACGCGGCCGCGCATCGCCGGATCCGTCGAGGTCTGGATGGTGGAGTTGGCGGCGGTCATCATGGTCAGCGACGCCAGCCCGACGGGGATGCAGGCCACCACGAACGACGGGAACGTGGGCATGAGGGCCATCACCGCCGTCGCGATCGCGAACGCGAAGGCAGCGCCGATCACGAGCCGCACGCGCGGGCGGTCGCGCCGGGCCGCCAGCAGCGCCCCCGTCAGCGACCCGATCGCGAGCACGGAGCCGAGCAGCCCGAACTCGCCGGCACCCCGCTCGAACTCGACGCGCGCCATCATCGCCGAGGTGAGCTGGAAGTTGAGCCCGAACGTGGACACGACGGCCATCACCACCATGATCACGACGATGTCGGTGCGCCCCCGCACGTACCGCAGACCCTCGCGGATCTGGCCCTTGCCGCGCGGGGCACGCTCGCGCGCCCAGGACGCCTCGGCCTTCATGAGGGCGATGGCGACGATCGTCGCGGCGAAGGTGAGGCCGTTGATGACGAACACCCATCCGGACCCGACGGCGGCGATGAGCAGCCCGGCGACGCCCGGCCCCACGAGGCGCGCGGCGTTGAAGGAGGCGGAGTTGAGCCCGACGGCGTTGGCGAGTCGCTCGGGCGGCACCAGCTCGGCGACGAAGGTCTGCCGCACGGGGTTGTCGAAGGCGGTGACGATGCCGAGGCCGAGCGCGAACGCGTACACCTGCCAGAGCTGGGCGTTCCCGGACAGGACGAGGGCGCCCAGGCCGAGGGCGAGCAGGCCCATCGCGCCCTGGGTGGCCATCAGCAGCTGACGGCGGGGCAGCCGGTCGGCGAGCAGACCCGCCCACGGCCCGATCAGCAGCAGGGGCAGGAACTGCAGGGCGGTGGTGATGCCGAGCGCGACGCCGGAGTCGTCGGTGAGGTCGGTGAGGACCAGCCAGTCCTGGGCGACGCGCTGCATCCAGGTGCCGACGTTCGCGACGAGGGCGGCACCGAACCAGAGGCGGTAGTTGGGGTAGCGCAGGGAGGAGAAGGTGGTGCTCATCCAGCCGCCACCTTCACGAGGATCTCGGTGGCGGCCGCGAGGGTGGCGCGCTCGTCGGCGTCGAGCTCCTCCAGGCGGCAGGTGAGCCAGGCGTCCCGACGACGGCGGGTCTCGGCGATCTCGTGGCGTCCGGCGTCGGTGAGGCGCACGACGACCTGGCGCTTGTCCGTGGGGTGGTCGATCTTGTCGACGAGGCCGAGCGCGGCGAGCGCCGTCACGGCCCGGGTCATGGCGGGCGGGCGGACGCGCTCGTGCTCGGCGAGGGCGCCGGGGCTCATCTCGCCGTGCCGGTTCAGGACCGCGAGGACGCCGAACTGGCCTTCGGGCAGGTCGGCCTCGCCGCGCTGGGTACGCAGGCGGCGGGCGGCGCGGGTGAGGGCGACACGGAGGTCGCTGCTGAGCTGGGCGGGATCGTGCATCACTGTTCTTACTCTAGGTCATTACCCAGCGACACGGCCTGTGAGTTCCGCCACGGTCAGACAGCCCGCCCGGGGTGTTGTGGGCGCGATTTCTGGGCTCTCAACCCCACTAAAAGGGACACAACGGGCCAGAAATCGCGCCCACAACACCCAGCGGGGGCCCGCTACTTGACGGTGGCGGGGAGCAGCTCGAGATCCTCGCCGTGCTCCTCGAGGAACTCCTGCGCCTCACCGTCCGAGACGGCGGTCATGAGGCGGTCGAACGGGTCCTCGTCCAGCACCACGATCGACTGACCGTCAGAAGACCGGCCGGTTCCCTCGTACGGCGCGGTCATGAACGCCACGTCGTTCGTGGAGATCTCCCGCGCCTCGTCGAAGATCTCCCGCATCCGGGTGATCGACAGCGCGTCGTCGGTGGCCACGGACCGGCTCACCTCGTCGAAGAATCGGCTCATCATCACCGGGTCGCGCCGGTTGTTGTTGATCTTGCCCAGGATGGCGCGCATCCAGTTCTGCTGGCGCTGCACCCGCCCGAAGTCGCCGTTGGACAGCCCGTAGCGCTGCCGGGTGTACGACAACGCCTCCTCGCCGCTCATCATGTGCTTGCCGGCCTCGAAGAACACGTCGTCACCGTCGCCGATGTCCTCCGGCACGGTGATCTGCACGCCGTCCAGAGCGTCCGTCAGCCCGACGAACTGCTCGAAGCCGGTCACCACGAAGTGGTCGATGCGGACGTCGGTCAGGTCCTCGACCGTCTGGATCATCAGGCTGGGCCCGCCGAACGCGTAGGCAGCGTTGATCTTGGCGTGCCCGTGCCCCGGGACCTCCACCCACGAGTCGCGCGGGATCGACACCACCACGGCGGACGACCGGTCGGCCGGCAGGTGGACGAGCATGATGGCGTCGGGCCGCTGGCCGCTCTCCGTCAGACTGGCGACGCCGTCGGCCGACCCGCGCGAGTCCGACCCGAGCACCAGGAAGTTGACGTCGGTCAGCTCCTCCCCCGCCGTCGGGGACGGGGCCGGCTCGGGGCGGTCCGTGAGCTCGGCGAACGGGTCACCGAGCTTCTCGACGTTCGCGTCCAGCCGCTGCTGGAACCACCAGATCCCTCCGAAGGCCGCACCCGCCAGGACCGCCACGAGCACCACCACGACGACGAGCGCCCGCGCGGTGCTGCTCATGCGTCGCCCGCCTCGGGGACGACGGCGGGGCGGGGGCCCGGCGGGCATCCCGGGCACCGGCCCGTCGGGCGGAGGGGGTTGAGTCACGGTCGAAAGCCTAGGACCGTGCGGACGAATCCGCGTCCCGAAGCAAACGACTCACCGCGAACTCCTGTCCAGTTGCCCCTAACATCGATGGGAGCGCGTCCGCCGGAACCTCGTAGGCCGGCGGGCACGAACCACTCGGGGGAGCGAGTCACATGCGCACGACGGGGGCACGACGACGGCTGCTGCTGGTCACCCACCACTACTCCCCGGAACGCGGCGCCCCGCAGCGCCGGTGGGACGCGTTGACCCCCCGGCTCGTCGCGGCCGGCGTGGACGTCGCGGTGCTCGCCCCTCCCCCGCACTATCCGGAGGGCCGTCTCGTCGAGGATCGTGCGGAGTACCGGCCGGGCCGCCGCAGCCGAGGTGCTCACGGCGAGCTGGTCGTGCGGACCCGGTTCCGCGAGCACTCCCCGCGGCTGCGCTCCCGAGCGCTCGACCAGGCGGTCGCGGCCTGGAGCGCGGTCCACCTGGGCCTGCGTACCTTCCGCCACCCGAGCCTGCGGCCGGACGTCGTCGTCGGCACGGTGCCGGGCATCCCCTCGATGTTCGCCGCCTGGGTGCTGGCGCGGGCGCTGCGGGCCAAGTTCGTCGTGGAGATGCGTGACGCCTGGCCGGACCTCATCGAGCCCGCCGGCCTCCTCCGTGCCGGCCGGTCGAACAGGGCACGGCTCCTGGGCCTCGTCCGGACGTTCGTGCACCGGGCCGTGAGCCGCCTCCAGTCGCGCGCCGACTCGGTGGTGACCACCACGGAGACCTTCGCGGAGGTCCTCCAGGGCCGCGGCGTGCCCGACATCGCCGTGGTGCGCAACGGTACCTCGTACACGCCGGAGCCGGCAGACAGCCCGGGAACAGGACCCGACGGCGGCACCCACCCTCTCGAGGACCGCCCGCTGCGCGTCGCGTACGCCGGGACGATCGGTCGTGCCCAGGACCTGGGCACCGTGGTGCGGGCCGCAGCCGAGATGCGACGCCGCGGCAGCGCCGTCGAGGTGCGGGTCGTGGGGCCCGGCGTGGAGGTGGAGGAGCTGCGACGGCTGGCCGCAGACCTCGACGCTCCCGTGACGTTCGGCGGCTCGGTCCCCGCCGAGGAGGTCCGCGCCCTGTACGGGTGGGCGGACACCGTGCTGGTGTCCTTGCGCGACTGGCGCCCGCTGGAGTGGACGATCCCGTCCAAGCTGTACGAGGTGATGGCCTCCGGCCGTCTCGTCACCGCCTGCGTCGCGGGAGAGGCCGCGGAGCTCGTCGCGTCGACGGGTGCCGGCACGGTGGTGACGCCGGGCGACGCGTCGACGCTGGCCGACGTCTGGAGCGGCTGGGTGCGCGACGGTGCCCTCCCCGTGGTCTCACCCGCGGCGGCGGCATGGGTGGCCGCGAACGCCGACGACGACGAGCTCGGCCGGCGGTACGTCCAGCTCGTGGACCACCTGCTGGAGCCCGAGCGGCACGCGAGCGCCGTGCACCGGGCCGCCGAGGCGCAGGGCACGGCCTGCCCCACCTGCGAGATCAAGCTGGTGCCCGCACCGCTCGGGCGGGTCGCGCCGCCGGTCGGCGCCACGCGAGCCGCCGGGGAGCCGGTCGCGTGACGCGGGTGACCGAGCTCGCGCACCACCTCCGCTTCACCGCTTCCTACCTGGTCCACGCCCTGTCCACCGACCCGGCGTGGCTGGTGCTGCAGGCGTCGCGGCGGCTGCCCGCCCGGGTGAGCGCCGTCGTCGTCCCCCGGGTGGAGCGCCTGGTCGGGGACGGCACGGACGGCGAGGCGGGCCGGCTGCGGGCCGCGTGGGCGGCCGGCGCCGTGACGACGGTCCGCGAGGCGGCACCGCGCGGTCGGACGGGCCGCCGGGTGCGGGCCGCGCTGCTGGGGCAGATCGGCACGTTGGAGCCGGTCGGCGCCGCTGACCCTGCCGGGGCGGCCCTCACGAGAGCGGGCCGCGCCGGCCGCCTGGCCGCCGTCCACCACCACCTGACCAACTCGCTGCCGCACACCCAGAGCGGGTACACGCTGCGCACGCACGCGATCCTCACCACGCAGCGGGCGGCGGGCCGCCGCGTCACCGCGACCACCCGGGCGGGCTACCCCCTGACGATCGGCGCGCTGGGCGCCCGGGGCACCGACGTCGTCGACGGCGTGGAGTACTCGCGCCTGGTCCCCCGGTCGTTGCCGGCCGACCACGCGCGCCGGGCCGAGGAGGCCACCGCCCTGCTGGTGGCCGAGCTCCGGCGGAACCGGCCCGACGTCGTGCACGCCACGACGCCGTGGACCACGGGCGAGGCGGCCCGGGCGGCCGCGGCGCACGCCGGGCTCCCCTGGGTGTACGAGGTGCGCGGGCTGCCCGAGGAGACGTGGGCGGCCTCGCACGCCACCGTCGCGGCCCGGGACGCCGCGACGCGGTCCGAGCGGTATGCGCTGGTGCGCGCCAAGGAGACCGAGCTCGCGCTGGCGGCCGACCACGTCGTGACGCTCAGCGCGACGATGCGCGACGAGCTCGTCGGGCGCGGCGTCCCCGCCGGGCGCATCACCGTGGTGCCCAACGCCGTCGACTCCGCCCTGCTGGGAGCCACCGTCCCGACGCCCCCCGAGGCCCGCGCCCGGCTCGGGCTGCGCACGGCACCGCAGGTGATCGGGACGGTCAGCTCGCTGGTCGGCTACGAGGGCCTCGACACGATCCTGCGGACGGTCGCCACCCTGCGCGACGGCGGCACGGACGTCTCGGCGCTGGTGGTCGGCGACGGCGTGGCCCGCCCCGTGCTCCGGCGTCTCGCCGCCGAGCTCGGGATCGCCGAGCACGTGCACCTGCCCGGTCGGGTCCCCCGCGACGTGGCCCGCACCTACCTCGCAGCGCTCGACGTCGTGCTGGTTCCCCGTCGCCCCGACCGGGTCACCGGCCTGGTGACCCCCCTGAAGCCGGTCGAGGCGATGGCCACGGGTCGACCGGTGGTGGCGAGCGACCTGCCGGCGCTGCGCGAGGTGTGCTCCCCGCTCGACGGCGGCGCCCCGGCCGCGCTGCTCGTCGCCGCGGACGACGACGCGGCCTGGGTCGACGCCGTCGGCGGCCTGCTGGACGACGGCGGCCGGCGCGACGCGCTGGTCACGGCCGGCCGGGAGGTGGCGGCCGAGCGGACCTGGTCGCGGCTCGTGGCTCGCTACGACGACGTCTACGCGGCGACGACCGGCACGGCGGTCGCCGAACTGCACCGAGAGGATCGACGATGACCCGGACCCGACAGCACGGTGTGCGCGTCGCGGCGCTCGTGACCGCGGCGGTCCTGACGCTGGGGGCGTGCTCGCTGCCCGCAGAGCCGGTACCTCGCCCCGCCGCGACGCAGACCACCACCGAGGCGGTCGAACCGGTGACGAAGTCGCCCGCGCCGTCGCCGTCGCCCGAGGCAGCGGACCCGCTGGGCGAAGGGGCCCGCAACGTGCTGCTCATCGGCACCGACTCGCGCGACGCCTCCTCGATGGGCGGCAACGCGGACATCATCATGCTGGCGCACGTGCCGGCCGACCGGGAGCGGCTCTACCTGGTCTCGTTCACGCGGGACATGCACGTGCCGATCCCGGGGATCGGCGAGGGGAAGATCAACTCGGCGTTCTCGCGCGGGGGCACCCCGACCCTGGTCGACACGGTGGCCGGGCTGGTGGGCGGCCTCGAGATCGACCACACGGTGCAGGCGAACTTCAACGGGTTCATCAACCTCACGCGGGCCCTCGACGGCTTCGAGGTGGACAACAAGCACCACTCCACGGTGACGGTGAACTCGACCGGGCGGGTCGTGGACTTCCCCGAGGGGCGCATCACGCTGGAGAACACCGACGGCCTCATCTACGTGCGCGAGCGCAAGCGGCTGCCCCTCGGCGACCTGGACCGCACCGAGCGGCAGCGCGCCGCGGTGATCGGCATGATGGACCGCATCGCGGAGCGCATCGACGACCCGGCGTTCGTCGCCGAGCTCGTCGCCCTGCTGTACGACAACGTCAAGGTCACGGGCGGCCTCGAAGTGGAGGACTTCGTCGCCCTCGCACCGATGGCGGCGGAGCTCGACCGGGACGACGTCGTGAGCCTCATGGCGCCGATCACCGGCTTCGGAACCGTGGGTGGCGCGTCGGTCAACCTCGTCGACGAGGCGCAGACGGCGGACCTCGGCGAGGCGCTGCGCACGGACACGATGGACGAGTACGTCGACGAGCACGGCACCGGTTACGCGCCCTGACCCATCCCGCTCACGCGGGGCGGGTTCCCCACGCGACGAGCGCCGGACCGGTCTGCGGCAGTGCCCGCTGCACCACCCGGAAGGGCCAGGTGGCCGCCGCCGTCACGGTGCCCTGGAGCGCCGACGACGGCTGGAACAGGCGCCCGGAGCGGGCGGTGCGCTCCGCCGTCGTCGTCCGGTCGTCCAACCGACGGCGGGCCACCTGGTTGCGCACCGCTTCGAGGGCGTAGCCGAGCGGCGCACCGTAGAGGCGCCCGCCGAGGTCGGTGAGCCCGGCCTCGGCGAGCAGCGCGCGCATCTGGGCCGGCTCGTAGCGGCGGTGGTGCCCGACGGCGGCGTCCATGGGGCCGTACCGCGACTGCCACGCGGGGGTCGAGACGAGCACGAGCCCACCCGGACGCAGCAGCTCGACCCAGGAGGCGAGCGCCCCGGCATCGTCCTCGAGATGCTCGAGCACCTCGAACGCGCAGACGACGTCGTACCCGGCCCCGGGCCGGACCAGCGCCTCGACGGAACCGTGCACGACCTGGCCCGGCAGACCGGCGTCGGTCAGGCGTGCGGCGGCGACGTCGGCGCTGGCACCGTCGAGCTCGACGCCGGTGTAGTCGTGCCCGGCGGCGGCGAGGCGGGCACCCACGGCACCCTGCCCGCAGCCGATCTCGAGCACGCGGGCCGGTCCGGGCGGGAACACGCGCCGCACGACGTCCCAGCGCAGCGAGCCGAACAGGGTCAGGGGTGGTGCGGTGGTCGTCACGCTTCCTCCGAACGTCCGTGGTGCGAGTGCCGAGTGTCGAGGTCGGGACCGCCATGACGGCTCATTCCGGTCCGAACCTCGACATTCGGCATCCCGGGGGTGGGGCGGCGGGCGCGGGCGACGAGGCCCGTCCCGCGCCGGGGGAAGGCTCGCTGCAGCAGGCAGAAGGGCCAGACCGCGGCCGCGACGAGCGCCCCCGTGACCAGCGACGTGGGCTGCAGGACGCGTCCGCTCCCGGCAGTCTGCCCTGCCAGGTCCAGCTCCGCACGGTCCCCCGCCCGACGGCGCGCCATCCGGTTGCGCACCGCCTCCAGCAGGTAGCCGATCGGGGCGTCGTACAGGGTCACGTCGACGTCGGTGAGCCCGGAGTCCTCCAGCAGCCCGCGCAACCGCTCCGGCTCGTAGCGGCGGTAGTGGCCGGCCAGGGTGTCCCAGGGGCCGAACCGATCGGGCCAGGCCGGCGTGGAGAGCAACAGCTCGCCGCCGGGCCGCACCCGCGCGACCCACCCGGCCAGTGCAGCGGCGTCGTCGTCGATGTGCTCGATCACCTCGAACGCGCACACCACGTCGAACCGTTGGTCCGGGTCCAGCACGGTGGTGTCGCCGTGCAGCACGCGTGCCCGCGGGGCGGCCGCGCCGATGCACTCCGCGGCCGTCGCCCAGCTCGTCTCGTCGAGCTCGACGGCGGTGTAGTCGTGACGCGCGGCGATGCGGGCGCCCACGGCTCCCTGGCCGCACCCCACCTCCAGCACGGACGCCCGCTCGCGGGGCAGCGACCGGCGCACGACGTCCCAGCGCAACCGTCCGCGCGGGGCGAGCGGCGGGAAGGGCGCGCGCCGCAGGACCGCCCCTGCACCGGCGAAGGCCAGATCGGCGAGCGTCACGAGGACCCGGCTGACCAGGACGACGAGCAGCAGCTCCGCGTGCGGGATCGTGCCGGCCAGGACGGCGAGCAGGACGAGCTCGCGCGCGCCGGCGCCGGCGGGGACCACCACGAGGAGGAACCCCACCATCCAGGCCAGCGCGTAGCCGCCGACGGCGAGGGCGAGCGTCCGCACGCCCGTCGCCATGCCGAGACCGGTCGCCAGCAGCCACACCTGCACGCCGGCGAGCACCCAGCCGAGCACGGCCCAGGCGGCGGCCGCGCCGAGCCCGCCCCACGACAGCGGCTGGGCGAAGGGCGCACGGCGGGCAGCCCGCAGCGCGACGGCGAGCAGCCGGTTGAGCACGGGCGGCAGCAGCAGGACGACGACGGCGGGCAGCAGCCAGAGGGTCCAGGCCCAAGGCCCGAGGGCGTCCGCGGCGAGGAACGGCAGCGCCAGGACGCCGACCACCGCCCCGGAGACGACGCCGACACCGGTGGCGACGGCGGTGGCCGTCATGGTGCGGCGCCGCGGCACGCCGTGGTCGGCGCCGACCTCGGCGGCGGCGACGATGTTCCACACTCCCCCGGGCACGTACTTGCCGAGCTGGCTGATGCCGAACACGGCGACGGCGGAGCGCGCGTCGAGCCGTGAGCCGAGGTCGGTGAGCACGGCCCGCCAGGACAGCAGGGTGGCGCCGACGAACAGCACCGAGAGCACGAGCGCCACCGCGAGCCGCGCGGCGGAAAGCGCGCGGGCGGCGTCCAGCAGGTCCTCCCGCACGGCCACCACCGCGTAGACGGCCAGGCCGAGCGCCAGGACGAGGAACCCCCAGCGCACCCACGGCGAGCGCAGCACGGCGAGCAGCCGGGGGACCACGCCCGCGCTCACGGGTGCACCTCGCGCGCGGCCAGCGCCGCGTCCAGCGGGCCGACGACGGCGCCCGGCCGGATGGCGTCGCGCGCGGCGAACGCTCGGGCCCGGGCGGCGGCGAGCCGGTCCGGGTCGGCGAGCTCGAGGAGGCGGTCCGCGAGCGCCGTCGGGTCGGCGGGCGGCACGAGCTCGAGGTGTTCGCCGAGCTGGCGGCGCTGCGGGGCGGTGTCGGAGGTGACGACGACGCAGCCGGCGGCGAGCCCCTGGAACACCTTGTTGGGCACCACGCGCAGACCCTTGGGGGTGTCGGAGAAGATGCCGAGGCAGACGTCGTGACCGGCGACGAGCTCGGGGAGCGCGTCGGGTTCCACCCAGTCGAGCCAGTGCACGCCCGGAATGCCGTCCAGCACGGCCCGGGCGGCGGCGTGGTCCTGCCCGTGGCCGACCAGGGTGGCCTCGATCGGTCGGCCGGACGCGGCGGCGCGGGGCAGGACGTCGGCGAGCGCCTCGGCCACCACCGTGGCGCCCTGCAGCGGCGTGAAGAGGCCGTAGAACACGACGCGCAACGGCTCCTCGCCGGCCGGGGCGCCGCCGTCGGGCACGGGATGCGCGCGGAACCAGGCGTCGGGAGCGCCGACGGGGACGACGACGCCGTGCGGCTCGCGGCCGGTGCGGCGGTGGGGTCGGCGGGCGGGGAGCATGGCGTGGTGCTCGTCGGTGTCGAGGACGACGACGTCGGCGCACGCGAGGGCGAGCCGGTCCAGGCCGCGCAGCAGCCGCACCCGCAGGCCGGCGGCGCCGCGGTCGGTGGCGGTGTCCGCAGCGTAGACGAGGTGGTCGAGCACCACGGTGGTGCGGGGGTGCAGCAGGCGGGCCAGGACCACGTCGAAGTGGCCGAGGTAGCCGACAAGCAGCGCGTCGGGGCTGCCGTGCGTGCGGCGGTGGGCGACGTCGTCGCGCACGAGCAGGGCCCAGCAGGCGAGCAGCCGGACCAGCAGCAGCGGGAGGCGCCACGGCTGGCGGAGCATGCGGACGCGCTCGGCGGTGCTGAACCCGAGGGGACGGTTCAGCTCGGCCACGGTGTGCCCGTGGGCGCGCAGCCCGGCGACGAGGATCCCGGCGCGCGGGTGCCGGGCGGCGTCGTAGGTGCCGAACGCGACGATCACTCGTCTCGCCCCCTGTCCGAGGGCTGGCTGGCGCGCAGCCTGACGCACATCACCATCAACATCCTCGTCAGCATCGTCGTTAACTTCGTCATTGCCGCGCTAACGATGATGCTGCCTCAGCGGGCGTCACTCGTCCCGCCCGTACTGCAGCTGCTTGAGCCGCTCGAGCGAGTCCTCGAGGAGGGTGCGGTTGGTGCGTTGCAGGTCCGCGATGACCAGCAGGGCGAGGCACAGCAGCGTGCCGACGAGCATCGCGCCGGCGAACACGAGGGACTGCACGTGGCCGCCGCCCTCGCCCTGGACGAAGTACACGAGGAACCGCACGGCGGGGATCGCCGACGCCAGGAAGAAGATGCCCGCCAGAGTGAGGAACACCAGGTGCGGGCGGAACATGATCCAGCTCCGCACGATGGCGCGCGCCGAGCGCCCCATGTGCTGCCAGATGTTGCGGAACAGGCGGGACTCGCGGGTCTTGGGGTTGGTGGTCACCGGCACGGAGACGATGCGCAGGCCCTTGTTGCCGGCCTGGATGATGGTCTCCATCGTGTAGCTGAACTGGGTGACCACGTTGAGGCGCAGCAGCGCGTGGCGCGAGTACGCGCGGAACCCGCTGGCGGCGTCGGGCAGCCTGGCCTTGGCCGCGGCGCTGACCACCCGGCTGCCGACGCGCTGCATGCGCTTCTTGAACGGTGAGAAGTGCTCGATGGTGGCCGTCTGGCGGTCCCCGACCACGACGTCGGCCTCGCCGGCGACGATGGGCGCGACGAGGTCGGCGATGCGCTCGGACGGGTACTGGTTGTCGCCGTCGGTGTTGACCACCACGTCCGCGCCGTGGGCGAGCGCGTGGTCCACGCCGTCGCGGAACGAGCGGGCCAGGCCCATGGTGCGGGTGTGGCGGATCACGTGCTCGACGCCGAGGTTCCGGGCGACCTCCGCGGTGCCGTCCGTGGAGCCGTCGTCGATCACCAGGATTTCGACGCGGTCGAAGCCGGGCACCTCGCGCGGGATCGTGGCCAGCACGAGCGGCAGGGTCGTGGCCTCGTCGAGGCACGGGATCTGGACGACGAGCTTCATCGAGGCCCTTCGGTGGGACGACGGCGGCGCTGGCGGTCGGCGCGGAGGCGCTGACCTGCGCGAGTCTAACGACGCATACGGCTACGGTTCGTCGGCCGCACCGCGATCGAGTCGCATTCTTGCGAAGCGAACGAGTTCACGGGCACGCAGGAGTCCCGCCGCAGCACCGTCGACCCGACCCACGATCTCCGGCCGTCGACCGAGGACTCCGAACGCGTTGCCCAGGTGCTCCAGATCGCGGCGGCTCGAGCTCTCCAGCCCGTCACCACGCTCGACCACCGTGAGGAGCGCGCACAGGTCGGTCAGGTGACGGTCACGGTGCCGGTCGAGCACCACGCCATACGCAGCAGACTTGGCGACCAGGGCCGCGTGCAACGACGGCAGGTTCACGGTGCCGGTCCTTCCGGCAACGACGACGCGAACCGGCGTCGACCGGTCCAGCGCCTGCTGTACGGCTGGGGAAGCGATCGTGGTCCCGCCGGTCACCCCTGTGCGACTCTTGGCGCGCGCGCCGAGGTGCCTCGCGATCAGCACGTCGATCTGCGCCCCGTCCGAGGTCACCCAACGGTGCTCGTGTCCACTGGGAGACCGGCCAGACGACTCGAATCCCAGATCGGTCAGCGCGGCGGTGAACTCACGCAGGATCCCTGGGCGTAATCGCACATCCAGTGCCGCATCGAGGTCCTCGGTCGCCCGGACCGGCGCGGTCCCCCGTGCGACGCAGTGAAGGATCACCATCTGGCCGCCCACGACCGCCCAGTGCGAGGGCATCCGCTCGTACAGGTCGAAGAGGAGGTGCCAGCCCGTCTGCGCAGCCGGTGTCTGCGGAGGGAGGCAGATGGCCTCGGTCATGCCACGACCTCCGCGATGATCTCGAGCGCGCGCCGGTGCTCCCGACCGGGACCACGTTCGAGCAGGTCCGCGGCGACGACGAGCCGACCCACGCGCTCTGGTCGCTCCCGGGAAACGTGAAACACACAGTTCCCGGTGCCGGTCGGAGGAAGCAGGAGATGGTCGAGCCTGACCTCTTCGAAGTCGATATCCGCGACGTAGCCTTCGAACGCTCCGGAGCCGGTCAGCCGGGCCACCGGCGCACTGATACCGGAGGGGAGAATCCGTCGATCATCCGCCAGGCCGGCAGGAGCATGTGCGTCGAGCGTGACGGTGGTCGCCCGCGCAGCCATCCAGGACCGCAGCAGCGCGCCGGGGTCGGAGGTTTCTCTGAGCCGGTCCAGCAGGCCTCTCGCTCGGTAGGCATCACGCCGCTCCAACTCGGCGTCCTGGCCCTCCGCCATCGCGTCGAGCGCGAAGGCCATACGAGGGACGAGTGGGCGGGCGACCGGCCGAAACCTGTCGAGGCGAGAGGCATCGATGAGCCATGTGCTGTTGACCCGGCGCGCGGGGATCCGCGCCGCCGCCGCCAGCTGGCGCACTCGTTCGGCCGAGACACCTAACATCTCGGCCGCTTCAGCAACACCTACCTCGGCCATGACAGCTAGTATTCCGGTATCGATAGGCGTCCTGTCAAGGCAACGGATCGAACCATCGGCGAGCACTCCGCCGGCCGACGTCGCGGAAAGTCAGGCATCAGGCCGTGATGCGTGAGGTTCCACGACGTCGCCCAGCGCCACTGGCTGCCGCGCTCGCCAAGCGGGCCGCGGCGACCACCGCGGCCACCATCCCGAGGCCGACGACGGCCAGCACGACGCCGATCACCGGCGCGCTCAGCGGGCTCCACGCCGCCCAGCGCTCCCACGCGGCACCCACCGACTCCCCCGGCCCGCGATACATCGCCTCGAACGCCCACACGAGCCCCGCGACGGCGGCGAGCACGGCCAGGCCGGTGGCGACGAGCACGGCCACGGCCACCGCCCGCTCCCGACGGCGGCACACCTGCCAGACGGCCACGGCGAGCAGCGCCGCGAGCGCCGTCAGCCCGCCGAACACGTACCGCCCCTGCAGCGCGACGAGCACGCCCGTCTCTGACCAGCTCTTCACCGCGTTGACGATCACCCCGCCCGCCAGGCCGACGGGCAGCAGCGCGATCGTCAGGGAGCCGCGTCGCGCACCAGGCACGACGACGGCGATCAGCGTCACGAGGACCAGCAGCGTGGAACCGACCACCACCAGAGCGCCGGGCAGCCGGATCTCCAGCCAGGACAGGTTCCCGAAGAACGCCTGCGCGGTGCGCCCGAGGGCGTCGGAGAGCACCTGGTCCGCCGGCACCGGCGTCATCCCCGAGTAGTCGCGCGGCAGCCCGACCGGTTGCACCGCCCCGTCCACGATCCAGTTGCGGGCCCACCACCAGCCGCCGACGGCGAAGGCGAGCGCCAGGGCGGCGAGGCCACGCACGCTCCGGGCCGCCGTCGTCGGCCCCGCTCGAGGATGGTGCGGGCCGGGAGCGAGCAGGTAGGCGAGCGCGACGGTGGGGATGGCGAACGCGAGCATCACCTTGGTGAGCAGGCCGACGCCCAGCGCCAGGCCGATCGCGACGACGACGCGCCAGCGCAGGTCGCCCGTGACGACGCGGGCGGCGAGACAGGTGACCACGGCGCCACTGAGCACCACGAGGGCGTCGTTGTTCGCGGAACCGAGGATGTGCCCCACCTGCGGGACCAGCATCGGGAACGGGGCGGCGACCAGCGCGGCGGAGCGGGACCCGGTGAGGCGGCGCGCCGTGGCCGCGGCGAGCGGGACGGTGGCGGCGAACAGGGCGACGTCGAGCAGCCGCAGGGTCAGCAGCGCGACGTCCCAGCGGGCGTCGGCCGTGCCGGTGGCGCGCAGCACCGCCGCACCCAGGGCGTAGTAGGCGGGCGGATGCTGGGTCATCTGGTCGATGGTGGCGCTGGTGCCCGGGGCGGGCAGCGCGTTCTCTGCGCTGATGCGCACCCGCTCGTCGGCGGGCACGGGCGTGAGCTCGACGAACTGTGTCGCGTGGGCGCGGTACTGCCAACGTCCCGGCAGGTCGGCCGGGTAGGCGGCCTCGGCGACGGCCTGGTCGGTGAAGGGCGCGAAGTGCGCCTCCCCCGGAGCAGGCCAGCCGCCGCCGTACGCGATCCGGACCACGCTGTTGAGGTGGTTCTGCTCGTCCGGCGAGCGGAACCCGGGGGTCAGCACGGACCAGGCCACGGCCCACAGCGCCACGGCGAGCGTCAGGACGGCGAGGGTGCGGCGGTAGGCACGCTCGCACGGCGGCGTGTCACGCGTCACAGGGCCAGTGTGCCAGTCGACTGCGGCGGCCGGGCGGACCAGGACGACGCAAATGGTTCGGGAGGGGCGATGCGCTCATTCCGGCCCAGAATACACAAAGATTATCGGCTTGCGGGTGAAATTAGTCGGTCGGCGGGCAGGTGAATGGAGCCGATGCCACGCTGCCAATGCAGTCAAACTGCACATCGATTCATGAGACAGGGGAAAACACCATGAGCACCTCCACCGCCCCACCGTCGGCATTCGCCACGGCGGAGATCCTTCGGTACGACGACGTCCGACCAGAAGTCTTCGTGCGTCGCGACGAGATTCCTCCGGCACTCCTCGCCGCCGAGGCCGACACCCTCGGCTGGGACTGCGTCAACGCCATCCGGCTGCCTCAGGTCAATGCCGCCCTGGCCGACTCGGGCGCCTCGCCCACCGAGTTCTCCACGACCGTCCAGGAGGGGTGGACCCTGTCGGGCACGTTCGGCCCGTGGTCGCTGACCCGCGGCGGCTCCGGTGCCATCATCTTCCTCCGGACGCCCCTGACCAGCGCACACATGACCTTCACGGGGACGGACGACCTGAACGTGACGGACGGCAGGGCCACCGTGGCCATCAAGCTGCAGTACCTGCCGCAGCCTCCCGCCGGGTCGGGAACCGACGGCGAGCACCACGCCCGTGCCGGAGACACCGGGGGTGTCGAGCAGTTCCTCGCCAGCTCTGTCGAGGCGCGTGCCGAGGACGACCCCGCCGTCGTCATCCAGGCGATCGACTACGGGACCGCCGAGCCCACCCCGCTCCAGAAGGCCCTGTTCTCCGAGGCCCTCTCCACCTGGTTCAACGCGAACCTCGACCAGTTCACGTATGTCTTCTCGGTGGTCAACATCAATGCCCGAGCAGCGCAGGAGCAGTTTCAGTGGCTCAAGCCGACATACACCAGCTACGCATACTTCAACGGCCCGACGGACGAGGGCAGCTATTTCGGCGTCCTCAACCTCACGACCGGTCGTTCCGCGGACGGTCTGACGAATCAGCTGCCGCCATCGGCGATCCCGCCGGACTGCGACGGGTCGGTGCTCGTGTCGAACGACCTGTTCCTGCGCGAGATGATCCTGCCCGGGCTCACGAAGTCGTTCACGCACGCCACCGAGTCCGACTTCACCTTGTCCCGGTCGGTCATCGAGTCCGTCAACGACATCACGATGGACGACATCACCGTCGACCTCATCAGCTACACCCCCGAGCTGCAGTCGTTCACCCTGCAGACGGTCGGTGACGAGATCCAGATCAACACCAAGACCAAGGTGCACATCTCTCCCGGCATCGACGTCTTCATCACCGACGTCACCTACTACCGCATCGTCCTGGTGGACAAGGAAGGCGGCGGGCAGACCCTCAACTTCGTGCAGTCGCGAGACCCGAAGCGCAACCACTGGCTCGAGACCGCGACGTGGGTCATCGTCACCGAGATCATCATCGGCATCGCCGCCGCCGTGGCGGCCACGGTGGCGGGCAAGCTCATCCAGACGCTCGCTCGGCGGATCATCGCCATCGTCATCATCTCCGTCATCGCGGGGCTCGCGGCTGCGACACCGGAGATCATCGCCCGGGTCATGGAGGGCAAGGCCTCCTCAGCGCTGCCCTCCATCGGCGATCTCGTCATGGAGGCGTCGAGCGACGTCGCCTGGCCCGGTTCCAGCGGCTTCAAGCTCAAGGTGGCGCAGCTCAACGGGTCGTTCCAGCTCGGCGGTGACCTCGTCGTCATCGAGGGGTCCTCAGCGTGACCGTCACCTCCCCACCGCGGTACGCCGCGACCCGGCCCGGGGTGTTCGTGCCCCGGGCCGGGATCGCGCCGCAGACCCTGGCGGCCGAGGCAGGCACCCTCGGGTGGGACGTCGTCCACGCCATGCGCCTGCCGCAGGTGAACGAGACGCTGGCCGCGAGCGGACGCTGGCCCACCTCGTTGGCGCTCGAGATCCAGGACGGTTGGACGATCGGTGGCGAGCTCGGCACCTGGCAGCTCGTGCGCGGCGGGTCCAACTCGATCCTCTTCGTCCGGGTCGCTCTGCGCACTGCCCGGATGAGCTTCCCGAACACGCCCGACCTGGCCGTCGAGGACGGGTGGGTGACGGTGGCCGTCAAGCTGCGCTACCTGCCGCAGCCGCCCTCCGGCGGCTCCCCGCCCGACGCCGCGACCGCGGTGGCCGACGACGGCGCAGACGACCGGTCGTTCCTCGCGACGCGCGCGACCTCCGACAATCCTGACGATCCGCCGGCCGTCATCCAGGCCGTCGGCTACGGGTCGGCGGTGCCGTCGCCGTTGCAGGCAGCGCTGTTCTCCGCGGCCCTGGGCAAGTGGTTCACCGCGAACCTGCACCTGTTCACGTACGTCTTCTGCGCACTCGACCTGAACACACGAGCCGCCCAGGGCGACTTCCAGTGGCTCAGGCCGACGTGGACGGGTTACGCCTACGCCAACGGGTCGGACGACGACAACAGCTGCTTCGGCGTCCTGACGATGACGTGCGGGAATTCTCCGGGCGGCCGGATCAACCAGCTCGCCCCCACTGCGGTCCCGCCGTCGTGCACGGCATCCGTGCTGATCTCCCAGGACAGCTTTCTGCAGCATCTGATGGTCCCTGGACTCACTCGGGCGTTGGACGGCACCACGGTCGAGGACTTCGAGCTGGCCTCGGGAACGGTGCGCATCACCCGAACGGTGGATCTCGACGAGGTGAAGTCCGGCGGGCGCACCTACCGTCCAGAGCTGAAGGAGCTGGAGCTGCAGGTGGTCGGCGACGAGCTGCAGATGCACTCGGTGGTGCAGACCACCGTGGCACCGGGGATCCGGTCACTCGTCGACGCGCGCGACTTCTTCCGGATCACGCTGGTCGACCGACCGGACGGCGGCCAGACCTTGAGCTTCATGCCTTCGCGGGACTCCGAGCGCAACGAGTACACGCAGAAGGAGAAGTGGGCGGAGATCACCGAGACGATCGTGGCGATCCTCGGCGCGGTGGCGGCGATCGTCGCCGCCATCGTGATCCCCGGTGCCGGAGCGGCCATCGCCGCGGTGCTGATCATCGGGCTGGTCGCCGGGCTCGCAGCCGCCACACCGTCACTCATCGCGGCGGTCGCCGGCGGTGACGCGGCGGCGGCGCTGCCGAGCATCGGCGATCTCGTGCTCGAGTGCACCACCGACATCCACTGGCCGGAGTCGTCCGGACTGACCCTGACCAGCGCCGAGCTGAACGGGTCGCTGCAGCTCGGCGGCAGACAGACCACACCCGGGGAGACCTTCCGATGAACCTGCACGGCTGGGACACCGCGTTCGCCCTTGATCTCGCCCGGGTGAACGACGCGCTCGCTCGCGGGAACGATGCGCTGCTGATCGACTTCGCCGTGGACGATCCCGACGGTCTGCAGATCCGGGCCGGTGGATCGTTCGGCCACTGGCAGATCGCCGAGGGTGGTTCCGGGCAGTTCGTCACGCTGCGGCTGCCGATCATCGAGGGTTGGCTCGAGCTCACCGCTCAGGAGGCGCATCGCGTCGACCTCACCGGGCTGGTGTTCGTCGCGAGCGTGGCACTCGACCTGGTCTCGTCGGAGGCGTCTGAGGTACGAGACCTGTGCTTTGACATCTCGAAAGCCGGCACGATCGGTCAGGATCCGACACCCGGCGCCATCACTCCGATCCGGATCGACGATCCTGACGACCGTCTGGATGACGTCGAGACCGCGCTGCTGGCGGCAGGGTTGGCAGGCGACCTCGCCGCGCGGAGCGAGCAGATCTCGTTCGTGTTCGCCACGGTCAATCTCGTGCCTCCGGCGTCGGAGTCGTGGCTGACGCCGGTCCGGTCGGCGTTCGCCTACGCCGACCGTAGCGACGGCTCCGGGGGTGCGCTGGTCATCCTCAGCGTCACGAGCGACCGGACGATCACCGATCTGCCGCGCTCGGTGGATCCGGCACTGCTGGCCTCGGAGCACGAGGCAGCGTTCGCGTTCTCCACGGCGCTGCTGCTGGAGCACGTCATCATGCCGGCGCTGCCGGACGCGTTCGGCCACGGCGCATCGGCGGCGAGCTTCTACTACGACGCGGCGTCCGGACGGGTCGTCAACACGACGACCTTGGACATGGCGTCGGTGCGCGAGGGCCTGATCGACTACTACCCGAAGATCCGGACGATCTCGTTCGGCGTGTCGGGCAGCGGCCTCGACGTCGACGTCGCTCAAGGCACGTGCGACCTCAAGCTCGGCATCTCCATGACCTTCTCGGTGCGTTCGGTCAACAAGATCGGCTTCGACGCCGCGTCGAAGGGTCTGGTCTTCCGACCCGACGACTCGCCGGAGAGCCACCACTCGGCCGACATCCCCTGGTGGTTCTGGATAGGCGGCCCGCTGGTGCGGCTGATCGTCGAGGTCGTGGTGCGCGTCATCGCCAACGGCCTGGCCGGGTCCTTGACGTCGGCGATGAAGAACGTCCTCTCCCCCGCGCAGAACCCGCCGACGTCGATCCAGTGGCGAGACACCGCCGACCTGGAGATCGCCACGGCCTGGGTGGACGGCAACTTCGTCATGCAGGGGGACTTTGCTCGCACCGGGGATCTCTAGCCCGACGCCGGGGCGACCACCTCGAGCGGCCAGCACCGGGACGTCGGCCGCGCCGAAAGCCCTCCGTCCCTGCTGATCAGCACCTTCGGGACGGGCGGCCCACTCCGGCTCTCGGTGGCGAAGGACGCGCTGCCCGGCTGACCTCGTCATCGGGCGATCGCCGCGCGGGCGGCGGCGATCGTGGCGGCTCGCGGTGGGTGCGCCGCGGCGGCGGCCGCCTCGGCGAGGAGCTGCCGCTGCACGGATGACGGTCCGGTCGGCCGCGTCGCGGGGCCGGCAGACCCGCTCCGCCGGGGCGGCGCCGTCTTCCTCCGCCAGGAGGGGAAGGACTGCCATCGTGTCAGGTTGGGAAGGCTGGGAGCGCCGCCCGGCCGGGATGCCCGACGGCGGGAGCGTGCGTCCTTGGCGCGGCGTGCGGCGGGCAGCAGGGCCACCAGTGCGCGTTTGGTGACCGACAGGAGTGACGCGACGCCGCGCAACCCCTGGCGTGCACCGCGGCGGGCCATGACCACGAGGCCGGCGGCCTGCAGCCAGGTCCGTGCCCGGATGATCGTGCGCACGGACAGGCCGGCCCGCTCGGCCGCCTGGGCGTCGGTGACCTCGGCGACGCCGGTGCGGGCGTCGGCGATCCGGGCGAGGGCCAGCAGGTAGGTGCGCACGCTCTGCGGGGCGTCGCGCAGGTCGCCCCACCCTCCGGCGGCGAGGGCGTCGATCAGGCGCCACAGGGGCGCGCGGGCGTTGAGTCGCACCGGAGGCGGGGGTGCCGAGGGCGCGCTGATATCGTCGGCGACAGCCATCTGGAGAGGTCCGTTCTCTCTGGGTGGTCAGGCCTCGGTTGAGTGTTGGCGCACTCTCCGGGGCCGTTTTCGGTTGTGATGGCCGTCACCGTAGCGCACGGCTGCTCTGGCGTGGCAAGTCCCGCCGTCGGCGATGTGCTCGTCCGGGAGGACGCCGTCGTGCCCGGCGAACCTGACACTTGCACAAGCGGAAAGTACTCTCTAGGCTCACCGGCATGGAAAGCTCTTTCGACGCCTCCGAGCGCGTCCGCGAGATGCAGCGGGCCGAGGCGGTGCCCTACGTCGTGATGCCGCCGCCGCGCCGGTGGGTGTCTCCCCTCTTCGGCGCGTGGTCCGCCGCATACGTGGGGACGTTCGGGCTCTGGCACGAGCACGAGCTCGCCTTCATCGTCGCGATGCTCACGCTCAGCGGCGGGATGGGCGCCCTGATCGGCCGGCTGACCCGACGCTACGGCGTCCTGCCGATGGTCGGTCGCGGCACACCTCCGCCGGAGATCCGGCGGGAGCACCGCCGGTACGGCGTCGGCGTGGTCGTGATCGCCGGCCTGGTCGCGGGCACGTGGTGGTGGGCAGGGCTCCTGGCGGCCTCCGCCGCTGCGTTCGCACTCGTGACCGCCGGGCTGGCGCGGTACCAGGCCCGCTACCGGCGAGCGGCGGCGGCCGTGCGGGAGCGTCTGGCATGAACCTGGGCGACCTCGACCCGGTCATCCACGCACCCAAGCGGCTGGTGGCGATGGCCGTCCTGGCGAACACCGAGTACGCCACCTTCAGGTTCCTCAAGGAACAGCTCGGTCTGACCGATTCGGACCTGTCCAAGCAGATGTCTGCCCTGGAGGCGGCGGGCTACGTCAAGTCCACCAAGCGCGGGCGAGGGCCCGGCTCGTCCACCAACTACGCCATGACCCGCCGAGGCAGCCGTGCCTACCGGGCTCACCGCGCCGCCCTCTACGCCATGCTCGACGACGACGTGTCGTGAGAGCATCCAACCCATGCGCGGCATCATCCTGGCCGGCGGTTCCGGCACCCGGTTGCACCCGATCACGCTCGGCGTGAGCAAGCAGCTCGTGCCGGTCTACGACAAGCCGATGATCTACTACCCGCTGTCGACGCTGATGCTGGCGGGCATCCGGGACGTCCTGGTGATCACCACGCCGCACGACGCGGAGCAGTTCCGACGCCTCCTCGGCGACGGCTCCCAGTTCGGCATCTCGATCGAGTACACGGTCCAGGTGCAGCCGAACGGGCTCGCGCAGGCGTTCGTGCTGGGCGAGGAGTTCATCGGGGACGACTCGGCGGCCCTCGTGCTGGGCGACAACATCTTCTACGGCCAGGGCCTGGGCGACCAGCTCCAACGCTTCTCGGACGTGGACGGCGGTTCGATCTTCGCCTACCGGGTGGCGGAGCCCTCGGCGTACGGGGTGGTCGAGTTCGACGATGCCGGGCAGGCCATCTCGCTCGAGGAGAAGCCTCGGGTGCCGAAGTCCAGCTATGCGGTGCCCGGCCTCTACTTCTACGACAACGACGTCGTCGAGGTCGCCAAGAACATCCGGCCCTCGGCCCGGGGCGAGTACGAGATCACGGACATCAACCGCGCCTACCTCGAGCAGGGGCGGCTGCACGTGGAGGTCCTGCCGCGTGGCACGGCATGGCTGGACACGGGCACGTTCGACTCCTTGATCGACGCCAGCGACTTCGTCCGGACGGTCGAGCAACGGCAGGGCATGAAGATCGGTGCGCCTGAGGAGGTCGCATGGCGACGCGGGTTCCTGTCCGACGACGAGCTGCGCGTGCGCGCCGAGAAGCTCCTGAAGTCCGGGTACGGGAGCTACCTGCTCAGCCTGCTCGACGACTGACCTACCCGAGGACCTCGGGCGCCGCGACCCCCCACCGCTCGGCCCAGTGGCCGATGGGCTCCACGCCCGCAGCATGCAGGGCGTCGTGCCCCAGCACCGAGTAGGCGGGTCGCGGAGCCGGGCGAGGGAACTTGTCGCTGGTGGTGGGCTCGACCGGCGTGGACAGCCCTGCCGAGGCCACGACGCGCCGCGCGAACTCGTACCAGGACGTCTCACCGGTCGACGTCCCGTGATAGGTCCCGGCCGGCGCCCCGGCCTCGACGAGCTGCACGACGAGGTCGGCGAGGTCGCGCGTCCACGTGGGCTGGCCCACCTGGTCGTCGACGACGGCGAGCCGGTCGCGCTCGGCCGCGAGCCGGGCCATCGTCTTCGGGAAGCACCCTCCGTGGGCACCGTAGAGCCACGCCGTCCGGACGATCAGGTGGTCGGACGCTTCGGCGCGTACTGCCCACTCCCCTGCCGCCTTGGTGCGCCCGTAAGCGGACCGCGGGGCGAGCGGCGCGTCCTCGGCGTACGGCTCGCCCGCCTCGCCGTCGAACACGTAGTCCGTCGAGACGTGCACGAACCTCGCACCGGCAGCGTGCGCTGCCCGCGCCAGGTGGGCCGCACCGACGGCGTTGACCGCGAAGGCATCCGGCTCGTGGGCCTCGGCGTCGTCCACGGCGGTCCAGGCGGCGCAGTTGACGACGACGGCGGCACCGGCGAGCGCTCGGTGTGCGGCTCCGGCGTCGGTGACGTCGAGGTCGGCCCGCTGCAGACCGACGACCTCGGCGCCCGCGTGCTCGAGCGCGGCGATCAGATCGTGGCCCAGCATCCCGCCGGCACCGACGACCACCCAGCGCTGGCTCTGCGAGTCGGGAGGCACGCGTAGCATCCTAGGGGCCACCGAGTACCGACGCCGGGAGGTCCCACCAGTGCAGTTTCGTGAGCTAGACGTCCCCGGCGCGTTCGAGATCACGCCGCAGCAGTTCGGCGACCCGCGCGGGTTGTTCCTCGAGTGGTTCAAGTCCGGGCCGTTCGTCGAGGCCGTGGGCCACCCGTTGGACCTGCAGCAGGCCAACTGCTCCGTCTCGGCCGCCGGTGTGCTCCGCGGCATCCACTTCGCGGACGTCCCGCCGGGGCAGGCCAAGTACGTGACGTGCGCCCGGGGCGCGGTGCTCGACGTCGTGGTGGACGTCCGCGTCGGCTCCCCCACGTTCGGCCGGTGGGACTCGGTGCTGCTCGACGACACAGACCGTCGGGCCATCTATCTGGGCGAAGGTCTCGGGCACGCGTTCATGGCCCTGGAGGATGACTCGACCGTGCTGTACCTGTGCTCGTCGGGCTACGCCCCCGAGCGTGAGCACGGCATTCACCCGCTGGACGCGACCGTGGGTATCGAGTGGCCGACGACGGCACGTGACGGGTCGACGCTGACGCCGCAGCTCTCGGAGAAGGACACGGCGGCGCCGAGCCTGCACGAGGCCGAGCAGCAGGGCCTGCTGCCGTCGTCCGACGCGGTGAACGCGTACCTCGCGACCCTGAAGGCCTGAGGCTCTGCGACCCTGAAGGTCTGAGGCTCTACTGGCCTGCCGTCGCGTACCTGGCCTCGACGGCGGCCTTGGCGGGGCGCCACCACGCCTTGTGAGTGCGGTACCAGTCGATGGTGGCCTCCAGGCCCGCACGGAAGTCGGTGTAGCGCGGCGTCCAGCCGAGCTCGTCGCGCAGCTTGCTGGCGTCGATCGCGTAGCGCAGGTCGTGCCCGGGCCGGTCGTTGACGTGGTCGAAGTCGTCGGCGTCACGGCCGAATGCCTCGAGGAGCGTCTGGACGACCTGCAGGTTGTTCCTCTCGCCGTCGGCGCCGATGAGGTACGTCTCGCCGATCCGGCCCCGGTCGAGGATGGCCCAGACGGCTGAGTTGTGGTCCTCGACGTGGATCCAGTCGCGCACGTTGAGTCCGGCGCCGTACAGCTTGGGGCGCACCCCGTCGATCAGGTTGGTGATCTGCCGCGGGATGAACTTCTCGATGTGCTGGTACGGGCCATAGTTGTTCGAGCAGTTCGAGATGGTCGCCTGCACGCCGAACGAGCGCACCCACGCCCGCACCAGCAGGTCCGAGCCCGCCTTGGTGGACGAGTACGGGCTCGACGGGTTGTAGGGCGTCTCCGGCGTGAACTTCGCCGGATCGTCCAGCGCCAGGTCACCGTAGACCTCGTCGGTGGAGATGTGGTGGTACCGCACGCCGTGCTTCCGCACGGCCTCCAGGAGCATGTAGGTCCCGACGAGGTTGGTCTCGACGAACGGCGACGGGTCGTTCAGCGAGTTGTCGTTGTGCGACTCCGCCGCGAAGTGGACGACGGCGTCGGACTCGCCCACCAGACGATCGACCAGCGCCGCGTCGGCGACGGATCCCTCGACGAACGTGATCGCGTCGGCGACCGGGGCGAGGGACGACCGATCACCGGCGTACGTGAGGGCGTCGAGGACTGTCACCCGTACGTCGGGATGCTCGCGCACGGCCTGGTGCACGAAGTTCGCACCGATAAACCCGGCACCGCCGGTGATGAGCATGCGCATGCGGCCTCTTCTCCTCGATCACTCGACGGCGCCCAGGCTACCGCCTCACCTCCAGGCAAACATTTCCGCTTTGTCCTTTTCGCGCTATATCAACAGTCGAAAATGGCTCCGGCCAACTAAGATCCACGCGATGAGCAAATCGGTCCCCATGTCGCGGCCGACGCCTGCTGCCATGGCGCCCGCGGACGCCGCAGACCTCTATGCCGAGATCTTTCGCGAGCACACCACCTCGCTCGAGGTGGTGTCGGCAAGGCGGCTCAAACAGGTCGGTGCGCGGCCACCGGTCCGGGAGTACCTGGCCCAGCTCTGGGGCCGGCGACACTTCCTGTGGGCAGAGGCTCGCGCCAAGGTCTCCAGCGGCACGCGCGAGACGGTGCTCGGCCAGGCGTGGATGATCATCAACCCGATCCTCTCCGGGTTGGCGTACTACCTCATCTTCGGCCTGATCCTGGAGACGAGCCGCGGGATCGACAACTTTCTCGGTTACCTGGTGATCGGTGTCTTCCTGTTCCAGTTCACCACCCAGTGCGTCACTGGTGGCGCGAAGTCAATCCAGTCCGGTCGCAACCTGATCCGCGCCTTCTCGTTCCCGCGCGCCTCCCTGCCGATCTCCGTCATCCTGCGGAGCGTGTTGAACCTCGTGCCGACCATCGCGGCGATGCTGCTGCTGATCGCCACGCTGCCCGAGGACGAGACGTGGACCGCCGCCGCCCTGCTCTTCCCGGTGGTCCTCCTCCTGCAGACCTGCCTCGCCACGGGGATCGCACTGTTCTTCGCCCGGCTGACGACAGTGCTGCCCGACATCTCGCAGCTCATCAGCGTCGGCATGCGCCTCTGGCTCTACGCCTCCGCCGTCTTCTTCTCGATCGACCGCTTCGAGAAGTTCCCGTGGATCGTCGGCATCATGGAGGCCAACCCCATGTTCATGGTGCTGGACGCGGCGCGGGACTGCCTGCTCTACGCCACGGTGCCGGACGCCGCGACGTGGATCGGATTGACGTCGTGGGGGCTCGGCGTGCTCGTGGTCGGGTTCCTCTTCTTCTGGCAGGGGGAGGAGTCCTATGGCCGAGCCTGACCAGGTCGACCCGTTCGCCCAGGCCACCGTGGCCGTGCAGGACGTCCACGTGCGCTACCGGGTGCCGTCCACGGACGAGACCGAGCGACGTCGTCATGTCAATGCCGTCAAGCGGGCCGCGCGCACCGTCCTGGGCAACGACCCCAAGGTCCTCGTCCGCGCGCTGACAGGCATCTCCTTCGTGGCCCGGTCGGGCGAGCAGGTCGGTCTGGTCGGCCAGAACGGCTCCGGCAAGAGCACCCTGCTGCGGATCATGGCCGGGCTGGAGAGCCCCGCGAAGGGACGTGTGCTCGCGGAGAGCACGCCGGTGCTCATCGGGGTCAACGCCGCACTCGTGCCCGACCTCTCCGGCGAGCAGAACATCCGCCTCGGCTGCCTCGCCATGGGCCTCACGCCCGAGCAGGCCGAGGCTGCGGTCCCGGACGTCAAGGAGCTGGCCGGTCTCGGAAAGTCGATCTTCTTGCCGATGAAGACGTACTCGTCCGGCATGGGGGCCCGCCTGCGGTTCGCCATCGCGACCGCCGCCAACCCGCACATCCTGCTGATCGACGAGGCCTTGGCCACCGGCGACGCCGCCTTTCGCGAGCGAAGCGAAGCACGCATGCAGCGTCTTCGAGACGGCGCCGGCACGGTCTTCCTCGTCAGCCATGCCGCGCAGACCATCGAGGAGACGTGCACGCGAGCGATCTGGTTGAACCATGGTCGCCTCGTCCTCGACGGCCCCGCCGAGGACGTCGCCCTGCGCTACCGCAAGTGGGCGTGGGCGATCGCGAAGGACAAGCCGGTCGAGGCCCGAACCGTCATCGAACGCGCCTTCGCTGAGCGTGAGCAGACCTACGTCCACGTCGAGGAGCCCAGAGCACCTCGCCAGTACACCGCACGGCACGTACGCCCGCGGAGCAACTCCCGAGCTCGAGACGACGGAAAGAGCTAGACAGTGGATAACACGCGCCCGCGCATCATGACGGTCTATGGCACCCGTCCGGAGGCGATCAAGGTAGCGCCCGTCATCAAGGCGCTGGAGGCGAGCGAGGCGCTTGACTCCGTCACGGTCGTGACCGGTCAGCACCGCGAGATGCTCGACCAGGTGAACGAGATCTTCGGCATCAGCCCTGACTACGACCTCGACATCTTCAAGCACGGGGCGTCGCTCTCGACGATCGTCGCTCGCGTCCTCGAACGTCTCGACCCGGTGCTGATGAGCGAGAGGCCCGCTGCCGTGGTGGTCCAGGGCGATACGTCGACATCCACGGCGGCGGCCCTCGCGGCCTTTCACCAGGGGATCCCGGTAGTGCACGTCGAGGCCGGCCTGCGGTCCGGCAACATCCACTCCCCGTTCCCCGAGGAGGCGAACCGCAAGATCACGTCCCAGATCGCGTCGCTGCATCTCGCGCCCACCGCCATCAGTCGGGACAACCTGCTGCGCGAGGGCGTCGCCGACGATCACGTCGTGGTGACCGGGAACACCGTCATCGACGCCCTGCTCATGACGGTCGAGAGGAAGACCCCGTTCGCGGACGTCAAGCTGGAAGACCTCGCTGACTCCGGCCGCAGGATCCTCCTCGTGACCACGCACCGCCGCGAGAACTGGGGTGGAGCGATGGAAGGAGTGGGCCGAGCCCTCGCACGCCTGGCTCACGCGTTCCCGGACGTCCAGATCGTGCTCCCGGCTCATCGCAACCCTGTGGTCCGCAAGGCCGTCCTGCCGCACGTCGACAGCCTGCCCAACGTCACCGTGACCGAACCCCTCGCCTACGGCGAGTTCACGCGCATGCTCTCGCTCTCCACGGTCGTCCTCACCGACTCCGGCGGCGTCCAGGAGGAGGCACCGAGCTTGGGCAAGCCTGTCCTCGTCATGCGCGAGAACACCGAGCGACCTGAGGCCGTCGACGCCGGGACGGTGAAGCTGATCGGCACCGACGAGGAACGACTCATCGACGAGGTGGCGACGTTGTTGTCCGACGATGGCGCGTACCAGGCGATGGCGAAAGCCTCCAACCCCTATGGTGACGGGAAGGGCGCCGAGCGGAGCCTGCGATCGATCATGCACAGCCTCGGCCTCGGAGAGCGGCCCACGGAGTACGCCTGATGCGAGTCTTCATCCACGGGAGCTGCGTCTCTCGCGACCTGCTCTCCCTGCTGCCCCCGGAAGAGTTCGCGCTGACCTTCTACTCGCCACGCCAGTCGATCATCCCGCTGCTCGGTCACATCACCGGTCTCGACGAGCAGCTGGACAAGACCCGTCTGACCTCGAGATTCCAACGACGTGCCATCACCGGGACGCTGCACGCCGACCTCATCCAGCAGCTCCAGCACCATCACCGCGAGACCGACCTCGTCCTCTGGGACATCACAGACGAGCGACTCGGCGTCTACGAGAAGTCCGGTCGGTACATGACCCGCACCCTCGAAGCCATCTCCACCGGCCTCGACAGCACTCTCGCCTCGACAGCCCGCCACATCCCGTTCGGCACCGACGAGCACTTCGAGCTGTGGGCGTCCGCACTACAGAAGTGGGAGCGATCGCTGACGCGCTCGCGACTGGCGGATCGTGTCGTCCTGCTCGCCCCTCGATGGGCATCTCGTCTGGACGACGGGACTCCGACGCCCTCCAGCTTCGGGACGCATGCCGCCGATCACAACCTCCTAGCACGTCGATACTACGAACTCGCCCGCGCCACGATGGCCGGGGCGCGCATCATCGGCGACGGTATCGATACCCGCTCGGCTCCCGATCATCGATGGGGCCCCGCGCCCTTTCACTTCAACGGCGAGACCAACGCTTCGCTCGGCGACGTGCTTCACGAACTCGTCTACGATCACTCCACGCAATTTCCCCCTCCCCGCCCGGTCGTCGCGACAACGGGCCCGCATACTATCGACGTAAAACTCCACAAGACTTGGGCCGAAGAGGTTGCACTCCATGTGCTACTGGAGGGGAAACCCAAAATTCGATTCAGATATCAGAAAGAAGACTTGTTCCGAGCACATCTTCCCGCCGCAGGTAAATATGTGCTCCGTGGCTATCATCGCGCACGCGGATACACCGTGGGAGTCAATTCCGAACATCTCTCGACCCCCTAAGCTTCCGGCCAACGAACTCCACGGAGGACATACTTTGTCCAGTTCTATCGGGTTTCTCGCATACTCCCTCAACGAGCGTGAGTCGTCACGCTCCCTGCAAACACGCATAGACAGATCAGAGGAACACCTCCAGAGCCTGCATCACAGCACGATTCGGCGCAGCCACACAGGGGACAACCAAAGTGGATTCATCGGGTGGGAGCCGACCGACTCGGCCGTCGACTGGTGCTTCTACTCCGCCCGCAGCGACGCGGGCACGGCATGGCTACATGTCCCTGGCCTGGCTGCCGGACCGGCGACCAATACCGACCCATGGTCGCTGGCCTCGGCTGTGCTCGATGGATCGATTCACCAGGGAGATCTGGGTGCTCCGTTCGCTGTTGCACGATGGAGCCAGGGACGGCTCGAGATCGCCAACGACGTGCTCGGGTTGGTGCGCCTCTTTCACTACCATTTCGATGACGGTGACGTCTGGAGCACACGGCAAGGGCTAGCACACATCTTCATGGGTGAAGAGCCACAACGAAACTCCGTCGCTTGGTCCGGCATGGCCTCCGTCGGGTGGGCAATCGGCGGAGAGACCCAGCTGGGGCACGGAAAGCAACTTATCGGCGGTGCGAGAATTCAGGCGGGCCACCGGCATGGCGTCAGCTTCATGGAAGAACAGAACTGCTTCTCGGAATGGATTGACTCCACCCGCGCCGGTCCGCCACCGTCAACCACCCAGAACGTCCGCGACATGGAACTTGTCATGGCCTCCGCCAAACGCTGGCCGACACGTCCTGTTGCCGACCTCAGTGGTGGCAAGGATTCGCGCGTGTGCGCAGCCATAGGGATCCGGAGCGGTGCCGTGTCCGTGGTCAGGACGATCAACTCTGACCGCGGGGAGGTGGAGACAGCAAAGAGGCTCATGGAGTCCACTGACCCGAACGTCCGGCACCTCGTCGCCGAAAAGCGGGGGCGCGTGACATCCGGGGGCCATTTTCTCGACAGAATTGCGTCCCAACATACAGCCTTCGAGGGGCGCTATCTGGCCGCCTCCGCAGTCAACAGTGTTAGGTTCTCAGCCTTTCGCACTGCTCGACAGGCAAGGTTTAACGGCCTGGGAGGCGAAGTGCTCGCCGGAGGTAACTTCGCCGCAGGCGCATGGTATGCGAAGATGATTGGCGCCCCAGTCGACGCTGCAGGTCCTCGGCTGATGTCGATGGCGCACTCGGGCGTCGCATCACGAGAAGCAACGGAGCTCGTCGCGAACCAGATGCGCTCCTTTCTCACCTTTGCACGAGAATCCGGCGCCGCGACGGCGGGCGAAGCATTGGACATGTTCTACTCGCGGGACAGAATGCCCAACTGGTCGGGTACCTTCACATCGGCCGACGTCCTCTGTCCGCTCTTCGCACCGAGCGTGCTGGCCAGGTCTGCTCTCACCATGGGGGCGCCCGAGCGCGGCGGAGACCTGCATCGCGAACTGCTCCGCGTCGCAAATCCCCGTTGGGCTGATGTCCCGTTCTACAAGCCGACCACCGCGAAGACCCGGTCGACACCGTTCATCTGGCAAGACTCGAACTGGGCTGACGTCGAGGCGTTCATGCATGAACATATCGACCAGGCCGAGTCGTTCGACGCGGACGGTGTCACGAGAACCCTAGCGAAGATCGCAGCATCGGACAGCGACCTGGGAAAGGCCGAAGAGGTCGTCGTCTTCCGCTTTCTTTGGGATCAGACGTTTACCGGTTATGTGAACCGCGTTGCAGCGCTGGCGAGAATCGTTCGGAAGGAACTAATCGAGATTCAGCGCAGGGAGCGCGTGCGTGCCCCCTACGAGGCGTCGGAAGCCGCCATGAGGGCACGCACGTAGACGTCGCGCGCCGGGCTCGTATGGCCCTTTCCCATGGAGACCTCTTCATATTGAAAGCGACCCTCCAACGGAGACCTCGCGAGGGCGTCAAGGAAGGGGCGAACGTGGTTGTCCACGTGGAATACGTCACCAGTATTCTGGATGTAGTGGACGTTCGCGCGGATCCTGTCCCGCGAGTATCGGCTGGTCACGTCGAGGCGCTCGAGGTCGCCCGTCGACGGACCCAAAGGCCCGAAGACGGCGCGCAGCGCGTGGTCGCGGAACCTTGGATGGTACCTGTTGATCGAGGTCTGCGGACTGAACGCAACTACCGTGGCGCCCGACAGGTGTGCGGCGATCTGCAGCGCTGCGAAGCCGCCTCCCGAACCGCCCACCAGAACGATTCTGCCGGCGCCCAGCAACGACGCGGCACGTTCGACGATGCTGGCGATCACTGCATGCAGGTCAATCTGGGACGTGCCCAGGTACCAGCCGAGTCGGAGGTCGGCATCGAGCTCAAGCGTGGGGTCCGAGAAGAACAAGGACGACCCAGGTAGGTCCGCATGGGCACCAAGGCCCTGGAACAGCGGAAGTGAGGTCCGACCGCGGTCCACCGCGCCGCTGAGGGCCACGAACAACACGTCGCCTTGCTGTGGAACGAGCATGCCTGTCAGCGCAACGGGCCCGATCTCGAAGACATGGACCGCTGTCTCTGCTGGTAGTTCGGCGGGGAGATCGCCGTGCCTGAAGACCTGGTAGGTGGCGTTCTCGCGGTAGCGGAACTCAGGCGGCATCACCGAGCGCCGCCGAGGTTCGAACCCGTCCACGCGAATCCCGGCATCCGCCACCACCGAGCCGAAGCCATAGTCCCGGCCGCCGCCCAACCCCAGCTCTCTCAGTCGTGAGCCAGCCTCGCGTAGCCTTTCCACCATATGATCGTGGCCGAGCGAGCCCCGAGCATCAGTCAGGATCTGCTCCACCTCACCCATCGCTTCCGGGGGCACCTGCGCGTGCGTTCGCCGTGCCTGATCATCGTGCCCAGCTTCATCCCAGTGAGTCGGACGCGAGTCGAAGAGCGCCGGAGCGCGGCCGGCACAGAGCACGACCCACCATTGCCGTGACGAGGTAGTCACAGACACCAGGGCTGCATCAGCGCCCTCTTCGACAGCGATCTCAGGCACGCCGTCGTCACCGGGGGCGATCAACGTGACGCAGCGTCCGCCCCCCACCGGAACGTCAAGACGCAGCACCGGCACGGGAACGGCGGTGTTCCACCCCGTCGCCGACCAACCTTCGTACGGGTTCTCCTCACCGGCTACGACGTCTGCTCGATTGGCATTGGCCCAAGCCACGACGATATCCGGTGCCGCGGTCGCCAAACCCCGCCGCAGAAGCGCGGACGATCCTTCGATCGTCACGTCAAGCTCGGCATCAAAGTGCCACCGAGAGATCGCGGGCACGGCCGACGAGCCGCTCACCTCGTCTGCCACCAGCAGCCATTCCGCCGTGCGTGAGAAGACAACTTCACGAACGACCTGGTGGCCGTGGTAGCCCTCGTCCACCAAGGAGTAACTGTCGAAACTGTCGGTGCTCTCGCTGGCGACCAGTCTTACGTCCGAGGTCTTCGAGTACACGCTCTGCTGCAGGTCAACTACGTTGTGCGCTTGCCGCGAGTTGATGTGGCGGCGCATCTCGGAGCGGTTGTAGCCGTACTTGCCCGTGTCGATGAGAACTGGGCCGCCGCGCGCGAAGTAGGTCAGAGATGCACCGTCCTGATGCCCGTGCACCCTATCAGCTCGACCGAAGCGTAGCGAGTAGAAAGTCTCGTCCACCAGAGAGCGCTTTGTCTCTCCCCACCCAGTTCGACCGAAGGCGTACCCCGCGCCGAAGAGCGCCGTGAGCTCCTGTGGTGGTTCGCCTTTCTCACCACCAGAGCGCAGATAGTCGATCTCCGGCGAAGAAATTCCTCTGAGAGAAGCCCGTTCAGTATCGCCTATTCGTTCGAGCAGCCCGTCAGGACGGGTGCCGTGCACCATCTCTCGGACCGCACCCTGGAGTCTTTCACGGGCACTCGCAACATCCACCCCCTCCAACTCGAAGCGGCGCAACGCATCCAGCGTCATCCGGTAGTTATAGAGATGGTATGCGAGACTCCCCTCGGCGTTGACGCCTTCCTCGTCGTACTCGAGCTCTACATGCTGTTCGAAACGTTCTATCGCGACCGCTCGCTCCTGCTCCTTTCCCAGAGCACTTGAGAGGACGAAGAGCGATTCGATCTGCCACAGCGCATGGTTACCCACACCACGTCTCGACTCGTCCACCAGCCACTCCACATGGCGCTCCAGTGCACGCACGAGGATGCTGGGGTCCTTGGCAAGTGCCAGACCGTTGAGTATTGCGAGTCCACGGATTCCTGCCACCATTCCCTCAGTGCCCCACTTTGTCAGCGGCGAGTCAAGGTTGGCATCGATCCAGTCGAGGACCACGGCCAACCACATCTCCCGTGCCGCTTCGTTGACGTCAGCCTGGCGTCGCAACGGATCCAGCCAGCGCAGCATGTTGAACTGCGCCTGCCAGTTCACCTCGCCGAAGGGATCGGCGTCCCAGCGGATCTTCTGAGGAATATCCCAGGCCGGGTGGGGCGGCAGGCTCAACGAGCCACCCAGCAGGAGGTCCACGACCTTCTTGTCGCTCGCCATCCTGTTGAACCCCTCCCCCTGCGACTGCCGCGCGGACACTTCAAGCGCCTTTTCAATCTGAGGATTCACACCGCTCCTTCACGGCTAGGACTCGTCCGGCCTCCAAGTTGGAAGTAGATCTCCCAGCGCGAGCGGCGTGCCCTCGCCCGGCACCACGAAGCCCGCGTTGACGAAGCCGATCAACGCGATGAACAGGCCGATACCCACGCTGATGGCCGTCTTCAGCTCGAGCGGCACCGCGTTGAACACGGCCTCTCGGAAGCCGGTGAGCACCAAGATCAGGATGATCACGCCCTCGATGACCACCAGCCCCATCGCGTCGGCCCACGTGACGTCCGGCAGGGTCGCGATCGAGTAGGCGACCACGGCGTTCAGCCCCAGGCCTGCAGCCAGGGCGAGCGGGAAGTTCGCGAACGCGCCCATCGCGATCGTCACGACCCCGGCGACCAGCGCCGTGGCTGCCGCGACCATCTCCAAATTCGGAGCGTCTCCCCCACCGAGGAACGCCCCCGTGCCGTCCGGGACGGTGCCGATGATCAGCGGGTTCAGCACGATGATGTAGCTCATCGCGAAGAACGTCACGAGGCCGCCACGGACCTCCCTGCCGACGGTCGAGCCACGCTCGGTGATCTTGAAGAACCGGTCGATCGCGCTGGACCCCTGCGTGGGCGCGCTGGTCTGGTTGGCCATGGGCACTCATCGTGCCAGAGATGTGAAGGTTCCCGGGAGACGCACGAGAGTTTTGGGTAGGTTCATCCTGACGAGGAGGTCCGATGACCGACCAGAACGAGAAACATGTCTCACCGGCCACACCAGAACCGCCGTCGGGCGAGATCGCGGCGCTGCGCGCCGAGGTCGTTGCCCTGACCGAGATTGTCACCGAGATGAGCAAGCGCGACCGGCAGGTCCAGAGCGTGCTCACCGCGGTGAACAAGCAGACCCGCGCGATCCCGGCGCAGGTCCAGGCGATCCACCAGCTCCTCGCGCGCTTCCCGCCGCGCGCTGTGCTGCCCACCGTCGGCGGCTGGGCCGTCGACCCGACCACGCTGCTGTGGATGGTCGAGCACGTGGTGCGCCAGCAGGCCGAGCTGGTCGTGGAGTGCGGCTCCGGGACGTCCACCGTGTGGCTTGCCCTCGCCGTCCGGGAGACCGGCGGACGGGTGATCGCCCTCGAGCACTCCGAGGAGTATCGGGACGCGACCCAGGCACAGCTCGAAGCGCACGACGTCGCCGACGTGGTCGACCTCCGCCACGCTCCCCTCGTGCCGACCGCGACGGAGCGCGGCGAGTTCTCCTGGTACGACGTCGACACCACCGGCCTGGAGGGCATCGACATGCTGCTGGTGGACGGACCTCCCGGAAACACCGGACCGCTCGCTCGCTACCCTGCGATACCGACCTTCGCGGGACTGCTGGCCGACGGTGCAACCGTCGTCGTCGACGACGTCTCACGCAAGGACGAACGCGTGATGGTCGACCACTGGCTCGCCGAGCAGCCACAGCTGCGTCGAGAAGAGCAGCTCGGCTTCAACACCGAGGTGCTGGTCGCCGACAGCGGGAGGCTCAGGCCTTCGAAGCCAGACCTGCCTTGATCTGCGTGGTCGAGATCTCCGGCGTCCGCTCGAGGTACACGACCTCGCACAGCTCCTTGAGCTCGTCGAACTTGCCCGTCCAGTCGTCGCCGATGACGAAGGTGTCGACGTGGTACAGCTTGATGTCCTCGGACTTCTGCTCCCACGTGTTCTCCGGGACCACCAGGTCCACGTGACGGATCGCCTCGAGCATGCGGCGCCGCTCCTCGAACGAGAAGTACGACTTCTTGCCCTTGCCCTCGTTGAACTCGTCGGTGGACAGCGCCACGATCAGGTAGTCACCCAGCGCCCGAGCCCGGCGGAGCAGCTCGATGTGCCCGTAGTGCAGCAGGTCGTAGGTGCCGTAGGTGATGACTCGCTTCATGCCCTCGTCCCTCGTCGTAACCGTCACACGGCGTTCGCCAGTCGTTCATCCTACGCCGCGGGGTGCCGGGCCCGGAGCGCCTCGCCGACGTACGATCGACCCGTGCCGACCGTCATGTCCCTGCTGCTCCATCCGGAGCGCCGACGCCCCACGCCGCCGCCGGAGCGTGTCGACCTGCGGCGCGTCATCCTGCTGGGGATCATCGCCTGGTCGGTCGTGCTCGTCGCCATGAGCGTCCTCGCCCTGGTGGGGCAGCAGACCGGGCCGGCCGTGGCGGTCTGTCTCGCCGGTATCGCCCTCGGCGGCGTCGGACTGCTGTGGGCTCGCCGGCACCGCGACGACCCTGTGGACTGACGCCCCCGCTACCCCCAGGCGGTCGTCGCCCAGAGCGCCACGGCCCGTTCCGGCTCGGCGAGCACGGCGGCGAGCAGCACGGTGCGGTCCGGGCGCCCGAGCACGTCCGCGAGGCCCGCGGCGAGCCCCGCCGGGGAGGTCGCGTGCACTCGCCCGGTCGCGTCGACCCACCACGGCACGGGCCGGCCGGCCACGGAGAGCCGCTCGTGCTCGAACCACGTGGCCGGCATGCGGTGGTCGAGCACCGCCAGGCGCGGGTTGAGCTCACGCTCTGTACCCGGCATGTCCGGCGCGGGCAGACCGTCCTCCCCCGCCAACGGCAGGTCGAGCAGGTCGGCCAGCGCCTCGGCGTCGGCGGCCGGCGCAGGCAGGACCGCCCCGAGCGCCGCCCAGCGCGCCGTCCCGGCCACCTCGACGTCGTCGGCCCGCTGCACGACGACGTCACTCGCGTCCAGCGCGGGCAGCCGGTCCGGCAGCGGGTCCAGCGCGGACGACCGGTCGGACGGGTCGAGCCGTGCCGACAGTCGCGCCAGCCCTCGCCACACCACGAGGGCGTCGCGCAGCGGCAGGTTCGCGCCCACGGCGGGCAGCCGGTCCAGCGCGGCGGGCCAGTCCGCGGCGTCGAGGTCGGTGAGCGCCTCCACGCCACCGAGCGCCCGCCGCGTCGCGACGTCGAGCCCAGCCAGGTCGCGGGGCGCCGTCGGCAGGAGGGGGACGCCGTCGTGCAGCGCGAAGGGCGCCCCGAAGCGTTCCCGCAACCACCACGCGGTGTACGACGGCGCGGCGGCGCGGCCCGTGCGCACCGGTGCCAGGAGCGCGTGGCGGGCGTCGGGGTCGGAGGAGAGCCGGGACAGGACGCTCGGCCAGGCTTCGTCACCGACGGCGTCGAGGTCGGCGACAGCTACCAGGTCGCCCACGGCCACGCCCGCGCCGAACCGGCCGGCCAGCATGCGCAGGTAGTCCGACCAGCCGGCGAGCCATCCGGACGGGTCGTTCGGGTCCTGGTCGGCGTCGCTGCCCGCACCTTCGAGGTCCGATCCGTCCGGCTCTGGGGTCACGGCGTCCTGCACCGTGTAGACGGCGGGTTCCGTCCGCGCGCCCGCGGCGGCGAGGACCGGGGCGCTGTACCGGGCGACGAACTCGGGCGCGATGGGCGCCAGGCCCGTGAACAGCTCGGCCGCCCACGTGCCCGGCAGCACGGTCTCGCGCAGCGCCACCGTCTCGCCGTCGGCCGTCGGCACGGGCAGCTCGCCGGTCCAGAACGGCACGTCGGTGCCGCCCGCCAGCCGCACGAGGGCGAGCGCATGGCTCACCAGCTCCAGCGCGCCGTCGTCGCTGCCGCCGTCGAGGACGGCCTCGGCCGCGGCGAGGGAGACGTCCCGCACCTCCGGGTCGTGGAGCAACCGGCGCGGGTCGGTCGCGACAGCCCCCGCGCGCAGCAGCAGCGGGTGCGCGGCGTCCGGGTGCACCACGCGCAGGCCGAGGGCTCGCGCCGTCGCCGCGAGGGAGGCCTCGTCTCCGTCGTCCGCGGACTCGGGCAGGACGACGGCGCCCCGGACGCCGGCGACGCGGCCGTCGGCGAGCGGGATGCGCGCCCCGGCGAGTGCCTCGAGGACCCCCGGCTCCGCGGCGTGCGGTTCGAGGGCGGTCAGCAGGGAGTGCCAGCGCGCGGCGGGCAGCCCGGCAGGCAGGTCGTCGACGAGGTCGGCGAGCGACGCGACCGTGGCGCCCAGCGACCGCACCACCGCCTGATGGGCGGCGGGCACGGCGACGAGGCCGGGCAGCACGGGAGCCAAGGCCGTCACGAGCTCCGGGTCCTCGCCGGGTGTGCCCGTGACCACGACGGCGTCCACCGGCGCGACGCCGCCGTCCAGGACGGGAGTGGTGCGCAGGGCGTCGACAGCCGCGGAACGGATCGCGGCGTCCAGCTCGGAGGCGGGCAGCCCGGTGGGGACCAGGCCGAGCACGTCGGTCTCTCCGGTACGGGCGACGTCACCCAGCAGGGCCGCGTACTCCCGGCCGGCGGCCACGGCGAGCCGCTCGGTCGCGGCGCAGGGCAGCACGTGGCGCCGGCTCGCGTCCACGGGAAACGTGGCCAGCAGCACCGCCGGGAGGTCCAGGCCCACGTCCGTGGGGGTGGGCGCGTGCAGGACGCGACGCCGCGGCGCGTCCGGGGTGCCGCCGTCGGGCACCAGAGCCCAGGTGAGCGACCAGTCGAGGCGCCGGTGCTCGCGCGGCAGGTCCGCGACGTCGACCTCCGCGAACCGCCCCGTCGCCGTCCGTTGTGGGCGCGATTCCTGGCCCGATATGCGGCGTTCCTCCGCATCCTCGACCCCAGAATTCGCGCCCACAACGGTCAGGGTGACGGAGTCGAGGGCGGGGAACGCGAGCAGCAGGACGTCGTCCACCTCGTCGAGCTGGGCACGCACCGACGCCAGCGACGCGTCGTCGCGCAGCGTCACCTCCACGACCGTGTCGTGCTCCGCGTCGGCGGGCAGCGCGGCCGCCTCCACCGGCAGGCGCAGGACCGGCAGGTCGTCCCCGCGGTCCGCGACGTCCGCCGAGAGCCGGTCCGAGCCCGGGCGGCCGTCCGCCAGCACCTTGTCGAGGACCTCGCGCGTGGCCGCCGTCGAGAAGCGCACCCCGCCGGACCGCGACCGCACCGTGACGTCGTCCGACACCGCGCGCACCGCGGCGAAACCTACGCCGAAGCGGCCCACCTGGCCTGGTCCCGCTTTCGCCGAGGCACGCAGGGAGGCGAGCGACGCCACCCCGTCGGCGTCCAGGGCAGCACCCGTGTTGGCCACCACGAGGCGGCGGGCGGCGGGATCGAGGCGGACGAGGGCGTGGCCCCGCACACCGGCACGAGCGGCGGCGTCGGCCGCGTTCTGCAGCAGCTCGACGACGACACGGTCGCGGTAGTGGCCGCGGGCGTGGTCCTCCTCCGAGTTCGCGTCCTCACGGAAGCGGGTGGCGGACCCGAGCCACGCCTCCGCGACCGCGTGCCGCAGCGCGGCGGTCCCGAAGACGTCTTCCGTCACGCGATCCCAGCACCTTTCGGCTCCTCGGTGCCGCCCGACGACGGCTCCGGTGTCGCGGCACCGGCACCTGGCAGCTCGACCCGCTCGATCGACGACTCGTCGATCATCGGGGCCGGTGCCGGCCAGTCGCTCGGGCGGCTGCTCACGTCGGTCTCCGAGTGCGCCCCGCAGCCGTGGTCCAGCGAGACCACCTTGCCGTCGTCCGGCGACCACTCGTTGGCGCACACCCCGAAGAGCTGGCCCAGGGGACCCTGCAGCGGCACGAGGAACGCGCAGGACGTGCACTCCTTCGCCGAGGCGACAGCACCCGGTGCCGTCGGGCCGCGCGAACCGCGGTACCAGCGCTCCGCCGCCTCGTCCCGGCCCTGCGGGGAGAGCACCCGCTGGCGGGCCAGGGCGAGCTCGTCGATCGCGACCTCGTCCAGCTCCGCGTCGCCCGTGGGCGTCCAGCCGGGCTCCAGCCGCGGGTCGTCCGGCCGGAACGGGAGCGTGTCCCCCGGCCGCACGTCACCCGGTCGCAGCCGTTCCGACCACGGCACCCACTCCGGGGCGAGGATCGCCTCGTCCCCCGGCAGCAGCTCCACCTCGCACACCGTGGCGTTGCGGCCGCGCGGCACGCGGGCCAGCGTCACCGTCCAGTGCCAGCCGCGGTAGCCCTTCATGCCGGCCGCGAACCGGTGCGACATGAGCCGCTCACCCTCGGCGTGGGTACCGAGGTGCTCACCGACGTCGTCCGGTGAGGAGGCGACGTCCAGCGCCGCGGCGCGTGCCTGTTCGACCGCGCCCAGCAGGACGGCGTCGTTCTTGGCCCGCGAGCTCACGCGGCGTGCCCTCACGGGCGCGTCGGCGTTTGCCATGATCGTCTCGCTCTCAGGAATCGAGGTTGTCGGCGACGGCACGGAGCATCGTGGCGACGCGCTTGCCGGCCTCGCCCTCCGGATACTTGCCGCGCTTGAGCTGGTCGCCCGTGCGGTCGAGCACCCGGATGAGGTCCTCCACGATGCCCGCCAGCTCTGACGGCGGCCGGCGCTTGGCCCGGACCACCGACGGCTGCGGGTCCAGCAGCTTCACCGACAGGGCGGAAGGGCCGCGTCGCCCGTCCGCCACGCCGAAGTCCACCCGGGCGCCGGGCTTCGGGCTCTGCGCGTCCTCGGGCAGCGCGGAGGCGTGCAGGAACACCTCACCGCCGTCGTCGTTGGCGATGAAGCCGAATCCACGCTCCGCGTCGTACCACTTGACCTTGCCGGTTGGCACCTGGACCTCTTCGTGCTCGTCGTTCTTCACAGCTGTTCGGCCAGAGGGGCCGAGGCAGTGTCCCAGGGTACCGGGAAGTTGGGCGCCGGCTCGTCGCAGGACCTCTCGACAACCTCAGTAGGCGCCCTGGGCGGCCAGCACCACCTTGGCCGTGCGGGCCAGGATCAGCAGGTCACCGAACGGGGTCCAGTTCTCCGCGTAGTAGACGTCCAGGCGGACGGCCTCCTCCCACGGCAGGTCCGAACGACCTCCCACCTGCCACAGCCCGGTGATCCCGGGCTTGACGAGGAGCCGACGGCGCATGCGGGCCTCGTAGCGGCTGACCTCCTGCGGCAGCGGCGGCCGCGGCCCCACGAGGGACATCTGCCCGGCCAGCACGTTGAAGAGCTGTGGCAGCTCGTCCAGGGAGTAGCGGCGCAGCATCCTGCCGGCACGGGTGACGCGCGGGTCGTCGTGGCGCTTGAAGAGCACGCCTGTCCCGTCGTGCTCCGAGCCGAGGACGGCCTCCTCCTGGTCCGCCCCGACGCGCATCGTGCGGAACTTCAGCATCGGGAACGTCTGCCCGCCGCGGCCGACCCGGAGCTGGCTGTAGAACACCGGCCCCCGGCTCGTCGTCGCGACGACCAGCGCCACGGTCACGAGCACCGGCAGCACCACGAGCGTGATGAGGGCCGCGCCGATCCAGTCCATGATCGTCTTGGCCACGTACTTGGGGCCCGCGAACCGCGGCGCGTCGACGTGCAGCAGCGAGACGGACTGCTCGGGGGTCACGGTGATGCGCGGGCCGGCGACGTCGGCCAGCTCGGCCATGAGCATGAGGTCGACACCCACCGGCTCGAGCTCCCACCCGAGGCGGCGCACGGCCTCCGCCGTCATCCGGTCGGAGCCCGCCACGGCGACGCAGTCCGCGCCCACCTGGGCCGCGATCGTCGCCGCCCCGTCGAGGTCGGCCAGCACCGGGACGCCGAGCACCTCCTCGCCCGTGCGCGCCTCGGTCGTCGGGGTGCACACCCCGACCACCCGGTATCCGGACGGCCGTTCGTTGAGCTCGCGGATGAGGCGCTCGGTCTGGTCGCGCAGCCCGACGGCGAGGACCGACGTCGTCGACTCCCCCCGGGCGCGGCGACGGCGCAGCCAGCCGCGCCACTGCCAGCGGCCCACCAGCAGGAACACCAGCCCGAGCGGGAACGCGACGAGCAGGTAGGTGCGCAGGCCCGGCCAGGAGAGGACGAAGGCGCCCAGCGCGAGGACGGCGAAGAGGCGCAGGGTCGCGTCGAAGATCCGCTCGAACTCCTGCGGGCCCGAGGCGAAGAGGCGGACGTCGTAGCCACGGCTCAGCGCGATCGACACCGGCCACACCGCCGTGACGACCACGATGAAGACGATCTGGTCCGCGCGGAGGCCGTGCGCGGGCGGCCAGGTGCCGTCGAGGTTGTTGCCCATGACCGCCAGGAACGTCGCCATCGCCACCAGCACGGCGTCGGTCAGCATCAGCCGACGGCGGTACGCCGTCTGCCAGCTCCCGGCGCGGAACGCTGCACGGACCTCCCGGAGGCGCGCGGCGCGCACCCCGGCGAGCGCTCGGCGCGTTCGCTGCTGGACGTCGGTGATGGACACGGTGGGTTCTCCTCGAGACGACGCTTTCTGTCATGACTCTAGGAGCGGAGAACCGATTCGATGTGCTTTTCCGGAGCCCTTTCACCCCGTCTTTCACCCACTGTTCCCGGGGCAGCGTTTTCCCCTGTCACACGCAGTTTCACCCGGGTGAGAACGCGTGCTAGAGGCCGATGCCGAGGTCCGCGGCCAGTCGCAGGGCGACGACGTCGAACCACGCCTCGGGGTCGCTCACCGTGTTGACCAGGTGACCGAACATCTCGAAGGAGACCGTTCCCAGCACGGTGGTCCAGGCCATGAGGGTGCGCACGACCAGCTCGGGCGGCGCGTCCGTGATCAGGCCGCGCGCCGCGAGGAAGTCCCGCGCACCGGCCACGAGGTCCGTCAGGTCAGCCTGCGCCGTCGGGCTGAGCGGCGGGACGGTGCCGCCGTCGTGCGCGTCGGCCACGACCCTGACCAGGACCAGGACGAGGCGCGTCGCCGGGTCGATCGTGTCGGGCGGGGCGGCGTACCCGGGCACCGGGGTGCCGTAGAGCAGCCGGAACTCGCCGGGGTGCGCCACCGACCACGTGCGCACGGCGCGGCACGCGACGAGCCACCGCGTGGTGACGTCGGAGCGCTCGGCGACGGCGGCCTCCGCGTCCTCGACGGCGGCACCGAGCTCGTCGTAGCACTCGACGATGAGCGCGGTCAGCAGAGCGTCCCGGTTCTCGACGTACCGGTAGACCGCGGAGGAGACCATGCCGACGTCGCGGGCGACGGCGCGCAGCGACAGGGCCGCGGGGCCGTCGGCCGCGAGGCGGGCGCGGGCGGCCGCGAGGATCTCCTGGGTGATGGTCTCGCGGGCGAGCGCCCTGGCCGTGCGCGGCGTGCTGGTCACGTCTCACATCCTCGCACGGATCGGTGCTCACTACCGAGAGCGCCGCTCTTGCCAAGTCCGTGGCGCCGGAGGCATACTCGAAACGAGAGCACCGTTCACAACAAGGAGCACTGATCATGGATCGTCATCTCGTCGTCGGTGCCGGGCCTGTGGGCCGCCAGGTCGCCGCCCTGCTCGCCGGTCGCGGCTCGCACGTCACCGTCGCCACCCGTTCCGGGCGCAGCACCGGGGTCGGCGGCGTGGAGCACCTCACGCTCGACGCCGCCGACCCCGACGCGCTGACCCGCGCCACCGAGCACGCCGCCGTCCTCTACAACTGCGCCAACCCCACCGACTACACCCGGTGGGAGACCGTGTGGCCGCCCCTCGCCGCGTCGCTGCAGACCGCCGCCGAGCGCACCGGCGCCGTCTACGCCATCACCGGCACCCTCTACCCGTACGGCCCCGTCGACGGCCCCATGACCGAGGGCCTCCCCGACGCCGCCACCGACCACAAGGGCCGCCTGCGCACCCGGCTGTGGGCCGACGCGCGCGCCGCGCACGACGCCGGCCGGCTGCGCGCCGTCGAGGTGCGCGGCTCCGACTACATGGGCCCCGGCGTCGGGCAGAACGGCCACGTCTCGCGCGTGGTCCCGGCCGCCCTGCGCGGCCGCCGCGCCATGATGATGGGCCGCACCGACCTGCCGCACACCTTCACCGACGTGCGCGACGTCGCACGCACCCTCGTCGCGGCCGCCGACGACGCCGACGCCCACGGGCGCATCTGGCACGTACCCAGCAACCCGCCCGTCACCCAGGCACAGGCGCTGACCGACGTCCTCGCGACCGTCGGCCGGCCGCCCGTGCCCGTCTCGTCGCTGCGCGGCCCCGCCTGGACCGTCGCCGCCGCCTTCTCGCCCCTGCTGCGCGAGCTGCGCCAGCTCCGCTACCAGTGGGAGGCGCCGTACCTCCTCGACTCCCGGGCGGCGCAGGAGCGGTTCGGCATCGCCCCGACACCGTGGGACGAGGTCTGCCGCGCGACCGCCCGGCCCTGACCGGACCGCCCTGACGCGACGGCCCTGACCGAGCCCTGGCCGCCCGGACTACCCGGGTCGCGAGACGTCCAGGGACCCGGCGTAGCATCGTGCAGATGGTCGGCAGCTTCACCGAATGGGTGCGCAACCGCTCCGACGACGAGCTCCTCGAGCTGCTCGCCGCGCGGCCCGATCTCGGCACCCCCGCCCCTTCCACGCTCCGCTCGCTCGCCGCCCGCGCCGCGAGCCGGACGAGCCTCGACCGCGCCCTGAGCCACCTCGACGCGGGCACGCTGCAGGTCCTCGAGTCGCTGCTCGCGCTGTCCGAAGGCACCCCGGTCCGGCCCGACCAGGTCGCGGCCGCGATCGGCGCGCCCGAGGGGGGTACCGCCGTCGGGCACATGCTGGACGGTGCCCGCACCGCCGCGCTGGTCTGGGACGACGAGGACGGCGTGCTGCCCACGCCCGGGCTGGAGGACGTGCTCGGCCCCTACCCCGCCGGGCTCGGGCCCGCGCGCGAGGACCGACGGCCCGCACCGGCAGACCTCCCGCCGGGCGCGCAGCCGATCCTGGACGCGCTCGCCTGGGGGCCGCCCGTCGGCGTCGTGCCCCCGGCGGGCACCGGTCCGCGCCGCGCCGTCGACGCCCTGGTGGAGGCAGGGCTGCTCCTCCGCACCGACGCGCGGCACGTGGTGCTCCCCCGCGACGTCGGGCTGTCGCTGCGCGGCGGGCGCACGCACCGCACCCCCGACCTGGACCCGCCCCGCCCCGACGGCCGCGGCGTGCCGACCGCAGGAGCGGACGCCGAGGCCGCGACGGCCGCCCTGGAGATCGTGCGACAGGTCGCCCGGCTCATCACCTCCTGGGAGGACGCCCCGCCGTCCGTGCTGCGCGCCGGCGGGCTCGGCGTGCGCGACCTGCGCCGCACCGCCCTGCTGCTGGACACCGACGAGCCCACGGCGGCGTTCGTCGTGGAGCTGGCCGCGAGCGCCGGGCTCGTGGGAGACGACGGCGAGGCGCCGGCGTCGTTTGTGCCGACGGTCCGGGCGGACGCCTGGGAGGAGGCCGACGACGCCGACCGGTGGGCGGAGCTCGTGACGGCCTGGACGGGGTCGCGGCGCACGCCGTGGCAGGTGGGCTCGCGCGACGAGAAGGGCACGCTGCGTGCGCCGCTGTCCCCCGACCTGCACCGGCCGTGGGTGGCTCGCCTGCGTGCGGCGGTGCTCGACGTGCTGGCCGCCCAGCCGGGCACGGCGCTCGGGCCCGAGGAGGTGATGACGGTGCTGCGGTGGCGCTCTCCGCGGGCGGTGCCCGCCGAGGCGGCGCTGGCCGGGCTGCTGCGCGAGGCGGCGCTGCTCGGCGTGACGGGGGCGGGTGCCCTGTCGTCGCCCGGTCACGTCGTCGCGAGCGGTGCCGAGGACGGCGGCCCGGCTCTCCTGGCCGAGGCGTTGCGCCGCGCGCTGCCCGCCGAGGTCGACGAGGTCCTGCTCCAGGGCGACCTCACCGGCATCGTGCCCGGGCGTCCCTCCCTCGCCCTCTCGCGGCTGCTGGACCAGTCGGCCGACTACGAGTCCCGCGGGGCGGCCACCACCGTGCGCTTCTCGACCGGGTCGGTCACGCGCGCGCTGGACCACGGCCGCAGCGGCGAGGACCTCCTGGCCGAGCTCGCCGGGCGCTCCCCCGTGCCCGTCCCGCAACCCCTCGAGTACCTGGTCAAGGACACCGCCCGGCGGCACGAGGCGGTCCGGGTCGGCTCCGCCACCTCGTACGTGCGCGCCGCCGACCCGGCCGCGCTGGCCGGCCTGGCCGAGGACGGCCGGCTCGCCTCCTTGGGGCTGGTGCGGCTGGCACCCACGGTCCTGGCGTCGTCCGCGCCCGCCGCCGAGCTGCACGAGACGCTGCGCCGGTACGGCCTGCTCTCCGGCCTGGAGGGTCCGGACGGTCGGCCGCTCGGCCCCGTGCGTCGCACGGTGCGGCTCGACCGCGCGGCGTGGTCCCGCCGCCCCTCGGCCCCCGTCCGGGACACCTCCGCGGACGCCCGCGCCGCCGTGATCGCCCGCCTGCGCCGGGCGGCGTCCGGCACCGAGGCAGCCGGGACCGCTGGCGCAGGTTCAGGTCCTGCGGCGCCCGGTTCCGCGGGGCGCAGCACCGCGCCCGACGGCGGCACCCCGGTGCGGGTGAGCGCCGCGGACCGCGACGGGCCGCCCGTGACGAGTGCCGCCGTCGGGCACGGGACCAGCGAGCCGGGCGACGCCCTGGCCCTGCTGCACGACGCGCTGCGCGACGGGCGCACCGTGCGCGTCGAGATGGTGGGCCCCGCGGGTGCCCTGCAGCAGCGCGACCTCAAGCCGATGCGGCTGGAGGGCGGGCGCCTGCGGGCGCTCGACCCGCAGCGCGAGGCCGAGCTGACCATCGCGGTGCACCGCATCGCGTCGGTCGAACCGATCGACTGACGCCGAGGTGGTAACGCTCACCCCGAGGTAGTAGTGACCTGTCCGACACCCCACACTGAGGGGCGGAACACCCACGGACCGCCCGGCGTTGGCACCCTGGACACCCCCACCGGAAGGACCCGCATGCCCGACGGCCCCCTCATCGTCCAGAGCGACAAGTCGATCCTGCTGGAGGTCGACCACCCGCAGTCCGGCGACGCACGCCGCGCCATCGCGCCGTTCGCCGAGCTGGAGCGCGCCCCGGAGCACGTGCACACCTACCGGCTGACCAACCTCGGCCTCTGGAACGCGCGCGCCGCCGGGCACGACGCCGAGCAGGTCGTCGACACGCTGATGGCGTACTCGCGCTACCCCGTGCCGCACGCGCTGCTCGTCGACGTCGCCGAGACGATGGGCCGCTACGGCCGCCTCACCCTGGCCTCGCACCCCGTGCACGGGCTGGTGCTGGAGTCCACCGACGCCGCCGTGCTCGCCGAGGTGCTCAAGTCCAAGCGCAGCTCCGGGCTCGTGGGCGAGCGGATCGACGACACGACGGTCGCGGTGCACCCCTCCCAGCGCGGCAACCTCAAGCAGGCGCTGGTCAAGCTCGGCTGGCCGGCCGAGGACCTCGCCGGGTACGTCGACGGCGAGAAGCACGCCATCACGCTGTCGCCGACGACGACACCCGTCTACCCGGGCGAGGACGCCGCCACGTGGGAGCCGCGGCCGTACCAGGCGCAGGCCGTCGACGGGTTCTGGCACGGCGGCTCCGGCGTCGTCGTGTTGCCCTGCGGCGCCGGCAAGACGATCGTCGGCGCGGGCGCGATGGCGAAGTCCGGGACGACCACGCTGATCCTCGTCACCAACACCGTCTCCGCACGGCAGTGGCGCGACGAGCTGATCCGCCGCACCTCGCTGACCGAGGACGAGATCGGCGAGTACTCGGGCTCGCGCAAGGAGGTCAAGCCGGTCACGATCGCGACGTACCAGGTACTGACGACCAAGCGGAAGGGCGTGTACACGCACCTCGAGCTGCTCGACGCCCGCGACTGGGGCCTCGTCGTGTACGACGAGGTGCACCTGCTGCCCGCGCCCATCTTCCGCATGACAGCGGAGCTGCAGGCACGCCGTCGGCTCGGCCTCACCGCCACCCTGGTGCGCGAGGACGGTCGGGAGGACGAGGTGTTCTCCCTCATCGGGCCCAAGCGGTACGACGCCCCGTGGAAGGACATCGAGCAGCAGGGCTACATCGCCCCGGCCGACTGCGTCGAGGTGCGCCTGACCCTGCCCGAGCACGAGCGGATGGTCTACGCCACGGCCGAACCGGAGGACAAGTACCGCCTCGCGGCGTGCGCCCCGGGGAAGAACCGCGTGGTGGAGCGGCTCGTCGCACAGCACCCGGACGACCAGGTGCTCATCATCGGTCAGTACATCGACCAGCTCGAGGAGCTGGCCGGGCACCTGGACGCGCCGTTGATCACCGGCGCGACGACGGTCCGCGAGCGCCAGAAGCTGTTCGGCGCGTTCCGGTCCGGCGAGATCTCCCGGCTGGTGGTGTCGAAGGTCGCCAACTTCTCGATCGACCTGCCCGAGGCGTCCGTGGCGATCCAGGTCTCGGGGTCGTTCGGGTCCCGGCAGGAGGAGGCGCAGCGCCTCGGACGGGTGATGCGGCCCAAGCAGGACGGCCGGACGGCGCACTTCTACGCCGTCGTCGCCCGCGACACCGTGGACCAGGACTTCGCGGCGCACCGTCAGCGGTTCCTGGCGGAGCAGGGCTACGCCTACCGCATCGTCGACGCCGAGGAGCTGGACGGAGTGAAGTAGAGGGTGGGGGCCGAGGAACGAGGTACCCGCCCGGCACGGAACGCAGTCCGGCTCCGCGAAGATACCGAGGAGCTGGGCGGAGTGAAGTAGAGGGTGGGGGCCGAGGTGCGGGCAGCGCGCATCGGCCGCACGGTGATCGGGTGACCAGATTCGGATACACCCTGATGACCGAGCAGTCCGGTCCGCGGAGCCTCGTCGACTATGCGGTCCGGGCTGAGGACGCCGGCTTCGAGTTCGAGGTGATGAGCGACCACTACTTCCCGTGGCTCGACTCCCAGGGCCACTCGCCGTACGCGTGGAGCCTGCTGGGCGCCGTCTCGCAGGTGACGCAGCACGTCGGGCTCATGTCGTACGTGACGTGCCCGACGCTGCGCTACCACCCCGCCGTCGTCGCCCAGAAGGCTGCGACGGTGGGGCTGCTGTCGCAGGGCCGCTTCACGCTGGGCCTGGGGGCGGGCGAGAACCTCAACGAGCACGTCGTGGGCGCCGGCTGGCCTGCCGTGGACGAGCGGCACGAGATGCTCGGTGAGGCGGTCCAGATCATCGCGGCGCTGTTCGAGGGCAACCTGCTGAGCTTTCGCGGCGACCACTTCCAGGTGGACTCGGCGCGGTTGTGGGACCTGCCGGACGAGCCCGTGGAGATCGGCGTCGCCGTCTCCGGGGAGCAGTCGGTGGACAACTTCGCGACGCTGGCGGACCACCTGATCTCCACCGAGCCGAAGCCGGGCATGCTGCAGCAGTGGGATGCCGCGCGCACGGACGCCGACCTGCCGGCGTCCCGCAAGATCGCGCAGATGCCGATCTCGTGGGACCTGGACACCGACGCCGCGGTGGAGCGGGCCCACGACCAGTTCCGCTGGTTCGGCCTCGGCTGGCCGGTGAACGCCAACCTGCCCACCACGGAGGCGTTCGACCACGCCAGCGCGTTCGTGCGGCCGGAGGACGTCGCGGAGTCGATCCCCTGCGGGCCGGACCTGGACGCGATCGTCGAGGCGGCGTCCGCCTTCTGGGAGGCCGGGTACACCGACCTGGCGCTGCACCAGATCGGCGACGCCAAGCAGGAGGAGTTCCTCGACACGGCGGCCGGGCCGTTGCTGGAGAAGCTCCGCGCGGCCGCGCCCACGACGGACTGACTGCCGAGCGTCAGGGCGCGGTGACGGCCTTGCCCTGACGCACGGAGCTGATCTGCGCCATGCGTTCTTCGCCCCAGTCGCCGAGCGGACGCAGCGCGCGTTCCAGCGCGGCGCCGTCGTCGGTGAGGCTGTAGACGACCTTGGGCGGCACCTGGTCGTGCACGTCGCGGCGCACGACGCCGTCGCGCTCGAGCTCGCGGAGCTGCTGGGCGGCGGCGACTCCTGGTCGCGCGTCGTGGACGTGCTGCGCGGGACGGTCCGCACATCCGCGGCATAGCCCCGCGGCGGTGCGCCCGGCCGACGGCGGCGAACGTCACCCGCCCCGCGATTGCGCCGTGCCCCCGCGCGCGGAACGATGCAGACCGTGATCCCGTCTACCCAGGCCACACGCCGACGAGTGGCACTCGCCCCTCGGACGCTGCTGCTCGCGGTCGCGCTGCCGGTGCTGCTCGCCCTCACCGCCCCCGCCGCGCACGCCGAGTCGCCCCTGCGGGAGCTGGACGGCGACGTGACGGACGTGGCGGGCGTGCTCAGCGAGGACGACGTCACCGAGGTCCAGGGGGCCCTGGACTCGCTCGCCCAGGAGAGCCCCTACCAGCTCTTCGTCGTCTACGTGGAGACCTTCGACGGCGTCGACGGGCGGGGGTGGGCGGACGCGACGGCCACCAACGCGCAGCTCGGCCCCGACGACCTGCTCCTCGCCGTCGCCACCGAGGACCGCCTGTACGGGCTGAGCTGGGACAACAACATCGACCTCTCGGAAGAGCAGCTCGACGCGATCCGCGACGCCACCGTCGACGAGCTCCGCGACGACGACTGGGCCGGCGCCACGGTCGCCGCCGTCGACACCACCCTGGCGGTCACCGGCTCCGGTGGCGCCGCGACCACCGGCAGCGCGGACGACGGCGGCTCCTCCGGCGGGTTCTCGGTGCCCGGGCCGCTGCTGGTCGGCGGGATCGCCGTCGTCGCCGCCGGGGGCGTCTACCTGTGGTCCCGCTCGCGGCGGGACACCGACCTGACGCGCCGAGGTGCCGCAGCGGCCGCCGCGCGCACCGGGGCCGGCGGACCCGACCCCGACCCGCTCGCCAACCTCACCACCGAGGAGCTCGCACAACGGGCCGGCAGCGCCCTGGTCTCCGTCGACGACGCGATCAAGACCTCCGAGCAGGAGCTCGGCTTCGCGCAGGCCGAGTTCGGGATCGAGGCGACGCGCGAGTTCACCGCTGCCCTCGAGCAGGCCCGCGCGGACGTCGCCGAGGCGTTCCGGCTGCGCCAGGGGCTCGAGGAGAGCGTGCCGGTCGGCGGCTCGCTGGGCGACGCGCCGTCGGACGCCGCCCGGCAGCGCGCCGTGCTCGCCGACGTCGTCCGGCGCTGCCAGGCCGCGGCCGCCACCCTGGACGCCCAGGCCGACTCGTTCGACGACCTGCGCCGGTTGCAGTCGCGGGCGCCGCAGGTGCTCGACGAGACCGAGCAGCGTGCCGTTGAGATCGAGGGGCGGATCGAGGTCGCCCGCAGCACGCTCGCCGGGCTCACCGCCACCTACCCCGCCTCGGCGCTGGCCTCCGTGCGCGACAACCCGGACCAGGCGGCCGCCCTCGTCGCCAACGCCCGCGAGGCCGTCGCCGCGGGCCGGACCGCCGTCCAGAAGCGCAAGAAGGCCGTCGCGGTCGCGGACGCGCGGGCCGCGCAGAACGCCCTCGGCCAGGCGGTGACGCTCCTCGACGCCGTGGCGAGCGCGGGCGACGACCTCGCCTCCGCCGCGACGAACCTCGACAAGGGCATCGCCTCGATCACGCAGGACATCGTCGACGCCGAGCGCCTCGCGTCCGGCGACCCGGCCGTGCAGGGCGCCGCCGCCGAGGCCCGGTCCGCCGCCGAGCAGGCCCGCAGCGCCCGCGAGGGCGGCGACCCGCTGGCCGCGCTCGCCCGGCTCACCTCCGCGGAGGCCGCGCTCGACACCGCTCTCGCCCCGGCCCGGCAGCAGGCCGAGTCCGACGCCCGCGCCAAGGCGCTGCTGCGCGACGTCCTCGGCCGGGTCGAGTCCCAGCTCCGCGCCACGCAGAGCTATGTGACCACCCGTCGCGGCGCCGTCGGGCCGGACGCCCGCACCCGGCTGGCCGAGGCCGAGCGCCTCGCCGCCGAGGCCCGCACGTTGCAGGCCACCGACCAGCACGCGGCGCTCGCTGCGGCGCAGCAGGCCGAACGGTACGTCCAGCAGGCGACCCAGATGGCGCAGACCGACACCTCCGGCTGGGACATGCGGCACGGCGGACCGGGCGGGTTCGCCGGTTCCGGTCGCAGCGCCCCGAACATGGGCGGCATGATCCTCGGAGGGATCGTCCTCGACTCCGTCCTGCGCGGTTCGGGCCGCGGCCGACGGCGGGGCGGACGCTACGGAGGCGGGTTCGGCGGAGGATTCGGTGGCGGCTTCGGAGGGCCGCGCGGCGGTTCCCGTGGCGGGTTCGGCGGAGGATTCGGTGGGGGCGGCGGCCGGGGCGGCGCCGGTGGCCGCTTCTGACGTCGAGCCTCCGGGAACCTCGGAGCCCCCGCCGTCGTCCTAGTCATCAACATCAACATCCGGGCAGCACGGACCAGAAGGGCACGTCATGACGCAGAAGCAGAGCATCCTCGGGCGCATCAGCCAGCTCGCGAAGGCAAACATCAACGCGATGCTGGACCGTGCCGAGGACCCGGCCAAGATGATCGACCAGCTCATCCGCGACTACACGAACAACATCGCGGAGGCCGAGCAGGCGATCGCCCAGACGATCGGCAACCTGCGGCTCGCCGAGCAGGACTACCACGAGGACGTGCAGTCCGTGCAGGAGTGGGGCGCCAAGGCGCTGGCCGCCTCCCGCAAGGCCGACGAGCGGCGCAGCGCGGGCGACACCGCGAACGCCGACAAGTTCGACCAGCTCGCCAAGGTGGCGCTGCGCAAGCAGCTCGACGCCGAGAACGAGGTCAAGTCGGCCCAGCCGATGATCGAGCAGCAGCAGGTCACGGTCGAGAAGCTGAAGACCGGTCTCGCCCAGATGAAGGACCGGCTCGTGGAGCTGAAGTCCAAGCGCGACCAGCTCGTCGCCCGCCAGAAGGCCGCCGTGGCGCAGCAGACCGTGCAGGGCGCGATCAGCTCGATCAACATCATGGACCCGACCAGCGAGCTCTCGCGGTTCGAGGAGGCGGTGCGTCGCGAGGAGGCGCAGGCCATGGGCCAGGCGGAGATCGCGGCGTCGTCGCTGGAGTCGCAGTTCTCCGAGCTGGAGGGGTCGATGGAGGACCTCGAGCTGGAGGCGCGCCTCGCAGCCCTGAAGTCGGGCACCCCGCAGAACCAGATCGAGTCCTGACCTCCCACTCCCCGCCCCCCCTCAGCGCTGTGGGTGCACGACACGCCGTCGTCGGATGGAGTCCGACGGCGTGTCGTGCACCCACAGCGCGTGGGGGGAAGCCGATCAGGCGACCGCGGGTGCGGCACGACGCCCGACGGCGGCACGCACCTGCTCGAGGAACGCCCCGGCGAGCAGGTCCGCGGTGCGTGCCAGACCGTCGTCGTGCGCCGTCACCTGGGCGTGGACGGCGGCGGTGTCGACGTCGACCTCACCGAGGGCCCAGCGCACGGCCAGGGACGGGCTCGCCTCCGGGTGGAACTGCACGCCGAGCGCGGAGCCCCAGCGGAACGCCTGGTAGGGGTACGTGTCGGACCACCCGAGCCACTGCGCTCCGGCGGGCAGCTCGATGATCGCGTCGGAGTGCATCGAGACCGCAGGCGTCACGCAGCCGGGCGCCTCGACGTCGTCGGCGCACGTCGCCCCGGCGGCACGGACGAGCGGCGCGAGGACCGGGTCCTCCAGCGCCTGGGCGCGCCAGTGCACGTCGACGACGCCGGCCTCCCGCCCAGGCGGCGCGGCGACCTGCACCGCTCCGCCCCCGGCGACGGCGAGGAGCTGGGCACCCAGGCAGATCCCGAGCGTGGGCAGCCCGTCGACGGCCGCGCGCGCCAGCAGGTCGCGCACCGCGGGCAGCCAGGGCGCTGCGGCGTCGTCGTAGGCGTGCATCTGCCCGCCCAGGACGATCAGGCCGTCGCCGCACTCCTCGAGCGACGGCACGGGATCTCCGGCGAAGAGCCGCACGACGCGGGCAGCCGGGAACGTCCGGACGAACCGGTCGAGCGGCACGTCGGAGCCGTGCTGCAGGACGGTCACCTGCGGGTGGTCGGAGCTGGAGAAGTCGGGCACGGCCGCTGAGATTACTCCGACCCGCCGCTGCGGTCCATGCCCGTCCACCGCGGCGCCGCCGTCCCGCGTACCCTGGGCGCATGGTCTCCCCCTTCTCCGCGCCGACCGCATCGCCTGCGCCGGCACCGACCCCGGCGTCGCCGAACGAGCCGACCCGCACCACGTACCTCCTGGTCGACGGCGAGAACATCGACGCCACGCTCGGCATGAACGTGCTGAACCGCCGCCCCAACCCCGAGGAGCGGCCGCGCTGGGACCGGATCACCAAGTTCGCGAGCAAGGTGTGGGGCTCCGACGTCGTCCCGCTGTTCTTCCTCAACGCGACCAGCGGCCAGATGCCGATGTCGTTCGTCCAGGCGCTGCTCGCGATGGGCTACCGGCCCATCCCGCTGGCGGCGAAGGGCGACGAGAAGGTCGTCGACCTCGGTATCCAGCGCACCCTCGAGGCGATCGCGGGGCGCGACGGCGACGTCCTGCTCGCCAGCCACGACGGCGACTTCCTGCCGCAGGTCGAGCGTCTCCTGGCCGACCACGGGCGGCGGGTCGGTCTGCTGGCCTTCCGCGAGTTCGTCAACGGCCAGCTCACCTCGCTGACCGAGGACGGGCTCGAGATCTTCGACCTGGAGGGCGACGTCGACGCCTTCACCAGCCCGCTGCCGCGCGTCCGGATCATCCCGATCGACGAGTTCGACCCGCTGCGCTACCTCTGACGCGCGGCACCACCTCCGACGTTCAGGGGGCGGGCGCCGACCGGCGCTCGCCCGGGACGTCGGCGATGCGCTGCGCGACCGAGATGCCCACGAGGCAGACCGCGAGGAACAGCCCGACCAGCACGAGCCCGACCCAGCTGAAGCCCGTCAGGACGACGCCCAGGACGGCCACGGCCACCACCACGACCCTGAGGGCGTCGGCGTGCCCGGCGACCCGGCGCGAGATCCCGGCGGCCTCGCCGTCCGTGGCGCGCAACCACGGCCAGCGGTCCCCGGCCCGACGCAGCCAGGCCGGTCGGCCGAGCAGCACGGCGACGACTGCGCCCACGGCGGCGACGATCCCGATCAGCCAGAAGATCTCGTGCAGGTCGGCCGCGACGGCGTCGAACAGCACTGTCGCGACCCGCTCCCCGTCGGTCGTCCGCGCGGCGTCCACCACGAGGTCGCGCAGCCGTGCCACCAGCGCGGCGGCGATCATCAGGCCCGCCACGACGCCGATCCCGAGCTGGACGGTGACCCGGCGCCGGGCCGGGGCGACCGCCACGGTCACGACGACGAGCAGCACGGTCAGCGCCACCAGGACCCAGACGGCACGGTCCACCGTGGTGACGGTGCCCTGGACCAGGTCGAAGGTCTCCCGGTCGAGGAGCGCCACCTGGCCGAACCCGTCAGGAAGCCGGGTGCCGAGCGCCGCTCCGAGCTGCGCCCGGGCGTCGGGTGCCCGCTCCACGAGGGCGTCGGGCAGCGTGACCCCGGGCAGCATGTCGCCGACGCTCCCGAGGGCCTCCCGCAGCGCCTCCGCGATCAGCGGCGTCGTGTCCAGCACGACGGCGTCGTCGGTCAGGTACACGTCCGGGTGGTCCGCGCCGTCGGCCCGGGCGACGCCGATGGCCGCCCGGTGCGCCCGCTCGACGAGCTGCGGCAGCCGATCGTGGAACGCCTCGGAGTCGACGAGCCGGTGGACCAGCGTCTCCACGCGCTCCTCGAACCGGTCGGCCACCACGGGTGCGAGCGTGGCGAGGGTGAGTCGGTCGACGCGCGTGCTCAACGCCTCGAGCAGCGGGCCGGGCTCGGCGTCCAGCTGCTCGACCAGCGCGAGCGCCATCATCTCGTCGAGCTCGGTGAGCCGCGTGGCGGCGCGGGCGTCGAGGTCGAGGGCCAGCAGCGTCTGCTCGGTCACGTGGTCCGCGAGCGCGTCGTAGAACGCCGGGTCGTCCAGCACCGGCGTGACGGCGTCCATGAAGTCGTCGGTGTCGAGCACCGTGCGGTGCGCCCACACCGCCACGGTCGAGGCGACGACCAGGAGCGTGGTCACGACGACCAGTACCGCCGCGACCCATCGGCGCACGACGCGGCCGCCCGGACGGGCAGGCAGGATCGCGACAGCAGTCACACCCGCATCCTGAAGGCAGGAGGGTCGCCCCGCGACTCGTACGCCGCGCATTCAGGAAACCTTCAGGGATCGGGAGCACACTGAACCCATGGCCGCCACCACCGACACCCCGGAGGCACGGCTCGTCGTCGTCGACGACGAGCCGAACATCCGCGAGCTGCTCTCCACGTCCCTGCGCTTCGCCGGCTTCCAGGTGCATGCCGCGGCTGACGGCGCCAGCGCGCTCGAGCTCGTCCGCGACACCGAGCCGGACCTCGTCGTGCTGGACGTCATGCTGCCCGACATGGACGGCTTCACCGTCACCCGCCGGATGCGCGCCACCGGCCGGCACACCCCCGTGCTGTTCCTCACCGCCCGCGACGACACCCAGGACAAGATCCAGGGCCTGACCGTCGGCGGAGACGACTACGTCACCAAACCGTTCAGCCTCGAGGAGGTCGTCGCCCGCATCCGCGCCGTGCTGAGACGCACCGCCGGAGGCGAGCCGGACGACGACGCCGTCGTGCGCGTGGGCGACCTCGAGCTCGACGAGGACAGCCACGAGGTGCACCGCGCCGGCGTCGAGCTCGAGCTCTCCCCCACCGAGTTCAAGCTGCTGCGGTACCTCATGCTCAACGCCGGCCGCGTGCTCTCCAAGGCCCAGATCCTCGACCACGTGTGGCAGTACGACTGGGGCGGCGACGCGAACATCGTCGAGTCGTACATCTCCTACCTGCGCCGCAAGATCGACCACGTCACGATCACCGGGCCGGACGGCGCGGACGTCGAGCTGCCCCCGCTCATCCACACCAAGCGTGGCGTCGGATACCTCTTGCGCGCACAGCAGCGATGACCTTCCGCGACCGGCCCGACAGCACCGAGCCGACGTTCGCCGCACCAGCAGCCCCCGGGGCGCCGAGCGTTGCGGAGGGACCGCCGTCGGGCACGGACGTTCCCGGGCCGACGGCGGAGGTCCCGCCGGGCGCACCGGACGAGCAGCACTGGGGCTGGTTCGCGCAGGTGCCGCTGCGGGTGCGGCTGGTGGCGATCCTCGTGCTGCTGCTGGGCGCCGGGATGATCATCGCCGGCCTCACGACGCGCACCGTCGTGTCGAACTACCTGGTCGACCAGCTCGACACCCAGCTCAAGCAGTCGGCACAGGGCGTGGCCCGCATGACGGCGCTGAACCCGGCCGAGGGCAGCCAGCACATCCCCAGCGAGTACGCCGTCACCCTGCGCAGCTGCAACGGGCTCGACGGCGGCCCGGCAGGCTGGACCGCGACGCTCGATCGGTTCGGCGAGCCGCAGATCCCCGACGAGTCGCTGACCGCCGTCGTGGACCGCGGCCTCGAGCCGTTCACCGTCGACTCGGAGGGCGGCTCCGACCCGACGACGTGGCGCGTCGTGTCCATCCCCTGCAGCCAGACGCAGGACAGTCCCGTCGAGGGCGCCGCGTACGTCGCCCTGCCCATGGCCGCGGTCGACAAGACGACCGCCTACCTGTCGAGCTCGCTGCTCTGGTCGGGCATCGGGATCGTCGTGCTCGGCGGCGCGCTCGCGTTCTGGCTGATGCAGCACTCGCTGCGCCCGCTGCGCCGCATCGAGGCCACCGCCGCCGCGATCGCGGAGGGCGACCTGTCGCGCCGCGTGCCCGAGCAGCCGCCCTCGACGGAGGTCGGCTCGCTGTCGCACTCGCTCAACGCGATGCTCACGCAGATCGAGTCGGCGTTCGCCGTGCAGGAGGCCTCCGAGCAGCGGATGCGGCGCTTCGTGTCGGATGCGAGCCACGAGCTGCGCACGCCGCTCGCCACGGTGCGCGGCTACGGCGAGCTGTACCGGATGGGCGCACTCGACACGGACGAGAAGGTCGAGGACACGATGGTGCGCATCGAGGACTCGGCCCGCCGGATGGGCACGCTCGTCAACGACCTGCTCGTCCTCGCGCGCCTCGACGAGGGACGGCCCATGCGGCACGAGGTCGTCGACCTCGCGGCGCTCGCCCACGAGACCGCGCAGGACCTGCACGCGCTCGACCCGACGCGCACCGTCTCGGTGACGGGGCTGGGGGGCGAGGCCCCGCCGTCGGCCCTGCGCACCGTCGGTGACGCGGACCGGCTGCGGCAGGTCCTGACCAACCTCGTGGGGAACGTCGCCCGGCACACGCCGGCCGGGTCGCCCACCGAGCTCGCGCTCGGGACCGTGGCGGACGGCGTCGTGGTCGAGGTGCGCGACCACGGGCCCGGGGTCTCCCCGGAGCAGGCCAGGCGGGTCTTCGAGCGGTTCTACCGCGCCGACTCCTCGCGCAACCGCGAGTCGGGCGGGTCCGGGCTGGGCCTGGCGATCGTCGCCGCGATCCTCGGTGCGCACGGCGGTTCCGCCTCCGTGGTCGAGACGCCGGGCGGCGGCTTGACCGTGCGGGTTCTCCTTCCGGCTGCCGGCGGCTACGCTGCGTGACGGCCCGGTCAGCGGGCCGTCGGGGACCCGAGTGTCGGTCGACGGTCGTAGGCTGACAGGGAGACAAGGAACGATCTCCGAGCAAAGGTCTTGATAGCGATGGGCGTCCCCAGCGCCGGCGCGCCGCAGTGGTTCCTCTCGGCGTTCGTCCGCACCTGTCGGGGGGCGGGCGCCACGGAGCCCGAGGAATCGATCCGCGCGGTGGGCGAAGAGCTCATCGAACGGTGGTCCGGGCCTGGCCGCCACTTCCACAACCTGCGCCATCTCGCCGCCGTCCTGCACCGGGTCGACGAGCTCGCTCACGAGACCCACGAGCCCGACCTCGTCCGCCTCGCCGCCTGGTACCACGGCGCCGTCTTCGACGCGGACCGCAAGGTCGCCTACGCGACGCGCGGCGGGGAGCAGACCACCCTCAGCGCCGAGCTCGCGCGCACCCAGCTCGTGGAGATCGGCGTGCCCGTGGAGTCGGCGGACCGCGTCGGGGAGCTGGTCGACACGCTCGCCCGGCACAAGGCCGCCCCCGGCGACTTCGACTCCGCGGTGCTCAACGACGCCGACCTGGGCATGCTCGCCGCCGAGCCCCAGCGCTACAAGGAGTACGTCGGGGAGATCCGCGCCGAGTACGCTCACATCCCGCTGCCGGACTACCTCGACGCGCGGATCAAGGTCTTGACCAAGCTGCTGGGGCGACCGAACCTCTACGTGAGCCCGCTCGGGGCGACCTGGGAGGAGCCGGCGCGGCAGAACCTCGACGCCGAGCTGCACCGCCTGGCCAAGGAGCGCCGCAAGCTGGGCGAGGAGGCGACGGCTGGCCCGTCGCCGAGGTAGTGCCGCTCGCGTCGAGGTAGTTCGTCGTCCACAGGCTGTGGACGACGGCGGCGCGCAGCGCACGCTGCGACCTACCGTCGTGCTCAGCCCGGTCCACCGGGACGACGACGGAGGAGACAGCATGCGGTACGAGGTCGACAGCGAGCGGGTGGCGCAGGCGAGCGCCGCGGTGAACGGGTCTGTAGGGGCCATCCGGGCTGAGGTCGGGGCGATGATGCGCCATCTGCAGGATCTGCAGTCGAGCTGGCACGGCAGCGCCGCGACGTCGTTCGCGGGTGTCATGGCGCAGTGGCAGTCCGCCCAGGCGCAGGTCGAGACGGCGCTCGACTCCGTCACGGCGGCACTGCAGTCCGCATCGACCACCTATGCGGACGCGGAGAGCCAGGCAGCCCGCCTCTTCGCCCGCTGACCCCTTCCAGTTGTGGGCGCGATTTCTGGCCCGTTTTGCCCCTTTTGCAGAACATTCAGGGCCAGAAATCGCGCCCACAACCTCGGGTGATCAGGCGAGGGCGCCCACGACCGGGCGCGGAACGGCCGGGTCGAGCCGCTGCGCCGCGAGGACGTCCCCGAGCGCCGTCCGCATCCTGCGCAGGTCGGCGATGCGCTCGTCGATCTCGGCCAGCTTCTCCCGGCCGCGGACACGCATCTCGGACGTCACGCGGATTCCTGAGCGGGCGTCGTCCGACATCTCGACGAGAGCGCCCAGCTCGCTCAGCCGGAACCCGAGCTCCTGCCCGCGCCGCAGGGACCGGAGACGCCGGACGTCCTCTTCCGTCGGCCGCCAGAGCCGCACGAGCGCCCACACCGTCACCAGGCTGCCCACGAGACTGGCGAACAGCACGACGTAGACGTTCGACGGGGCCGGTGCGACGCCGTCGAACCCCAGACCGGTATGGGCCCCGGCGAGCCCGGTCAGGACGAGGGCGGCCGTCCAGGGCAGCGCGAGCGGGGCCGTGACGAGCAGGTCGAAGGGGGCGGAGAGCCGCAGATGCGCAGTGCGCCGGTTCGGGTCATGCGCTCACCCTCACCCCTGCACCCCGGTGCAGGGTCAAGCGTTGTGGGCGCGATTTCTGGGCCGTAAATACTGAGATCTCGGGCATAACGGGCCAGAAATCGCGCCCACAACTCCACGACATGAGAACGGCGGCCGGTCGGCCCGGGAGCAAGCTCCCCGGACGACCGGCCGCCGTCATGCATGGCGCGGGCTAGCGCGCCGAGCGAGCGTGGATCAGAAGCCCATGCCGCCCATGTCGCCCATGCCGCCACCGTCACCGGCCGGGGCCCCGGCGGGCTCCGGCTTGTCGGCGACGACCGCCTCGGTGGTGAGGAACAGCGCGGCGATCGACGCGGCGTTCTGCAGCGCGGAACGCGTGACCTTGACCGGGTCGTTGACGCCCGCGGCCAGCAGGTCCTCGTACTCACCGGTCGCGGCGTTGAGGCCGTGACCCGGCGTGAGACCGCGAACCTTCTCCGCCACGACGCCGCCCTCGAGGCCGGCGTTGATGGCGATCTGCTTCAGCGGGGACGAGATCGCCGCGTTGACGATCTGCGCACCGGTCGCCTCGTCGCCCTCGAGCTCGAGCTTCGCGAACGCTGCGGCACCGGCCTGCAGGAGCGCGACGCCACCACCGGCGACGATGCCCTCCTCGACGGCGGCCTTGGCGTTGCGCACGGCGTCCTCGATGCGGTGCTTGCGCTCCTTGAGCTCCACCTCGGTGGCCGCACCGGCCTTGATGACGGCGACGCCGCCGGCCAGCTTGGCGAGGCGCTCCTGCAGCTTCTCGCGGTCGTAGTCCGAGTCCGACTTCTCGATCTCGGAACGGATCTGCTGCACGCGACCGGCGATGAGGTCGGCGTCGCCGGTGCCCTCGACGATCGTGGTCTCGTCCTTGGTGACGACGACCTTGCGGGCCTGACCGAGCTCCTCGAGCGTGGCGTTCTCCAGCTTGAGGCCGACGGTCTCGGTGATGACCTGGCCACCGGTGAGCACCGCGATGTCCTGCAGCATGGCCTTGCGGCGGTCGCCGAAGCCCGGGGCCTTGACGGCGACGGACTTGAAGGTGCCGC